>NZ_BBCC01000184.1 GCF_001311845.1 Desulfosarcina cetonica JCM 12296 | reverse complement strand
ACGAATCCGTCAATTTTGAAGGGAGACGCCGTGCTTATTCAACAACTCATACAATCGCGTCTTGGACAAACCGGAAAACTTGCAGGCCGCCTGCCAGCTCCCGTGAGAACTTTGCGAGAGGAATTGGAGGTAGATCTTCTCGGCCTGCTTGCGATAATCCATCCATTTGACGACACCACCGGCAGCATCCTGGAATGCCACCCGCCCGTTGGAAGGGCCGCCTTCCGGACACGCATTGGCCGTGCGCGCCAGAATGGCCGTACGGTATTTGGAGGGGAAATGTTTGGGCACCAGGGTAGGGTCGGCACCGGCGTTGGCCACGGCATGTTCCAGTACACTGATCAGTTCGCGCACATTACCGGGCCAATCGAACTGCTGGAGGACATCCATAAATTCAGTCGCGACCCCTTTGGTTCCCATGCCGTAACGCACGCCCATCCGCTGAATGGTGTGATGAACGATGGCCGGGATGTCCGCCTTGCGTTCTCGAAGAGGTGGCAGCCGGATTTCAATGCCGCGAATCCGGAACAGCAAATCTTCACGAAATTGATGATCGCGCACCATCTGATCGAGGTCCCGATTGGTCGCCGCAACCAGCCGAAAGTCAACCGAGATCTCCTTGTTGGCACCAACGGCCCTTAAGCGACGCTCTTGCAGGGTTCGCAACAATTTTTTCTGGACGGCCAGATCGAGTTCTCCAATTTCATCCAGAAAAAGCGTTCCTCCGGCCGCCTGGACAATCAGCCCCTCCCGGCGGCTGTCGGCACCGGTAAAAGCGCCCTTCTCATGACCAAACAAAATGCTTTCGACCAATGTCTCCGGCAATGCACCGCAGTCAATGACCACAAACCTCTCATCCGAACGCCGGCTGTTTTCGTGGATCGCGCTGGCAAAGAGCTCTTTGCCGGTGCCGGTTTCCCCGGAAAGGAGAACGCTGCTATCTGTCGCCGCGGCTTGGCAACCTCGTCAAGACAAAAGCGGATCTCATCGGAGTCGCCGACAATCCGGTCTCTTTTCAGAATGGCCGGTTTCGTTCGGCCGGCTTTTTCCGCATGGTATTGCAGTGCCCTTGTAACCTGAAACGAAACCGTTTCAATCAAAAACGGCTTGCGCACATAATCCCAGGCACCGTATTTAAAGGCCAGTTCAGCCGCTTCGGCATCGCCCGTGCCGGTAATGATCATGATCTCGGGAGCGCTGGGCAGCCGGAACAGATCCGGCATGATCTCAAGCCCGTTGCCTTCGGGGAAGTCCAGATCCAACAAGACCAGATCGAAATCCTGGTTTCCGGCCATGGACAAGCCATCCGCCAGGCTGGCGGCGGTCCGGTGCCGATGCCCCAAATCGTCAATCAGCTCTTCCAGGAGCTGCTGAATGCCCGAATCGTCATCCAGAATCAAAACCCAAGCCATAATTTCACCGTTGTTCCATTGCCATGGTCTTATTTAGTCCAGAAGATTCCGGATACATGCGGTCAGGCGCCGCTCGGTAACCGGCTTGGCCAAAAACGCACGAATACCAATCGCTTGCGCCTTCTTTTCATCCAAATTGTCGCTGAACCCGGTACAGATGATGATCGGAAGTTCCGGTAAAAGCTTGAGGATATTTATGGACAAGTCATCACCACACATGCCTGGCATGGTCATGTCGGTAATCATCAAATCCGGCACGTCGGAACGGTCCGTGACAAACGCGAGGGCGGCTTCACTGGATGTAAACGCGGTGACCCGATAGCCTAGGTCGATCAGCGTTTCAGACAGGACTTCGGCAATCAGGTTTTCGTCGTCGACCACCAGGATGTGCTCGCTACCGCCGGCGATAGGCATCGTCTGGGCCACGGCTTCCGTGACATCGTGATTGTCAATACAAGGCAAAAAGATATCAAAGGCGGTTCCCCGGCCCGGTTCGCTGTGAACGGATATCTGGCCGCCATGTTTCTTGACGATGCCGTGAACCACGGACAACCCCAGCCCCGTTCCCGCCCCTCTCTTTTTGTCGTGAAGTAGGGATCGAAAATCTTGCCGAGGGTCTTTTGATCCATGCCGCGGCCCGTATCGGCGACCCGTAGATGGGCATAGGCGCCGGGCCTGACGTCAAATCCGGTTTGAAGATCGTCGGGCCCCAGGTCGGCCGGTGCCAGGGAAACCGTAATTTGGCCGCCGATGGCGCCGATGGCGTGATAGGCGTTGGTGCACAGGTTCATCACCACCTGATGGATCTGAACCGGGTCGGCCAGCACCCGGCCGCATTGGGACGCGATATCCGGTTTGATCGCGATATTGGCCGGAATCGTTGCCCGCAGAAGCTTGATGGCCTCCTTGACGATAATACGGGTTTGAACCGGCTTGCATTCGGGTTTGCTCTCCCGGCTGAAGGCCAGAATATGGTCAACCAGATCCCGGGCGCGCATCCCCGCCTGGAGAACGATATCCAGCTTTTTGATTGCCGGGCTGTTTTCGGGCAGCAGGTGGGCGGCACGTTGGGTAAAACCGATGATCGAGGTGAGGATATTGTTGAAGTCGTGGGCGATACCGCCCGCCAGGGTGCCGATCGCTTCCAGTTTCTGCGCCTGCAGGAGTCGTTGCTCGGATTCTTCCTTTTGCATTTCGGCCAATTTCTGTTGGGTGACGTCCTGGCTGGTTCCGACAATACGAATCGGTTCGCCATCGTCCCCATATTCCACATGGCCCATGGAATAGATGTACTTGACCCGACGATCCGGCAAGACAATCCGGTGGACGTTGTCGATTGGCGCCCCTTTTTCCCTGGCATCGGTGATTTGCGCGACGACATCATCCCGATCGTCGGGATGGACCCGTTGGAGAAACCTGTCCAGGGAGCCGTCGAAGGCATCTCTTTTCCATTCGTAAATGTGGTACATCTCATCGGACCAGATCGGTTTTCCGGCTATCGGCGCGACCTCCCAGTGCCCCAGTCCGGCAATGCGCTGGGCCAGCCGATGCATCGCTTCGCTTCGCTGAAGCGCCAGCTCGGCTTCCTTGCGGGCGGTGATATCCTCGATCGTACCTTCCATTTCCATGGGCTGGCCATCCCCATCACGGATGAGCCACATGGTCATGGAGACAAAAATCCTGGTACCATCCCGTCTTTTGCCTTCCACCGACAACCCGGCGACGTGCCTGATGCCAACAGCATTTCCAACATGCGATCCCGGTCTTCGGGATTTCGGTAGAGGTCCGAAACCCTCGTTTCCATCAGCTGCTCAACCGACGCATAGCCATACTGTTTGGCTAAAGCTGAATTGGCCATGACAAACCGCCCTCCCGGGTCCTTAATGGTTGTCCGGCACAATCCCACCGGTTGATTCTCGATAAACCGGCGATACAGGATGTCACGCTGCTTTGTGACAGCATTCCTTTTTCTCTGTCGGATGCCATAAAAGGCAAGCCCCCAAAAAACGGGCAGGACGACATCGACATCCCCATGGATTCGGCTAATCAGCGGATTCGATGAAAACCACGCGCCGGTGAGCCCCAGATAAAAAACGGCCAGGGTAAAAAGCAGGATCGGCACCTGATACGCCCGATCCCCCGATGAATGGTCGTTCAGCATTTTCCCCTCACAACGATGGCCGCCCCCGGAATCGTCACGGATGTAATGAAATAAATGGACGCAAAGGGTATTTAACGGGACCGAGTACCCCTTGCTGAAAAAACATGGATGCCTTTGCTGGAAGTGGGGGCAAGTCGCTTTTCACATCTTCATCCAACCCTAATTATCTCCACCGTGCGGATTTACTTTAGGGCTGAGACCGTGTAATAGCCTGCTGGTCCGGACAGGGGAATTCATGTCCGGATGCTGGTTTCGATGAACCCATGAAAAAGATACGTTCTGTAGACGCCGAGGTAGATATGAACCAGGCAGGCAAAAAAGAACTGATGATGGGCAATGAGGCCATCGCCCGCGGATTGGTCGAACACGGCTGCGGCATGGCGACCGCCTATCCGGGAACCCCGTCTTCGGAAATTCTCGCTTCCGTGGCCGCGCTTCAGAAGCGATTCGGCATCACGATGCATACCCAGTGGGCCGCCAACGAGAAAGTGGCCTTTGAAATCGCCTATGCCGGCAGCCAGACCGGCCTGCGGACGGCCGTGGCCATGAAACAGGTGGGGCTGAACGTGGCCTCCGACCCGCTGATGAGCTCCGCATACATGGGCTGTGCCGGCGGATTCGTCATCATCTGCGCCGACGATCCCGGTCCGCACTCCTCCCAGACCGAGCAGGACAGCCGCATGATGGCCATGATGGCCAAAATTCCCGTGCTGGACCCCGAATCGCCCCGCCAGGCCAAATCCATGGTGGGTCTGGCCTACGCACTTTCCGAGGAATTCCGCACACCGGTGATGCTGCGGCCCACCACCCGGGTGTGCCATTGCCGGCAGGATGTGTCACCGGACACGATTCCCACTGCCTCCCGGCAGCCGGACTTCAAGAAGGATCCCCTGCGTTGGGCGGCCACGCCCAAATTCCGCTACCAGCTGCATCTTGAGCTGGAAGCCAAGCTGGCCGAAATCGCCGCTTACCCGGCCACCGCGCCGGTACGGCGCAATCCCCAAGCCAGCGGCCGACGGGCGGTGGTGGCCAGCGGTGTGGCCGCCGCCTACACAGCCGAGGCCTTGGGCGATCTCGGCTTATGGGATCAACTGCCCTTCTATCAGGTGCTTCAGCCGTTTCCCCTGCACACGGCATTCGTTGAGCGACTTTTGGGCGACCATGACGAGGTGCTGGTCCTTGAGGAGACCACCGGCATCATCGAAATGCAGCTGGCCGATCGACAGCGGGTCAAGGGCAAGCTCAACAAGGTGGTACCCCGCGTCGGCGAATTCCTACCAGAGAAGGTCGAACGGTTGCTGGCCGCCTTCGCGGGTCTGACGACGGCCATTCCCGAGTTGCCCCAGGCGCCGGGCCGGCGGCCCACGCTGTGCGCGGGTTGTCCCCACCGGGCCAGCTTCTTTGCCATCAAGAAGGCCGCCCCGCGCGGCATCTACACCAGCGACATCGGCTGTTACACCCTGGGGATGAACCTCAAGGCCGTGGACACGGTGCTGTGCATGGGAGCGGCCATCAGCCAGGCCGCCGGATTTTACCAGGCCTATCGAAACGCGGAAAAACGCCCCGACATCGTGGCCACGATCGGCGATTCCACCTTCTTTCATGCCGGCATCCCCGCCCTCATCGATGCGGTCAACCAGAACGTGCGCTTCGTATTGGTCATCCTGGACAACCGCACCACGGCCATGACCGGCAGCCAGCCCACGCCGGCCACGGGAACCAGCGTGAGCGGCAAGCCGCTGGTGAAAGTGGACATGGAGACCCTGGTCAAAGGCTGCGGGGTGGAATTTCTCGAAATCGGCGATCCCTACGATCTGGCAACCTTTACCACAACGGTCAAAGCGGCGGTGGCCTTCAGCCGCGAACGCGGCCCGGCCGTGGTGATCGCCCGCCATGGATGCGTCATCGACCTGGCCCGCCAGGGAGAGTTGGCCGCGCCCATTTCCGTGACGATCAATGACGATTGCGACGGTTGCGGGTACTGCCTGCAGCATTTCGAATGTCCGGCCCTGGTGGCGGTGGACGACGGCGCCCGCACGGCCGTTGACCCGCTGGTCTGCATGGGTTGCGGGGTGTGCCTCAACGTATGTCCCAAGGGCGCGATCGTGGCCAACGGGTAAATCAAAAAACCGAACCCATCGAGAATCAGGGATAAACAATCATGACGAATACATTTACCCATCAGATGGTCATCAGCGGCGTGGGCGGCCAGGGCGTCTTGTTCGTGACCCGCCTGTTGGCCGAGGCAGCCATTGCCAAGGCGCTGCCGGTATTCACCTCGGAAACCCACGGCATGGCCCAGCGAGGGGGAACGGTGATCTCCCATCTCAAGGTCGGGCCCTTTGCCAGCCCGCTGATCAACCCGGGAAGGCGGATAGCCTCATCGCCATGAAGGCCGAGAACCTGGCCCCGCATGGGGGTTATCTCAAACCCACGGGTTGGGCGGCGGTCAACGGTACGGCCGGCGATGGGCAGCCATCCCCCTTGAAAACGTTTTTTCTCGATGCCGACGGCCTGGCCGCTAAATTGGGCAACCCCAAGGCGGTGAATTTGATCATGTTGGGTTTTTTCCTGGCCCGCAACACCGTGGAGCAAGCCCACACGGCTCCCTTTTTCTGTGATCTGGAAGACATTTCCGTAATTCTGGAAAAACGCCTGCACAAAAATCCGCAGTTGCTGGCGGCATCTGTCCAGGCCCTGAAGATTGGCGTGGAATACCCGCCATGACCGATGATGAGGACGCCCCATGTTTACGGCACACGATATCCTGGATATTGCGATTCGGTTGGAGGAAAACGGGGAAAAGACCTACCGCGAGGCCCGACGGCACACACCGGATGCATCCCTGGCGGCCCTGTTGACCTGGATGGCCCAGGAAGAACACAACCATGCGCGCTGGTTCAATCGGCTGAAGGAGCGTCTGACCGAAGATGAGGACAGCCCGCTGCTGGCCGAATTCAGCCGCGCGCTGGCGGAGGATGTGGTTCAGGGGCAGAGCTTCTCCCTTCAGGAAGTCGACTTAGCCACCATCGACACCAGGGAGAAAATGATCCGCACCTTCATCGGATTCGAGGGGGATACGATCGCCTTTTACGAAACCCTGGGCAGCTTTATCGACGATCCGGTCGTCGCCGAGCAGTTGGGCCAGATCGTCGCCGAAGAGCGAAACCATATTGCCCAACTCCAACGGCTCCTATCCAGCGAACCGCCAAGTCCCTGAAACGCCAGCCCCAATAGCCGAATCGGGGGCGCTCACCGAATCATGAACCTGTCGGACGAGCGCCCCCCTTTGAATTTCCGGATTGATGCTCTATGGACACCGGTTTAGGTGTTCTTCTCGTGCGCCAACAAT
The DNA here is from genome assembly GCF_001311845.1 of Desulfosarcina cetonica JCM 12296. Lineage (GTDB taxonomy): Bacteria > Desulfobacterota > Desulfobacteria > Desulfobacterales > Desulfosarcinaceae > Desulfosarcina > Desulfosarcina cetonica. The sequence goes on along the minus strand of NZ_BBCC01000184.1, from coordinate 5,095 downwards.
TCGGCAGCCTCGTCGACATTCAGGTTCTTGTGAATCAGGCCGTGCACGGCCGTCAGAAGGGCCACCGGATAGGGGCTCTGCCAGACATTGCGCCCCATGACAATCCCCTTGGCGCCGCCCTGAAGTGCCCCGTGGATCATCTTGAGGGTATCCAGGTCGGTTTCGCATTTCGGTCCGCCGGCAATCATGATCGGCACGGGGCAACCGGCCACGACTTTGTCGAAATCCGTTTCCGTGTAGTAGGTTTTGATGATGTCGGCACCGTGCTCGGCACCCACGCGGGCCCCCAGGGCGATGAATTTGGGATCCTTTTTCTTGTCCTCGTTGGTCTTGCCCAGGCCGATGACGCCCAAAAGGGGCATGTCCCACTTGCGGCATTCACTGGATAGATGGGCCATGCCGATCAGGGTCTCATGTTCGTAGGGCGAGCCCACGAATGCCGACGTGGCCACGGCGTCCACCGCTAAATGCAGGGCCTCCTCCACCGTGGCGGTCTGGCCTTCACGGGTCAGCTCCGGCCCGGCAATGGTCGCCCCGCCGCTGGCCCGCAGGATCACGCCGGGATCCCCGGCCGGCGCATAGGCATGGTTGTAAATGCCCTTGGTCATCAGCCAGCAGTCCACCTTGCCGGTGGCATCCAGTTGGCGCAGGGTCGCTTTGATATCCACGATACCGGTCATGGGCCCCAGGGCCATGCCATGATCCACGGCCAAAACCAGGCTGCGGCCGGTTTCCGGGTTCAGAATTCTTCTCAGGCGTCTTTCTTTTCCATTCATGCGGTTGCTTCCTTTATTTCGATTAGACGGGCTTTTCAAACAGCCCTTAAAAGGTCACGATGCCCCGGATCATGGCCTGCGCCTTGGCCCGCTCGACAGCATCCAGAAAATTGTCCAAAGTGAAGGTGTCGGACACCAGATCGTCCACGGTGATGGCCTGGGTTCGGATCAATTCCAGGCAATGCCGGAAATCGTCGGGCGAGCAGGCAAAGGTGCCGGTCAGGGTGATCTCCATGTAGTGCAGCCAACGGGGATCCACGCGGATGGTTTCGCCGGCCGGCGGCCCGCCGAAGATATTGAAGGTGCCGCCCTTGCCGGTCAGTTTCAGGTTGGCCTCGACCACCTTGGGAATCCCCAGGGAGGCGATCACCACCGCAGCCCCCCGACCTTCGGTTAAACGGTCGATCTCCGCCGCATGGTCGGTCGTGGCTGAATTGATACAATGGTCGGCGCCCATCTGCGCGGCAATTTTCAGGCGGTTCTCGAGGATGTCGACCACGATCACCGTGGCCCCCATCCATTTGGCCAGTTTCAGGTGCATCAGCCCCATGGGACCGGCCCCCAGGATCACCACCCGATCTCCCGCCGTCACCCGGCAGGTCCGCAGGGAAGCGTAGGCGCAGGAGAGCGGCTCGGCCAGGACGGCCCGCTCAAAGGGCAGGTCGTCGGCCAGTTTGACCACCCCGCCGATCTCGATGATCTGCCGGGGCAGGCGGACATATTCGGCAAACCCGCCGGCGATGCCGTGGGCCAGGCCGAATTCATGGTCGCACAGGTTGTGGCGGCCCTTGCGGCAGTATTCGCACTGGCCGCAAACGGCAATCGGGTATACCGCCACCCGCTCGCCGATGGCATATCCATCGACCCCGCTGCCGATCTCTGCGATTTCACCGACCACTTCATGCCCGAGAATGGTGGGCAGTTCCTTGGGCAGCCCCTGCCCCAACAGGGTCTTGATGTCGGTGGCACAGATGCCCGAAACCCGGGTGCGCACCACCATTTCACCCGCTCCCGCGGTCGGGGTGGGGTATTCCTCGATGCGGATATCGTCTTTTCCGTATACAACGGCTGCTTTCACGTGGGTTTATCTCCTTGCTGCGGATGCCGCACGAATGGCATCCATTAAGCGATTCACTTTGTCCGGATCCTTTTTCCCGGTGAAGGCCTCCACGCCGGAGCACAGGTCGATGCCGTAGGGGTCGACGGCCGAAAGGGCATCGCGGACGTTGTCGGGATTGATGCCGCCGGCCAGCCAGACGGGAAACCCCGGCGGCATCCGTCCCATGAAGGTCCCGGCAATGTCCCAATCGAAGGTAATGCCGGTCCCGCCAAACTTGGTTTTACCCCCTCCCGTGGCGGCCGTATCCAAAAGCAGGGCGCTGACCCCGGCTTCCAGGCAGTCATCCATCTGGGCCATCAGCGCATCGACGGTAACCGCATGGCCTGCCGGAGGCAAATGCAGGGATTGCCAGACCTGGGTCTGGGGAAAGGCTGTTACCAGCCGGCGCAAGCGCTCCGGGTCGGGATCGCCCAGAAACTGCACGGCAAAGGGGTTCAGGGTCTGAATGAGATGGTGGATCCGGCTTTCCGGCATCTGATATACCAGGGCCACGCCGGGCAACGGTGGCCGGGAGAACAGATCCACGGCGGCTTCCATGCGTAGCGCGCGCGGTGAGAAATCCACCTCCACCACCACACCGAAGAAATCCGCACCCGCATCGGCGGCCAGCCGGGCATCGGCGAGGTTGGTGTTCCCACAGATCTTGGCTTTATAGGAAAGCGGCATGCCTACCCCTTGAGCCAGTTGTCATTGATGAAACTGCGCTCGACACCGTTTTCGCTCACCGTGCCGCCGAGGTTGTCCACCTCGGTCTCGATGATGCGCGTATCGGAGATGTTCATCGACTTGAGGTAGGCCATCACCCGGTCGTAAACGTCCTGCTTCTGGGTCAGGGCAAAAACCGTCGGGCCGACCGAACTCATGCCGGCAATCTCCACGCCGATCTTGCGGAAAGCGTTGATGTACCGGTAGATGGGGGTACCGAAATTGCCATGCTGTTCGCACTCGGCGCGTTTGGAACCCAAATAGCAAAGGTCGAAAAGGGCATCGCCGATCTTCGTGAGGTCGCCCTTGATCATGGCCGGCAGCATGTCGAAGAGCACGATCTGAGCCTTGGCGCCGGACTGCAGGGCATCCAGGGTCCGCGCCCGCCGCAGGAGCAGCTCGACTTCCGATTCGGCCGAGGTCTCAACGCCGCGGAACTCGTCCGCGATGCTCTGGACCTCGGGAATGAAGAGAATCACCTTGGTGTCGGGCAGCTCGACACGATGAACCAAGACGAGGTCGTCGCTGGCCACCACCCAGCCGCCGTTGACGCCCACGATGGCCCCGATCCCGGTCTCGAAGGCCGGCAGCAGGAATCCGTTGTTCTCGGGGCTCTCCTCACAGGAGTGATACCCCATGATGCGGCGCAGCTCCCAGCCGTGGAAGGGCCGTCCCAGGACCTCGTTCATGCCGATGCACGCCGCGCACATGGTGCCGATGGAGGATCCCAGGCCCACATGCCGGCGTTTATGATCGTGAAGCTCGATTTCGAACCCGCCAGGGTACCCCAAGAGTTTTTTGAAGATATGGGCAAAATGGGTGACGATCAAAGGTCTTTCACCGGAAGTACGAATCACGGGTTCATCGATGGCCTTCACCTTGGCATAGAAGTAGACCGCGATGCTGACGCCAATGCCACCGCCCCCCGGCCGGTTGAGGTTGAAGCGGTTCATGTCCAGCACCGTCGGATGCAGGCGAGCCGGCACCTTGACCTCGATGAGATTGTGTTTGACCTGGTTGTATGTCCGGGGTTCAAGCCCGATGGTGGCATAGTCGTGGATAAAGCGTTCATCGCCGGGCTTGAATGATTCCAAGACCGTCGTGACTTTATCGAAACGGCCGCCAATAATTTCGATTTCCATCCTTTCGCCCTGCTGCGCACTGCCTTCTGTCGTCATGAATTGCCCCCCGATCAAATGCACGATAGTTGGGTTGTTGGATATGGGGTATCAGCCGCCATGTTGCTATTGACAGAAACAATTCATCAACACCCCGGCAACACGCGGATGAAATCCGATGGATTGAACACTGTTTACTTACTGGGTGGTGCTAAATTAGGTGGCGCTAAAAAAGTTGTTGTTGATAACACAGTTAAAATTTTGCTGTCAATACGCTTGGTGATGCCACCGCACGCGATAAATTCAGCCTCGGCTTGACTTTGCGGGGGGCTGCTTTTATGGTACGGCAATTTGTCCACTCACCGCCGAACGATTGCCTCAGAGGAAAATAGTCATCCATGAAATCAATGCCCGCGTCTGCCCCAGGATTGCTGCTCCTGGTTGCCGGTATCAAAGGTGCTATCGGCACCACTCTATCCGCCGCCGTTGCCGCCATGCAGGAGGCCCCGGACCTGATCATCCCCGGTCTGACCACCGCCAACCGTTTCGCGTTCCTGGGCGATTGTGCCCGTGTCGTCGTGAGCGGGTGGGACGTTTCCACGGAAACGGTGACCGCCGCCATCTGCCGCCACGGGGTACTGCCCGACGGGGTCTGGCGCCCCCATGCCGCCTTCCTGGACGAAATGTCCGTTTTCAGCGCACCAACGGCCGACGGCGATGTGGGCGATCAGATGGCGCGGATTCAAGCGGATATCGAAACGGTCCGCAGGCGCTGGCCCAAGGCGCGCTGCGTGATGCTCAACCTCTTGCCGGCGGCCTGCGATGTTGCCGATCCATCCCAATATGCGGACATGGCGGCGCTGATGAAGACACCCGCCGATACCCTGCTCCCCGACCTGGCCTACGTGGCGGCGGCGGTCGCGGCCGGCATTCCGGTGGTCAATTTCAGCCCCAACGCGGTGGAACTGCCCGCCATCATCCAGCAGGCCGAGGCGCAAGGCGTGCCCATGGCCGGCCGGGACGGCAAAACCGGCCAGACTTATTTCAAGGTGGTCCTGGCCTCCGCCCTCAAGGCCCGTGGGCTCTATGTGGACGGCTGGTACAGCCTCAACATTCTCGGCAATGCCGATGGGCTGAACCTGATGGACCCGGAGCGTGCCTGCGGCAAGCTGAACAACAAAACGCGTCTGTTGGACGACATTCTCGGCTATCCGGTGGGCGAGCGTTACGGCCGGTCGACCCACAAGGTCCATATCGACTACTATCCCCCCCGGGGGGATGCCAAGGAAGCCTGGGACGTCATCGACGTAAAGGGCATCTTCGGCATGCCCATGAGCCTGCGCCTCAACCTGCAGGGCCGGGATTCGATCCTGGCG
>NZ_BBCC01000183.1 GCF_001311845.1 Desulfosarcina cetonica JCM 12296 | reverse complement strand
GGCCCGGACCGCTTCCCGCCGTCCGGTTTGCCACAGCCTTGCGCCAAGGGCTCTTCAATGGATTGCTGCAGCGTCAGGTGCGGGTTGAGCGATGCCGCCGGGGATTGGAAGACCATCTGGCAGTCGGCACGCAGGGATTTGTGGGCCGTATCGTTGCTCTGCTTGATGGTCGATCCGTTGATGGTCGGCCCGTTATAGGTGATCCGTCCCCGGTGAAAGGGATGCAGGCCGAGAATCGCACTGGCCAGGGTGGTTTTTCCCGATCCGCTCTCTCCCAACAGGCAGAAGGTATCATCGGCATGGATATCAAGGTCGAGGCCATGGATCGCCTGAATGAAACGGCGGCGGAAAATACCCGCCTCACGGTCGGCAAAGCGAACCGAGAGGTCGCGGATGCGTAAGAAGGGCATGGGGGTCATGAACGCCCCACCCCAGTCGGGCCCCCAGGCCCGGCGGTACTGGAAACCAGCCGCCGGGTGTAGGCATGGGCCGGACGATCGAAGATATCGTCTACGGCGCCCGTCTCCACGATACGGCCTTGGTGCATCACCGCCACCCGATCACAGATCTCGGCGGCGACGAAGAGATCGTGGGTGATCAGGATCACGCCGGTGCGGCGGGTCTTTTTCAAACGGGTGATGGCATCCAGGGTCTGCAGACAGACCGTCGGGTCCAGCGCGGAGGTGACCTCATCGAGGATCAGCACGGCCGGCGAGGTGGAAAAGGCCATCACCAATTGGGCGCGCTGCAGCATGCCGCGGCTCCATTGATGCGGATACTGGCGGCAGCGCCGGCGGGCGTCGGCGATCCCCACGGACCGGAGCATGTCTTGGATAATCGGAAAAAATCGCTTGCGCGGCCGCCGTGCATTGTCCTGCCCCGAGGTCCAGACTTCCAGGAACTGGCTTTGCATTTTGAAAACCGGATCCATGGCCCGTTCCGGGTGCTGCAGCACCAGGGTGATTGCCCGGCCGCGCAAGTCTTCCATCTCCCGCTGGGTCCGGGTGCACAGCTCGTTTCCGTCCAGCAAAATGGACCCCGCGCCGATCCTGGCCGGCGACTCCAAGCGCACCAGCGACCGCGCCAGAAGGCTTTTACCCGAACCCGATTCGCCCACCAGGCCGAGAATTTCGCCCGGCCGCAACGTCAGGTGGATATCCCGCAGGACGTCCTGGGTGCCGGCGGTCCCGCCGAAGCCGACCGTCAGGCCGTCCACCCGCAGAATCGGCGCGGCTGCCGGAAAGATCGATGAAGACCGGGCAGGCACCCTAGCGCCGCCCCAGTTCCGGGGTGACGATATACTTCTCCGCCGGATGAATACGGTAGTTCTCCACATAGTCATATACCGCGGAAACCATGGATTTGTGGAAAAGCACGATCACCGGAAGCTCATCAAAAATGATTTGCTGGATACGGTCGTAAATGGCTTTACGCGCCTTCACGTCCATGGTGGTCTTGCCCTTTTGGGCCAAGTCGTCCAGCTCGCGGCTGGCGTAGCCCATCACATTGGAACCGGCGCCGCGGGTAAAAATGCTGGTGATGAAGAAGTCGGGATCGCCTTGGGGAGCCGTGTTCCACATCTGCAGGTTGAGATGCACGTCGCCCCGCTGCATGGCCAGGTTGATCGGCGAGGCCCGGCGCGTGATCTTGAGCCGGCTGGCGATTCCGCAGGCGGCCAGTTGCGCCTGCACCAGCTCCAGCGTCGGCTTCAGCGACGGTCGCGAATCGTAGGTCCACATGTTCAGGGAGAGCGGCCGGCCGTTGATTTCGACCACCCCGTCGCCGTCGGTGTCCCGGGCGCCGGCTTCTTCCAACAACTGCGCGGCCTTGGCCGGATCATGGGGACAGGGTATCAGGTCCGGATCGCTCCAGGGCAGGACTCGCGGAAAAATCGAGCCGGCGGGCGTTCCCCCGATGCCGGCCAGCACGGTCTCCACGATCTGCCGGCGATCGATGGCATAGTTGATCGCCCGGCGGATGCGCCCGTCGGCCAAAGGGCCGTCATTCACCCTGACGAAAAAGAAACACAACCGGTTGGAGGGATGGGAAACGATGTTGACATGCTCGCGGGCCATGATTCGCCTGGCATCGCTCTCCGGAAAACTGGCGGCCACGTCCACCTGCCCGGCTTCAAAGGCCAGCATGCGGGTGGCGGGATTCTGGATGATCTTGAGATGGACCCGTTCGAGCCGGGCAGGCGCCCCCCAGTAGCCGGAAAACCGGGACATGATCATCTCTTCCTTGGGGACGACCCGTTGCAGGACGAACGGACCGGTGCCCTGAATATGATCGGCATCGCCGTGCGGACTCAGAATCGCCGTGTCCGGAGAGGCCAGCGCGCTTAAAAACGCGGCGTTGGGCCGATGGGTCTTGAACCGCAGGGTCCGGTCGTCGACCACCGTGAGGGTATCGATATCGAGCATCTGCTGGACCCGCTTGTTGAACACGGCGCTCTTGTCGTCGATCAAACGCATGATCGACCATTTGACGGCAGCGGCGTCCATGGATGTGCGGTCATGAAAGAGAACCGGGGCGTTGAGTTCGATCTCCCAGGTCAGGGGATCGATGGGGCGGACCGATTTCGCCAGCCACGGTTTCAGGCCCATGTCGAGATCGAGCACGAAAAGGGTCTGCGTTACCCCGGCTTCACTGGTGTACCACCCGTTGGAGCCCCTGGCCGGATCCGGAACCGCGACGGAAGGCCCGAACGGCGTGGCAATCGCCAGCTCACCCGTGCCGGCGACGGTCCGTGCAGGAAAGGCGGTCAGTATCACCCCGATTCCCACCCACACGAACAGAACCCATGCTTTCCATCCGGTTTTCTCTACCCGGGTAAGGCGCACCACGAACTCAACGCGTCGCCGAGGCGATAAAAAACGGTGGGAAGCCATTTTTCACGGCCGTCGCCCCATAGGGGTGGACGCTCAAGCGGTCGGTATCGTAAGGGGTCACGGCCTGAAAACGGGCCGTCTGCAAAAGGTCTACGGCCGTATCGAGACTGACCCCCTCGTACAGGGGCAATCTTTTTTGAAGGCCCGCATAGGCACGGAAAAAATGCAGCGAAACCCGGCCGCCGTTACGCCCCCTGGATTTGACCATTTTGAAAAACAGGCGGTGGACGCGTTTCCAGGTGGTGTTCATCCAATAGCCGTCGGAAAGCATCAGACGACCGCCCGGTTTCAGCACCCGGCGCCACTCCATCAAAGCCTGGTGCGGCCGGGGAAGGGTCCAGAGAAGATTGCGTGAAACAATCACATCAAAGGTTCGGTCGGCAAAATCCAGGGCTTCGGCATCGCCGGTTGAAAATTCGATTTGCAGCCGCTGATCGGCCGCATGCTTCCGGGCCTCGGCAATCATCGCCGCCGAGATATCGATGGCGGTAACGTCGAATCCGGCGCGCGCCAGATAAACGGCCAACTGCCCGGTGCCGGTACCGATATCCAGAGCGCGCTTGCCCGGCGCCCCCTTGACCATCTGGTGAACGATGATTTGCCATTGATCGGCGATGGCCGCGGATTTGTCCGCATCGACGCCATAGCTCGAACTGCGCCAGTCCCAGTAGTTTCTTATGGATGTCTTTATTTTGTTCATTTGTCCCAGTCTGCAGTAAGCGCTATAAATCGATCCGGCTGCGGCGGTTCAGGAATCCCGATATGCCGCAACCGGACCGGGGGGGAGGTAAGATTGTCGACGATTAGAAATGCACACTGAGCGTTCCCAGATAGAAGCGCCCCGCCGCCCGGTAATACTCATAGTACTTCTCGTCGAAAAGGTTCTCGACGGAGAGGGAAAGAGAGACGTTTTTCTGAGGACGAACGGTGATCTTGGCATCCACCAGGTTGTATTCGTCGTCGTTTTTGTATGAGTCGCTCGCGTATTTGTCGTAGTCGTCGTCGTAGCGGCTGTCACAATAACGATAGCTGATGCTTGCATCCACATAGCGGCCGAAATAGCCGATCCAGGCGCTCAACATGTCCGTGGGCACCTCATCCACTTCCCAGCCCTCTTCGGATTCATCTTCCAGGCTTGTATACTCGGACCAGTGATGGGTGTAGAACAGGCCGGCTTTCATGTTATAGGGCAAAAGCGCTTCAATCGAGATTTCGATGCCGTTGACCTCGGCTTCGTCAGCGTTGATGCGTTGTTTCTCGGTCACCTGGGTGCCATCATCCAGATAGTACGACCGTGTTTTATTATAAATCATATCCTCGAAATCGTTCTCGAAATAGGTGGCCTTCAGTCGCAGTTGCTTCTCCCAGAGCTCCCATTCCGTTCCCACTTCCCATGACGTATTGGTCGTGGGCCCCAGGTCCGGGTTGGCCATGCCGATGGTTATGTCGCCTCCGGAATCCACACGATAATAGTTCGCCGTCCGGTAGTAGAGTGAGGGTGCCTCGAAGGATTTCCCATAGGAGGCCCGGATAATGCCGTTTTCCATCAGGCGGTAGACCAGGGATAGTTTGGGGCTGAACTGACCGTCATCCACGTCGTCATATTCCAGGCGGGTGCCATCCTCGTTGGCGTAATCCGCGTCCGTTCCCCACCAGTGGTCGTACCGGCCGCCGGCGTAAAGGGTCAAAACCTTGATGGGCGTGTACTCCACCTGGAGGAACGTACCCAGGGTGAGGTTTTTACCGGAGGTTTCCTCGTAGGTCGATGTGCGGCTGTCCTCGTCATAGGCGTCGGAAAGGCGATCATCGGTAACCGTGGCCTCTTCGCGAACGCCCTGCACGCCGACGGTCACCAGGCACCGGTCATCCATGGCATGCAAGGTGGCGGACAGGTCAGCCTGGGTCAGGGAATTGCTCTCCTCCTTGTAGCGGCTGCTGCTGATGAGATGATTATCGGTCTCCTTGTCGTAATACGCCAGCAGTCCAACGATATCCACCGCGTCGGGGACCGAATGGTTGAAACTGAGGGTATGTACAAAGGATTTCTTCTCGGTTGGATCCGAAGCGAAAAGCGAGTCTTTCAGGGTAAGGCCGTAGGTGTCGTTTCCATCCTGGAGATAGACATCGCCGTCGTAAAGGGTGGTACCGGAACTGTTCTTGAGGTAGCTCTTGCCATCCTCCCAACCGTACTCGAACTTGCTCATGTTGAAGCTGTACCACAGCCGGGTATCCTCGCTGAAATCATAACCGGTTTTCACGAACAGGCCGTAATCCTCGTACCAGTTGTCGCCCTGGTCACCGATCAAATAGCGCGTTTTGCCGGTCTGCGGATCGATATTCTTCGTCCAGCCGGTCACCACCGGCGTGTCCGGATCAAGCGTTCCGGTCGCCGGCCGGCTAAATGTTTGGTAGGACGGCGTGGTCACATACCCGTCCGTGGTACGTGACTTGAAGCTGGCCGAGTAGAAAAAACGGTCGCCCAAGGCCTTTGCGATTCCGGACGGGCTGTCGCCTTCCGCAACCCGCCCAAAGGGCCGGTCGCCGATGCGGAAGCTGTAATAGCGGGTATTCCAGTCGCCGAAGGAGGCCGAGGCGTCGATCGTCAATGTATCGGGAATCTTCGTAATATAGTTGATCACACCGGTTTGGGCGAGGGTGCCGTAAAGGGCCGAAAACGGCCCGCGAACCACGTCGATCCGCGCCACATCCGGCATGGGGATCGCCGCCGTGTCGGAGTAATACCCGTAGTCGTACCAGTTGACGCCGTCCACCATCACCAGCGCCCGGTGACCACGGATCACCGGCCGTGCCCAATAGTCCGCCAGCCCGCCCCGGTACTGCCGCGGCCAGATGCCTTCGGTCAGGGATAACGCCTTGAACGGATGGGCCGAATTGAAGGCATCGATCTCATCCGTTGTGATCACCGAGACACTTGCCGGTGAATCCAGCGGTGCTTTGGGCGTTTTGGTCGCCATGACGGTGATGGGATCCAGCCGGATGAAATCCCCGGATTCAGTACTGCTGTACGTTTCGGCCCAAGCCATCCTTGGTCCGGCCAACAGCATCAGTACCCACAACCACAACCATACCTCCATTTTTTCATCCCGACGTCTCCTTTTCCCGTTTCCATCCATGGGCAAGCCGTACTCAATTTGACGAATAGCGATCCGTGGCCGAATTGACGTTTGCGGGGGGTTGTTTCAGGCGATGCAAAAACAAAAACCACGCGTCCGTCTTCCCCTGGGGGAATCGAAACCTTCGTGGTTTGGGTTCACCGATCTGTTGGCAACAAAGCGGCGGATATCTTAATTGTAGGCTTTGGTTGTATGCTTTGATGGACCGAATCGAAAAAGCGACAGCTTCAGCTGTGCGTCATCGGATGGCAATACTTGCAGAGAAATCAGAAGTCAAGATTTTTTGTTAATTCCTCAGGCATCCCTGCCCGCAGCATCACCATTAAGGTGGGTTGGCGCCCATGGCCATCAGGCGGTAGATGTCCATCTGCGCCGCATCATCATGGAACGCCGGTTCCAGTAGGCAATCGCGTGCCGCCAGACGCCATGTGGGTTCGGCGAATATGGAATCGCGTTTGACGACACAGTAATCCACCCCCAACCCGCGCAGGCGATGGATCGATTCAGGCGCGGGGAATTCGGCCATGGACAGTTTCAAATCGAGAAAGGCGCCTGGAAAATAGCCGGAGTAGCCATTGACCATTTTGCGCCCATGAAAGGTCTGCCAGTACATCCATTCGGTTTCCTGTTGGTAGCCGGCCACGTCGGGCCTGAAGGGAAAGGGAATACAAACGATAACGCTGTCGACGGGCGTATGGGTCGCCAACCAGTCGACCCAGCTCCGGTTTAAGGCATCATCCGGCACCGGGTAAAGGGCCTGCGCAGCGGCCGGATCTCCATCACCGCCATCACGCCGACGAAGACGGTCGCGGCGATGGCCAGACGGCGCAACCCTTTAAGGTGAATGTGCCGGCGGACGGCAGCCAACGCCCCGTGCAGGCCCAGCATGGCCAGCAGCACCACCATCAGGTGCACCAGAACGGCGAACCGAAAGACGTTGCGGGCCTGGCCGAAGCCGGGCAGATGCGCGACCAGGAACATGTAGGGCTGCCAGCCGGCAACGCGCAGCCACGGCCCCAGGGACAGGGCGAAGGCCGTTGACAGCATGGATAGACAAAAGAGCGTCCACCGCCGCCGGCGGCGCGACATCAGGCCGAACACCAGGCCGACAGCGACAGCCCCATTTAAGATAGCCCGGACAAAGTCTGTAACCGGCGTAAGCCGCCGTATCGGCAGTCTCCAACACTCCGACCCCGTGGGGCCATGGCGAAACGAGATAGTCCGGGACCATGGCCGAGAATTGCGCCAGGTATCGCTGCGTGTGGGGCGGCCGGCTATCGCTTGCTGTCCGCGTCTGAATTTTTGCAAAGGGCAGGCAGATCAACACGCCCACCAGCATGCCGGGCAAAAGGGCTGACCACATGCGCCATCGGCGCATGCGACGGCCCAGCAGCCAGCCCGCGGAAAGCGTCAACGGCAGCACCAGAAACAGGCCGTAATAGGCACACATGAGAAAGGTGACGGCCAATGCCACGCCGATCCGTATCCCGCCCATCGGGGCGGGCCGGAGACTGAACCGGTAAAGCGCCGCCACCGTCCAGAGGATGCCGAAGACCGGAACCAGTTGCAGCACCCCCAGCCAGGAATGGATCAGGGGCAGCAGTGTCACCATGGCCCCGCCGATCCAGGGAACCGGCCGGTAAAGATGAAGCCGGCGCAGCAGGCAATGGGTGGCCCAGCCGTTAAACCACAGGCTCAGGATCAGCAAAACATTGTAGGCCAGGATGCGGCTGCCGGTGATCCAAATGACAGGTGCGGCAACGACACTGAGGGGCATGGGTTCCGAAAAGGAAAAAGCGCCCTTTTGGGGATGAAATATGGGCGCATCCCAGTAGTCGCCATACCCGGCGGCGGCGCGGTCCGCGTTCCACCACACGGTCCACACGTTGAACAAGGGAACCGTGGCGGCGGATTCCATCCCCATGGGCAAACGGCTGGCCGGCGACATCGCCAGCGGCCAGGTGGCGGCAAGGGCCAAAAGGAGAAAAACGGCCGGCGCCACCAGGGGGCGTGCCAGCCGTTTCAAGATCCGCATGGGCGGCCGGTCCGGCCGCCCGTCAGGTTTGTGATTTGCTTCCCTATTGGATTTCAAAGGTGCAATCTGCAAGGAAACTTTCCGTGTCACACATTTCCGGGTCGGAATAGGGCAATTTATGGCTTACCTTGATGAGCCATGCCCCGGGGGCGAGAATACGGACTTTTCCCATGCCGTCCTTGTCCGTGCTGGCCGCGTAGGCAAAAACGCCATTCTCCGTGGAGAATCCACCGTAAGTCGCCAGGAAATCGGTCTTGAAGGGCTTGCCCTTGAACAGCACCTTGATGGGCAGGTAATCGCCGGGACGCAGGTCCGCCGGATTGGCCAGGGGCACGATTTCCAGGTCATGGCCCACAACGGCATCCACCTTGCCGCCGGCATCGCCGACATTGGCGATGGCCTTCATGTATGAATGGGACAAAAAGGAGGCGAGCACGTTTTTCAATCCCTTTTTCGGCTGGTGTTTATACCTTCGGTGGTTTTGGTAACAAAGCCGCTCTTCCGTTTTGCCGCGATAATATAGCCACCCTCTTTTGTCAATGTGCTGGGAGATGAAAGTTCAATTCCGGCAAGGTCCTTGGCGTCCATTTTCTCGGTACCGCCGGGGCCAATGATAAGCACTTCTTCCAACTCATCCCCTTTCATGAAACCGGACAGGGGAAATCTGTGCCCATAGCCAATCACCCATTTTAAAGAGCTGCCCGGTGCGATGGCACCGTCCTCCAAAAGAAGCCAGGGAAAGTGCGCCTGAACCTGAGGGGTGGCGAAGATACAGATTGCCAAGCAGCCAGGACGATCATCCAGATGTGATTGCGACGTGTTTTCATGATTTATTGTCTCCTTGTTTGTTTAGAAATCCATGTCCATACCGAGCGTGAAGGTCCTACCGGTGCGGGTGTAGCGATCGTCTCCATGGTCGGAGTCGAAAATGTTGTCCACTTCCAGCGTGATTTTGGCCATTTTGGTTAAGCGTTTGAATATCTTGCCGTCCACAAGCACATGAGCTTCCTGGACACGCGTGTTGTCGGTATCCGTGTACTGGTCGGACACGTATGACAGTGTTCCGCTGACGCCCAGTCCCCAGGGGATGTATTCGTAGGCCGGGGATATGCTGAACGAATGGTCGGGGGTGTAGGTCAGGTCATTGCCCGTGGATTCGTCTTCCGAATCGGTGAAGGCGTAGCCGGCCGCGAGGGAAAAGCTTTCGGTGGGGTAAAACTGCGCCGTGAGCTCCACACCCTGGACCGTGGCCTCATCCACGTTTTCATAAATGTAAAGGGGAGCGCCCTCGTAGGTCTGACCGGTGGTATCCGTGACCACCATGTCACTTATTTCGTTGCGATAAAAGGTAAGGTTGACCATCCCCTTGTTGTTCAAAAACCACTGCTCGATACCCGCCGAGTAGCCGATGGACTCTTCCGGCTCCAGGTCCGGGTTGGACGCGACCCAGAACGGGGAGTGCCAATAGGGCACATCGTAATACAACTGGCGGATGGTCGGGGATTTGAAGGACTTGCCCACCGAGGCGCGCAGGGAGGTGTTTTCCAGCAGATGATACATCACGTTCAATTTGGGATTGAAGGAATTGCCGAAGGTGGAGTGATGGTCCCAACGGAGGCCGGGAACCAGCACCAGTTTGTTGAACAGGGTCCACTCATCCTGCAGGTATACGCTGAAGGTATCCACGTCCTCTTTAACGGTGGTCCGGGTTCTCACGGTCACGCCGTTGACGGTCGCGGTGTTGTTCATGTAGTAGTCGATGGTCTGACGCTGAAATTCACTTCCCAGGGTGAGTACATGGCTGACCCCCGTATCCCAGGTATACTGGAACTCGCCCTGGTCAAAACCGATTTCGCCATCCCGGCTGGAGGTGGAAAACTCGTCACGGTAGTGGTAGCCCTTGAACATGAGCTTTTGGTTTTCCGAGAAATCGAAATCCAGGCCGGCGGCGATACGGTAGCTGTCTTCCGAGGTGACATAGGACGTCGTTCTTTCAAATTCGCTGATCTCCCCTTTGACCCAGGCGCTTACCATATCACTGAAAACAACGTCGAATTTACCCATGGCGGAGTCGCGGTTATTGTCATAGGGATCATTGCTGGTACCTTCGGAGTCCTCATGGTCATAATCGAACAAAAACCCCATGCGGTCGTTGATTTTGTTGCCGGCATAGGCATAGGCGTTGCGGGTGTTGCGGTATTTCCCATAATCCGAAGGGGTAACCTCCGCATCGGTATAATAGTTGATGCTCTTCGAGACCTTGTACCAGCCGTATTTCACGCCGGCGCCCATGGTGGCTTTTTGGGGAATCTTGCGGGTGATGATGTTGATCACGCCGGCCATGGCGTCACTGCCGTACAGCACCGAGGAGGGCCCCTTGATCACTTCGATCCGCTCGATCATGGAAACGGGAATCTGGTTCAATCCCACGGCGTACTCCCCGTGCGCGCCGCTTTGGCTGCTGCCATGCATCCGCTGACCGTCGATGAGGATCAGGCCATAGCCGTTGTTGAAACTAAGACCCCGCAGCCGGGCACGGGAAGAGGAGCCCCCGAAAATGTCGTCGTTGCCCGACACGGACATGCCGGGAATGGTTTTAACGATGTCGGTTACGGTCTGGGCATTGCTCTTCTCGATATCCTCACGGGTAATCAGGGTGGTCTCCACCGGTGCATCCTTGATCGCATGGGCGGTACGCGTGCCGGTCACCACGATTTCGTCGAGCTTGGTGACCGGTTTGGCCTCTTCGGCCCACCCCCCACTGGGTATCAAGATGAATAACATCGTCAGAAGCAATCCAATTCTTTTCCCGTGCATGATGCAAGTTTTCATCTCTTCTTCCTCTCCTCCTCTTTCTCCAAAAGTTTCGGCCAAAAGTTTCGGGCAGATAGACGCAACAGTCGTCCTCTCTTGAGATACTGTCAGAACGCAGCAACTTATGGGCGCAATGAATCAACTCACAGCAGGGTGTGATAGATGGAGATAAAACGGTTTATCTTTCCTTCAGAAAAGGATCGTCACGGGAGGGCCGGGATGGTTGTTGAGGATGTCGCCTCAACAAAAAAAGCCACAAGGGCCACTCCGATCAAGCGGAGATCACAGCCTTCATGGCATCGTCGGATAGAAAAAGGATGATCTGTTTTCACGAACGGTTCTGCACTGTTCCATGCAGTTTGTTGGGACCGTCCTATATCGCACTTCTCCATTTGTGTCAATAGAATTTTTTAAATCGGGGTCGTTGGTGAACTTCTCTTTTTGTATCAATCGTGTTTTGATTTTTGTTCAGGGCCATTTCAACGTTGCGGCCAGCAGATAGCCTAGCGCGTCATCGTGCCAATGCTCGACGGCCAATCCATACGCGCCGCACCATCGCCGCATCGTTTCCCCAGGCGGCATCAGGTCATTGGCCACGGCCGTTCCGGCCTTGCGGTGTACATCGTTGATCTCGGCAAGGGGGATGAAATGCGAAATGACCAGCCGACCACCGGGTTTCAGCATGCGGGCGAGAATTTCAAGGGCCCCGACCCGATCGGCAAAATGAGGAAACACCTGATGGCAGATCACCAGATCGAATATTCCCAGTCGATCGGATAGCGCCTCGACGGCGCCCAGCCTGAGATCCACGTTGGCAAAACGAAACAGCCGGCTGCGGGCCGCGGCGACCATGCCCGGACTGATATCCATGGCCACCACCCGGCCATGGAAACCGACGCCTTCAGCCAGTACTTCCGTAAGCCGTCCCGTTCCGCAGCCGGGTTCCAGCAGACGCAATCCGGTGAGCGGGCCGGTAACGGTGAGCAGTCGTTCGAGCTTCTCCGCTTCGGCCGTGCCGTACGCCTGCATGGCCCAATCGGCCTCAACCTGGGCATCAAAAAAAGCGGCTTTGTCCGGATACGGATCGTCCCGGTGGTTTGGCTCAGAATTTACCGTCTTGGGTTCCATGGTCGGATCCTTTTCTTCCCACGATTCTTAGGTTGCCGGAAATCAATATTTCTTCCATCCTGCTTGTCTTTGTGCCCGGCTACCACGTTGCCGCCATCGGCACATATTCCCGATATGCACCGGTGGCGGCGCCTTGTAGACGACCCCAAATCCGGCG
>NZ_BBCC01000182.1 GCF_001311845.1 Desulfosarcina cetonica JCM 12296 | reverse complement strand
GCAGGCGGCTCGCCGCCTGGCAGGATGGTATCCGTCGGAAATGGCCCGACGTAAGATTCGGCGACGTCGATATCTGCAGCGACAGGGATTTTCATACCTTCGCGTGCGGGTCTTTACCGGCGGGCTCGTGCCGGAAGCCATCGCGGTGCAATTGGTCGCCGAACCGCTGGCGGCGGGCGAACGGACCTGTTGGCCGATGACCCGCGATCCGTCGGCGGCCCAAGACGACGGCGATGTTTATACGGTGCGGGTCCCCGCCCGCCGGCCGGCCTCGGATTTCACCGCTCGGATCATTCCCGAGCACCCGGAAGCCATGGTTCCGTTGGAAAACCCATCCGTCTGCTGGCAGCGCTGAAGGTTGCCCGGTCCGGCATCATGATGCCACCTGAAACCATACCGGCTCGACGACTCCCGGAAGGAGCGTACCC
Organism: Desulfosarcina cetonica JCM 12296; assembly: GCF_001311845.1. Taxonomy (GTDB): domain Bacteria; phylum Desulfobacterota; class Desulfobacteria; order Desulfobacterales; family Desulfosarcinaceae; genus Desulfosarcina; species Desulfosarcina cetonica. The sequence continues at coordinate 11,853 of NZ_BBCC01000182.1, read as the reverse complement.
ATGATACTGCCCCAAATCATCGTCATTTTATTGTTGATCGAGAGCATCGTCCTCCACGAAATGGCCCACGGTTTTGTCGCCATGCTGTTCGGGGATCAAACCGCCAAGCGTCAGGGACGCATCACCTTCAACCCGATTCCGCATATTGATCCGATCTGGACCATCGTCGTCCCACTTGCGGCCTACCTGCTCTCCGGGGGCAGCTTCATCATCGGCGGCGCCAAACCGGTGCCGGTCAACCCCTATAATTACCGTCGGCCGGTTTTGGGGGACATCTGTGTTTCCGCCGCGGGGGTGACGGTCAATTTTCTGATCGCGATCCTGATGATCGTTTTGATCAACATCGTTTTTCTCGCCTCGGGAAGCCCTGCCGATTCAATCATGGTGCATGTATTGCTCAAGGTCGCCATGCTCAACATCCTATTGGGGGTGTTCAACCTGATTCCCATCCCACCGCTTGATGGCAGTCATCTCTTCAAGTACCTGCTCCCCGAGGATCTGCGAGGCCCCTATGAGAATTTGGGACGCAGTGGCGTGGGATTTTTGATCCTGATCCTGGTCATCAACATCCCCGTCTTGTGGAATGTCATCAGCACGATGATCTACCGGCTGGATCATGCGTTGATAACGAACCTCATTGTTTTTCGCTGAAAAGATATCCGGCTGGCCCGGGAAGCGACAAAGACAACCACAGGAGGTGCCGAAGTGATATCCCAAAAGGGTCGCAAGACCCTCCTTATGACCATTTTCATCCTGTTTGCGGTCCTTCTCGTCCTGACCATCGTCTACCTGCTGGAAAAGCTTGTGGACATCTGGTGGTATGGCGCGCTGGGATACGAATTCTATTTTTGGCAAAGACTGGTCTACCGCTATGTTGTTTTCATCGGGGTAACCCTTGCGTTTGCAGGGCTTTTCTTATTAAACCTACGCATCGCTGCACGGGTTCTTCGGGGCTCGGCCGCTCCCGCCGACCGGCAGACGGAAGATCTTTCTCTTCAGGCGAAATTGCGTCATCGGCTCCGCACGGGATCTTGGGCCGTTTCCATCGTGCTCGCATTGGGGTTGGCGCTTGTGGTTGCCTTTCCCCTTTTCAGGAATTGGGAAATGTTTCTCTTTTACCTGTTCGGGCCTGCCGGTGGTGTCACCGAGCCGGTCTTCGGTAAGGATGTCACGTATTTTCTCTTCTCTTTTCCGATCTACCGAATGATTCAATCCCGCCTGTTGCTGAGTGCTCTCATCCTGTTTTTGGGCCTGGCCCTGCAATACTGGACGGAACAGAAGCGGCTCGCCCAGCAAGACCGGCCGCTGCCCCGTGCCGCCAAGTGGCATCTCAGCCTCCTTCTGTGGGTCATTTTTCTGATCGAATCATGGAACTTCATTTTGCAGCGCAACGCACTGGTCTACCAGACCGGCAACGCGCCACTCTTTTATGGTCCGGGATTCATCGACATGAATTTCAGCGTGCCGTTGATATGGCTCCAACTGGCTTTCTTGACGGCATCCATCATCTGTCTGGTCCTGGTGATTCAGTACAACAAAGGCTTCAAGTGGTTTGCCGGCCTGCTTTTGGGATTCGTTCTTGTCGTCGGTGCCCGGCATGCCCCCCTTTTGCCGGAACTGATCAAAAAATACATCGTCGCACCGAACGCGTTTACCCGTGAGAAACCCTATATCGCCAACAATATTCAATCGACCCTGCAGGCCTATGGCCTCGGGAATGTCGATGTCCGCCAGTTCTCCCCCGGACACCTTTTGGCCGATTATAACGACCCCCAGGTGAAAAGCGTACTCGAGAACATCCCCCTCTGGCAGCCGCATATATTGCAGCCCGTGCTCGAGCAGCTTCAGGACCTGCGGCGTTATTACACCTTTTCGACCGTGTCCGTGGACCGCTATACCGTCGATGGCAAGTATGCCCAAACCTTGGTGGCCCCCCGGGAGCTCAATTACCAAAACCTTCCGAACAATGCGAAGAAGGATTGGATCAACCGCCACTTGATGTACACGCACGGCTACGGTGCGGCCATGACGCCGGCCAACCAGCGGGGCGGCGGCCCCATGGTGTGGTTCATGCACGACATCCCCATCGCCTCCGACTACGGACTGGAACTCCGGCAACCGGAAATCTACTATGGGTTGAAAACCGATTCCTATGTCATTTCACCCAATGGCACGGGCGAAATGGGTTACCCCAAGGGAAACGACAATGTAATGGTCAATTATCAGGGCAAGGGCGGGGTCCCCTTTTCTTCACTGCTTCGCCAGATGGTTTTTGCCTGGTACTACAAGGACCGCAATCTATTGTTCACCACCCAAGCGACCGATCAGAGCAAGATCCTTTTCCGGCGCAATATCGTCGAACGCATTCAGACCCTGACGCCCTTTCTGATGCTGGACAACACCCCATACACGGTGGTGACGCCGCGGGGGGTGTTTTGGATCCAGGACGCCTACACCTATTCCCATTGGTATCCTGACGCCGCTCCCATGGAAACCCAAGGCACGCGCCTCAACTATATGCGCAATTCGGTCAAAATCGTCGTGGATGCCTACAACGGAACGGTGGATTACTACATGTATGACGAGCAAGACCCCATCGTCCGCGCCTACGACCGTATTTATCCGGGTCTTTTTAAGGGCAAGGCCGAGATGCCGGCGGATATCCGCGCGCATGTTCGGTATCCCGGCGACTTTTTCGACATCCAGATGCGGATTTACAACAAATACCACCAAACCGATCCAATGGTTTTCTATCAGGAGGAAGACGTCTGGACCTATGCGGAAGTGGTTGCCGAAGAGGCCAGTACGACGATTAAGCCCCGCTATTTGACGCTCAACCTGTTTCAACCCGATAAACTCGACTTCCTTTTGCTCATGCCCATGAGTCCCAAGGGCAAAACCAATCTGCGGGCCATGGCCTTTGCCGGCTGCGATGAGGGCAACTACGGTAAAATCGTCGTTTACGAGTTTCCCAAGGGTGAGCTGGTGTTCAGCCCGATGCAGACCTATGCCATTATCAATGAAGACCCGGATATCGCCAATCAGTTCACCCTTTGGGATCAGTCCGGATCCAAGATCTTCCACGGCCGCGTGGACATCCTGCCCATCGGTCGGACGATCTTCTACATCCAGCCGATTTTTTGAAATCCTCATATGAGGTGCAGATTCCTGAACTGCAGCGAATTATCGTCAGTGAAGGCCAGGTCGCCGTTATGGAACCTTCCCTTGAGGCGGCCTACAAGAAGCTTCTGCAGAAGGTGAGTATGGAGAAGAAGCAATTGGATGAGCGCTTTCCCGGGATCTCCTCCGGGAATCACTGATTATACCGACATCATATCGAACATTGGAAAGGGAGACAGATGATGACCCCATCAGAGATAGTTCCATCACCAACCGCCGAGGACGTGCCGGATTGGTCGACGGCCAGCCTTGACGAGACCCTGGAGAAGTTGGCCACGTCCATGGAGGGTCTCGATCCGGAAGACGTCCGCCAACGGCTTGAAAAATACGGACCCAACGCCTTGAAGGAAGTAAAGGTAAGTTCGATCAAACAATTTCTTTCCTTCTTTTGGGGACCGATTCCGTGGATGATCGAAGTCGCCGCCGTTCTTTCGGCCCTTGTCAAACACTGGCCCGATCTGGTGATTATTCTGCTGCTGCTGCTGTTCAACGCGGCGGTCGGTTTTTGGCAGGAGCATCAAGCGGCCAATGCACTGGCGGCTTTAAAGAAACAGCTGGCCCTGAAAGCCCGGGTCAAGCGAAACGGTCAATGGGATGAAATCAACGCCGCCGACTTGGTGCCTGGCGACATCATTCGCCTGCGCCTCGGCGACATCATTCCTGCCGATGCCAAGTTGGCCGAAGGGGACTACTTGAGTATCGACCAGTCGGCGCTGACCGGCGAGTCCCTGCCGGTGAACAAAAAACCGGGTGAAGTGGCCTATTCCGGTTCAGTGGCCAAGCAGGGAGAAATGGTTGCCGTCGTTACGGCAACCGGCGGTGAGACGTTTTTCGGCAAGACCGCGGAGTTGGTTTCGGAAGCCAAATCCGTTTCACATTTTCAGAAAGCGGTGCTTCACATTGGTGACTACCTGATCTATTTGAGCCTGGGACTGGCCGTGGCGCTTCTTTTGGTCCAGCTTTTCCGTGGTGCATCGCTTCTCACCTTGGTTCAGTTTACCCTGATCCTTGTGGTTGCCGCCATTCCCGTGGCCATGCCGGCGGTCCTTTCCGTGACCATGGCGATCGGCTCCCGGGCGCTGGCCCGCATGAAGGCGATTGTGACCCGCCTGGAATCCATCGAGGAAATGGCCGGCATGGATATTTTGTGCTCGGACAAGACCGGAACGCTCACCCAAAACAAGCTGCGGCTGGGCGACGTCGTGCTTTTCGATGCCGGGCAAGCCCAGGATGTCATCCTGGCCGCCGCTCTGGCCTCCAAGGCGGAGGACCGCGACGCCATTGATCTGGCGGTGTTGGGTGGGCTTGAGGACCGGCAGCGTCTGGACGATTACCGGCAGAAACGCTTTGTTCCGTTTGACCCGGTCGGCAAACGGACCGAGTCATGGATAGAGGGCTCTCAGGGAAACGCGTTCCGGGTAACCAAGGGCGCGCCACAAGTGGTCATGGGCATGTGCCAAATCACGGCCGAGGACAAAATGCGGGCGCAAAAGGCGGTCGACGACCTGGCGGCCAAAGGCTACCGTACGCTGGGGGTGGCGAGAACCGAAGACGGCGAAACATGGGCGTTCATGGGAATCCTGCCCTTGTTCGATCCACCTCGCGAAGATTCGGCTGAGACCATCAAAAATGCCAAGCGCATGGTATCCGCGTTAAAATGGTGACCGGGGACAACACGGCAATTGCCATGGAAACCGCCGGACAGCTGGGTCTGGGGACGGACATCCAGTCTGCCGAAGCCTTTTTCGGTAGCGGCGCAGGCGGCAGCGCTTTGCCCCCCCACCGGCCCTGGACATCGATAAGGCAGACGGTTTCGCCCAGGTTTTTCCGGAGCACAAATACAAGATCGTCAAGGCCCTCCAATCCGATGGGCACATCGTCGGCATGACCGGCGACGGCGTCAACGACGCACCTGCGCTCAAGCAGGCCGATACCGGTATTGCCGTCAGCGGGGCCACCGATGCGGCCCGTGCCGCCGCGGATCTCGTTCTTACAGAGCCGGGACTTTCGGTCATTGTGAAGGCGGTGGAGGAGGCGCGCAAGATTTTCGAGCGCATGAACAGCTATGCCATTTATCGCATCACCGAAACGATTCGCATCATGTTCTTTGTCGTGTTGGCAATGGTGGTCTTCGATTTTTACCCCATCACCGCGATCATGATTATCCTGCTCGCGTTTTTCAACGACGTGCCGATCATGGCCATCGCCTATGACAATACATGGGTCGACCCCAAACCGGTGCGCTGGGACATGCACCGCGTGTTTACCGTCTCGACCGTTCTGGGTTTGATCGGGGTCGTTGAAACCTTCGGCCTTCTGCTGATCGCCCGGGACTGGCTCCACCTGAGTGGGAGCCAGATTCAAACCTTCATTTTCCTGAAGCTGGCGGTGGCCGGGCATCTGACGCTGTTCGTCGCCCGCACCCGACGCCCGTTTCTCACCCGGCCCTTTCCGGCCGGCACGCTGTTGTGGTCCGCGATCATTACCAAGCTGCTGGCAACCCTCCTTGTCGCTTTCGGTCTGGGGCTCGTTACCCCCATCTCATGGGCGAATATCGGTCTGGTCTGGGCCTATTGCCTGGTCTGGATGTTTATCGAGGATTGGGCCAAGTTGGGTGTGTATCGTCACATGGACCTGAGCAAGCCACGCCATCGGGCCTTTTTGAGAAGAATCAAAACGCCGGTGAATACCGGCCAAGGCACCGTTGGCTGATCATCGTGCCCCAGACAGTCCCCCGGCGTTGCCGGGGGACTGTCTGCCTGGTTGGTATTTTCGGGAAGTCCCATCACAGGCCAATGGCATCCTGCATGGGCAAGATTTCCGCCCCTTCATTCGTTGCCCCCTGTGGGATGGATGCCCATGCGTCGTCTTTCGCCACACCGTGGAAATATGCCCCGCATCACCCCAATTCACATCCCTTGGCGCCTGATCCCAGGCGATTTCTAATTCTGGTTATATTGATTGGAAAATCATATTGTTACCATCCATAAGGTAGGTGAAGAGCTCGGCGCTGGCATATCCTTTGCAATAACCAATGATCAACATGGATTTGCGAGTATTCCCATCGCGTATCCATGATTGTGCCGACGGTATCTCAAACGGATCGAGGTCAAGGCTATGTCGGATCAATCAGAACAGAATCTTGGAATTGTTCTTCTGGCCGAGGATGATGCAGAGATGCGTATCCTTTTATCCCTGGCGTTGAAAAAGAATCAATGCAAAGTCATCGAATGCAAAAACGGCGTTGAGCTCCTATCAAAGATCGAACCGATTTTGAATGGCGAAAAAGACGTCGGATACGATTTGATCATTACCGATATCCGTATGCCGGGAATTACCGGCATGGAGGTGCTGGAGGGCATTGCCGGGTTGCCGGGTTGCCCGCCGATGATCTTGATTACGGCGTTTGGTGATCCGCAGACGCATGAAAAGGGCCGGCAATTCGGTGCCGCCGCTGTCCTGGATAAGCCATTTGAGCTGGCCGAGTTAACGGGCATCGTCCACACCCTATTAGCGCGCAGGCAGCATTAGACGGACACGGCCCGCACCCGGTGTCCCATTTGGTGGATATTATAGCGAATTGACGAAGCCGTCGGAGCCGCGGAGCAACGACGGTTTTTTTGTTCCGGGCGAAAGCCCAAAAAAAAGGGCTTGCAAACACGTTTGCAAGCCCTTAATTGTTTTTAAGTTTTCTGGTCGGGGCGAGAGGATTTGAACCTCCGACCCCTTGAACCCCATCCTAAAAAGGTCGGATTTCAGGCCACTTCAACACTCTTCCTGGTATAACCAAATTTATTGACATAACAGCAAAAACACGTTAATTTCTCTTTCATTGCGTTTCACCAAAAAACGCCATAATAAGGGCAAATCTTGTACCCAATCTTGTACCCAGAAAAAGGGAGAATTTAACGAATCATGGCACTTACCGAATTGGCGGTAAAAAAGCTGGGGAAGAAGAGTAAACGGTATGAAGTAATAGATTCCGGCGGTCTTTATGTCCGAGTGGCTACAACTGGCTTAAAAACTTGGATTTTTCGGTATCAATTCGAAGGCCGGCCGAGAAGAATGTCGCTGGGGCAGTGGCCGGGGATCGGAATTGCATCCGCCCGCGAAAAATACAGCCAGGCACTACAGGAGCTTCAAAACGGGATTGATCCGGGCCGGAAGGCACAAGAGGCCAAAGCGGCGCTGAAGTCCGCACCTACCTTTTCAGATTTGCTTGATGAGCATTGGGAAATGGAGCTTAAAAAGAAAAAGTCAGGACTTCAGACCAAAAAGCTACTTGAATCGAACGTTATACCCGCGTGGGGCAAGTGGAAGGTGGCCGACATCAAGCGGCGCCACATAGTAATTTTGCTGGACAAGATCGCCGAGCGTGCGCCGATCGGAAGGAACCGAGTCCACGGAGCGCTTTCCCGTATTTTTAATTTTGCGGCCGAGCGTGGTGTTATCGATGATTCACCATGCACCAGAATCAAGAAATTGCCGGAGAAGGGTAGGGACCGGGTTCTGACCGATGATGAAATCAAGGCCTTGTGGGATGCGCTTGATTTGGGAAACAAGGATATTGACCTTTACAAGCCGACCAAGTTGGCGCTGAAGTTGATTCTTTTGACCGGACAGCGGCCGGCGGAAGTGTGCGGCATGCAGTGGGCCGAGATCGATGGGGAAACTTGGACAATCCCAGCTGAGAGACGCAAGACGGCCGATGAAAATAGAATCCCATTGCTACCCATGGCCAAGGCCGTGATCGATGAGGCCAGGGCTTTTTCTGCCGATTGCCAGCATGTTTTCCGTTCATCATATAAACCAGAAAAGCCGATGACGAGACATGCATTAACACGTTCTGTTGATCGGCATTGGTCGGAAATGGGGATTGAGGAAAAATTCACACCTCATGACCTGCGGCGAACCCTTAGGACAAGATTGGCTGAACTGAAGGTCGATGACGTTGTAGCTGAAAAAATACTCGGCCATCGCCTTCAAGGTGTGCTGGGAATTTACAACCGATATGATTATGCCAAAGAAAAGCGCCAAGCATTGGCCCGCTGGGAAATCCGACTGGCTGAAATCCTGGGGCAAACTGATGGGCATAGCAACAAGGTAATCGACTTGGCGGCAAGGCGGGGGGCGTGATGATCGATCTGAATTTGTACCATCGGAAGTCTGAATTTGAGCGGACCGGAAACCCCCTGTATGCGTGGGATATGATCCTTGAATGCAGGAAGGAGAATAAGTCATTCCCACAATGGGTGTTGGACTACCTTGAAGTCGTTGCCGATGAGTTGCTTGACCTTGAGCCGCCAAAAGGCAAGGCACCGGCACAGATACGGGACGCCATGGGATTCAAGGGCAAACCATTTGAAGAGTATCGGCGATTTCGAGAGCGTGGCTCCAAACAGGAATTCGATTGCAAGCTAAAAATGTATTATTGGATTGAAGCTCGTCTAACGTCTGAAAAATCAAAAGAAGAGGTCTTTATGGCTGCCGGCCGCGAATTCTATGGGGAAGATCCAGATACAGACGACCACCTTGCTGTTGTGAGAAAGAATTTTTATGAAATTGAAAAGATTTTTAACGGTGAATATGAATAAATATAGTTAGTTATAGAGGTACAATACCTCTATCCATTGTTGCAACCAAGTTCTATCCCTTACGATGCCTAACAGATGACAACCTGTTAGGCATTTTTGTTTTTGAAAGGAGAAGATCATGGTCAAAAAGTCCAAAGCGGTAGAAAAAAGTTATTCGATGGGAAGATCTTAAAAAGCGTCTTGGGGTTTCGTCCGTAACTGTTTGGCGATGGGAGCGAGACGGAATTTTCCCAAAACGGGTGAAACTTGGTCCTGGAACGGTTGGTTGGCTTGAGTCTGAAGTTGACGGTTATTTTGAACGGATTGCAGCGGAGCGATAATAAGTGAAAATGCCCAACTTCAACATAGCGCCAAAACAGCATGACCACGACGCCCAAGCACCGATGCCGGCGGACATGGACCCTGTAACGGCCTTCACGGTCGCCATGGCTGAGCATGGGCTTAACCCTGGCGAGATCGTTGCAGACGGCAACATTCAACGCTTCGACGTCGATAAACCAGGCGATAAGGCCGGATGGTATTCACTTCACCTTGATGGCGTACCGGCCGGCGCCTTCGGCAATTTCAAGGGCGTCAACGATCAAACGTGGTGCGCCAAAAAGCGCCATGAGATGACCGATGCCGAATGGGCCGAAAACAAACGCCGGATTGATGATGCCAAACGCCAGCGGGAAGCGGATGCCATGCGCCGATGGCAGGCCGCCAGGGACAGGTTGAAACCTGTTTTCGATGCGGCGGAACCTGCCGACCATAATCACCAGCATCTTGTCCGAAAAGGCGTCAAGCCTTATGGCGATCTACGCCAGGCAGGTGAATTGCTCCTTTGGCCGCTTCATGATGAGAATTTCGAGTTTTGGTCATATCAGGAGCTTTACCCCGAGAAAAAAGTTTTCCACCCTGGCGAAAAGCCGCGAGACAAGCATTTTCCTGGCGGAGGACGGCAGAAGGGTTGCTTCGGGTATATTCCAGGAGATGGACCGCCCATCATTTGCGAGGGGTTTTCGACCGGCGCCACGATCCACGAGGCCACTGGCCGGCCTGTCTACACGGCGTTAACTGCCGGAAACATACTGGCGGTCGCCCGGATTATCCGGGAGAAGTGTCCTACCGATCAAATCACCATTGCTGGCGATGACGACCGATGGAAACCGGAGCTTGGAAACGCCGGCCGGAAGTACGCCGAGCAGGCCGCAAAAGAGATCAACGCCAAGGTGGTTTTCCCATCGTTCAAAGACGTTTCCGGCAAGCCAACCGACTTCAACGACCTGGCGTCGGCCGAAGGCATCGATGCGGTCAAACGGGTGATCGATGGCGCGGGCGCCAACTATCTAAAGGACGCCATATTAACGACTGGCGATTTCAAAAAAATTGAAGTCCCGCCAAAGACATACAGTTTGTTTCCATGGTTGTGGGATGGCTGTTACGGAATGATTTCCGGTCCGCGTGGTTGTGGAAAAACGTGGTTTATCACTGGCGTGGCAGACGCAATAACGCGGGGTGAAAGTTTCGGACCGTGGAAATGTCACGAACCGAAGCCATGTACAATTATTGATGGCGAAATGCCAATGGGCGACTACCAAGAGCGCATCGACCTGATTGGGCTTGACGGTGACCGCGATGCTCCCCTTTATCTACTATCCGATGCCTATGTTTGCGAAATACTTAAACGACCAAGCATTAACCTCGGATGCGAGGAAACAAGAAAACTATTGCGCGAAGTGCTTCTTGATTGCGGCGTGAAAACAGCTTTTTTTGATAATGTGGCAAGCCTTACGCCTGGCATGGATGAGAATTCAAAGCAGGAATGGGACCCCATCAATCAATGGTTGATCGGCCTTCGATACGCCGGTATCTCGCCATGGCTGATTCATCATCTGGGGAAAAGCGGCGATCAGCGCGGCACAAGTGGCCGAGAAGACAACATCGATATTTCGATACGGCTGATGAAACCAACCGACTATCAACAGACCGATGGCGCGCGATTTGTCGTCTCCTTCACCAAGAAAAGGATTTCCCACAAATGGCTGCCGCTGGTTTCCGATCTCGAAATGCAGTGCCGTCCGGATGACAACGGCAAATATATTTGGACGTTTGGAAATCCTGCCATGAATAAAGAGCTTTCCGTTTTGAACCTATTGATATGCGACATCCCCCAAAAGGATATCGCCAAAGAGCTTCAAATATCCACCGGCCAGGTTTCAAAGATTCGAAAAAAATTAACTGATTGCCGCATGATTGAACCCGGAAACATCCTCACGGTTGAAGGTAAAAACGCCCTCGTCAAGGCCGGTTTCGATGTCTGAAAATGTCGATTTAATCGCTAATAGGAATCATTCACATAAGTTTCCAAGAATCGTCAAAAACAGGGGGTTGGAAACTGAAAAATTTCCGGAAGTTTCCAAAAAGTTTCCGGCACCAAAACGAAAAACATAATGGTTTCAGAAAGTTAAAAAATTGAGTTTCCATGAGTTTCCAACAAATTTCCAAAGCCAGTGCCAAGTTTCCACCCCCACCCTGTAGGGGGTGGAAACCTGGAAACTGGAAACTTCGGAGAATCATTATCAATAAGAGGGTCCGTCAAGGGCTTTTCCCTTTGGCGGAAAAATGAAAGGGGGGTGAGAGACAAGAATGAACGATCACGAGTATTGCATAAGGAGCGGCGGCATCATGGCGTATGGTATTTTTATTAACCATATATCGGGACGCCTAAGCGAGCTTTACGAGCTAATCTCTTTTTGTTGGGAGGCAAAGCGTTCCGGCATTTCTCAGTATGTAAAAGAAATTTCGTACAACTCAAGTGAGCAACTGGCGACGATTACGTTTAAAATTAAACCGACATATCAAGATCCAATTTATTTGGCAGTACATCGCGTGGCCAGGGAAACGCTGGATAAATTTCAGTTGTTTGGCGATGCGTATCTGAAAGATGGACACACTTTAATCAGATTGGAGGATAAAAATCATGTTCGCTAAATCAAACGGTCAAGCCGTCTGGCCATCAATCCCGCAAGAACAAGTAGACACTCGCGAGAAGAAACTTCAAGCCATGGTGGCGGACATCGGTAACCCCCTGATGGAC
>NZ_BBCC01000181.1 GCF_001311845.1 Desulfosarcina cetonica JCM 12296 | reverse complement strand
GCGAACCAGGCGGCCGGCGTCGACCGTGGCGACCAGGCCGCAGGTATTGGGGCAGTCGCGGGTGCAGGTCGTGTATATGCGTTGGGTCGTCGTCATGTGAGAAAAACGCTAACGCAATTTTAAGGCCAATACCGGGCCAACGCGTGGAAACGGCCCAACGGCCTGTCTCGCGGATATCTGCCAAGCTGGCCCTCCCCTCCCAGACGCCACAAAAATGTACCTTTTATCGACAAAATCGGCACCCGCATTAACAAATCCGAACGTGTCGGGCGTCAAATCATTTTGGGGTTCAGGGGAGATAGAATAAGGACGATAATGATAGAATGATGACAACCTTAAAATGAAAAGACAACAAAGGACGCGATAACCCCCATGGGCTCACCGCTGATTGATGATTTTTTAACCGGTGACAGCAAGGCGATCCGCGATCTTGCCAACAACGAGGCAATCCTGGTCGGGTTTTTGACCCTGGTAAAAGAGATCGACGATATGCCGGATATGGAACCCCGTTTCTATGAGACGTCCCGGAGCCTGTATCAGGTGACCGCCCTGCGGACCTCGGATGAGACCCTGCTGGCCAGCCTGGGTGCCTTTTTTGGCAAGCCGCAAAAGGCTGCCGGTAAAAGCCTGCCCGTGGGCTTGCGTTTTGATCCGGTGGTGAAACACTTGGGCGGGGCGCGCAAGGATCAAACCCTTTTTTTCAAAAAACTGAAAACAGGAGCGTTTTACGGTGCCCTGTGGCCCTGGCAGATGGATCCGCAAAAGGTCGAGGTGCATCTCGGGTTTTTCTCGTCGAGTATCAGCGATGTGGATTATCAACGGCTGGAGGGGCTGCTAAAGAAAATGCTCAGCCGGCAAAAGATCGAGACGGTCTCCGGCGGCGTCGGCGGTGAGATTCATGGCATCAGCCTGCCCTCGTTTTTGCAGATGTCGGAAATGGAGGAGGCCACCTATACCCTGCGGGTCGCCAGCGGCAGCCGTGTGGGATACTTGTATATCGACGGCGGCCGTCTCATCGCGGCCCGGTACGACGAACTCACCGGCAATGAAGCGGCCTATCGAATCATCAGCTGGGATAAGGCGTCCATCCAGATCGAACCCGCCGAGCCCGAGCGGGTCCGGGAGATCCGCGAACCGCTGATGCACGTGATGATGGAGAGCCTGAAGATCAAGGATGAGCCGGCGAGGAGGAAACGCCGTCGGAGACCATTTTGGCAGAGCAACCTCCGGCGGGAGAGGCCTCCGGGCCCCGCGGGACTTCAGACCAAGGAGAATCGGCACCCTCTGTCGTGCCGCCCGAATCTTCGGCCCCGACACCCGTTGTCCCACCGCCGCCACCCCCCGTTGCTCCCGCACGGACGGACACAGCGGCGCCGCTTGAGCCTTTCGATAAGCCGGTGGACCACGCCGTCGGTAAACAAGGGCGGATGGGACGAAGGGCCAGGCTGTTGTTGTTCCTGGGCATCTTCGCCCTGCTGGTGGGGGCGGTCAGCGTTGGTGTCCCTTGGTTCATGCGGTATCAGGCCGACCGTCGCTATGATCAACTGGTGGCGGACTTGGCGGTATCCAAGGAGCTGGATGCCCAGATTGTCCGCATGATGCAATACCTCAAGGCCCATCCCGAAGATGTCCATCGGGACGCCTTGGAGACCCGGCTGGAAGCGGCCAGCCGCGAGATGGAGAAACGCGACTATGAAAAGACCGTGCTTGACGTCAGCCGGCTTTCCGTGGATGAGAAATATGAGAATAAGGCGCTCTCCCTATACACCGCTTTTCTGGCGAAATATCCCAACAGCCGTTACGCCAAACAAATCCAAGAGGCCATCGGTGGAATCCGTCAGCTTTTGGGATCGGCCTATTTCGAGGCGCTGAAGAAACGTCCGCCAGCCGATTTCATGGCGCGCTATGCCGCCTACCAGGCATACCTCGATCAATTCCCCGACAGCAATGAACGCCAGGCCATTGTCCGGATGATCGGTGAACTGGCCGATGCCTATGCCGATGCCATTGCCCATCAGGCGGCGTCCTGCGACGAAAAGGCGCATTGGCACAGCTGCATTGCCGAATGCGATCGGTTCCTTTCGGTGCTGGCCGACAAACCCGCGGCGGAAAGGGTCCGGCAGCTGCGCGCGACCCTGCTGGACAAACAGGAACTGACCGATCTGATCGCCGAGGCGTCCCGGGTGGCGGACGATTGGAACAAGGCACGCAATGTTTATCTCGATTATCTCAAAAAGCGACCCGACACGACCCAAAGGGCCGCCGTCGAGGCGCGTATCGCCGAATTTGACACCGAGGTCGAACGCAAGGCGCGGTGGGATAAAACAGCCGCCTTTGCCAATGATGCCAGACAGGATATCCATGCGCGGATTAAGCGCCTGGAGCGTTTTCTCGCCAGCCAGGATGTCGGACCCTATGCCGCCGCTGCCCGCGAACTCAGACAGCGGCTGGAGCCGGAACGGCAGCGCGTCCTGCAGGATCAGGAGTTGGCCAAAGCCCGGCAGCAGGCGTTGGCCCGCCAGCAGGCCGAAGCGGCCCGCCAGGAAAAGGCGCTGCAGCGGATTCGCCGATTGCGCGACCAGGCGGCTCGGCAATTGCGTCCGGTGGCCGGCCGCTTCAAGGACAATGGGGATGGCACGGTCTTCGATCGGAAGACAGGGCTCACCTGGTGCCTTTTGGATTCGAAAATGGAAACGGGCACCTGCATGAAGTATCGGACGGCCCAGGCGTATGTCGGCCGCCTGACCACCGGTGGACATTCGGATTGGCGGCTGCCCAATGCCGGTGAATTGGCGACGCTATACAAGAACACACCTTTTTTCCCTGGCAGCGGTTCCGCTTGGTACTGGACATCGGAATCCTTTGTTCGCGGCTATCATCGGGTGGTGGATGTGGTAACCACCACGCCGGAAACCGTTTTTACGCGGGTTTCAAAATCCGAGGAGAACTGCGGTGCGGTTCGTGCGGTCCGCCGTTGAACCGGTCCTGTGCACCAAGGGCATTTATGCATTGAAAAAAAATCCATTTAGGTTTATACCTGCTTCGATTTTCCATCGAGAGACAGCCCAGATTAGAAAAATTGAGGAGGGGGGAAGCGTATGCGTAGCCTATCGTATGTGGGGGTGGTGTTGCTCATCGGTGTTGTTGCTTGTGCCTCGTTTGGGACCGCGTTTGCTGGCGAAGAAGCGGAGATGTGTGTGCCCTTGGGAGAGATCACCTTGCAAGCACCGGACTCCGTGGAGACCAAACGAGCCCCGGTCGAGTTTCCGCATGGAAGCCATTTGACGCTTGCCTGCAACAATTGCCATCATACCTGGAACGGAACCGAGGCGATTGTCGGATGCATGACCAGTGGTTGCCATGATCTTTCGGCAATGCCGAAAAAGCCGGACTCCAATGCCGTGGATAAGACCCAGGTTTTCCGGTATTACAAAAGCGCCTTTCACGGGCAATGTATTGGATGCCACAAGAACATGACGCTCGAGATCCAGAAGATGGCCAATACCCTTGCCGGTATCGACGGCAAGCTGCCGACCACCGGTCCTACCGGATGCATTAAATGCCATCCCAAAGAGTAGCTTTAACCTACCGTCACTGCCGCGAATGAATGGCGGCTGCCGGTCCGTGTGTCGTCTCTGCCGATGGGGGTGTGGGGCCCAGGGGCGGCAAAGGGGAACGCACGGAACGTCGCGGTGGGTAGGATGGCTGAAGTGATGGTGATGGAGACCCACCCTGGGTTGGCAGCATGACCACCATTTTCGGATTCTAAACCCGATTCGGCTTCGAAGCCCCTGACCGGATGGTCGGGGGTTTTGTTTTTGGGGTTGTTTGTTCGCACCGAGGGCGTTCGCACCGAAGGCGGGGGAAGCGGCCGGCCGTCGTTGATTCAGAAGAGCTGGACAACCATGAAATGAACCAGGGGCAGGAAAATGGCCGGTAGCATGTTTCCGATCCGGATCCTGGCCAATTGCAGCATGTTGATACCGATCGCGGCAATCAGTAAGCCACCGACGCCGGACATTTGGGCAATCACGCTGGCGGTGAGAAATGGCTTGAGCAGTACCGCTCCCAGGGTAATCGTGCCCTGGTAGATCAGCACCGGCAATGCCGAAAAGATGACCCCGCTGCCCAAAGTCGCTGCGAAAACCACCGATGTGATGCCGTCTAAAAGGGATTTGGCAAACAGGGTCTCATGGTTGCCGGACAACCCGCTCTCCAGCGATCCCACGATGGCCATGGATCCCACACAAAAAACCAGGCTGGCCGTCACCCATCCTTTTGAAAAACCGCTTCCCGCCGACCGGCTGAACCGTTTTTCGGCCCAGGTGCCGATGTTTTCAAGGCGATCCTCGATGCCCAGGGCCTCGCCGATCAGGCTGCCCACCGCCATACAGATGATGACCTCAAGTAGATCGGCGGCTTTGAAGGCCGAACGCACACCGATAAGGATGACCGACAGGCTGATGGCCTGCATGACGGTTGTCTTGTAATTCTCACGGATCCCTTTTTTCAGCAGCAGGCCGAGGATGCCCCCGACCAGGATCGCCAATGCATTGACCAGTGTACCGATCATGGTGGTTTCAATCTGTCGCCCGGTAAAAAAAGTGAAGGAAAAAAACAGCCAAGCCGGCATAAAACCGGCTTGGCGGGTAAGTGGTGCTCATTTCTGATGGCGTGGCTGACGGCGGATAAGGATGCTCAGGGGGTTTTACGGATTCCCCGTTCGAATAGTTCGAAGGCCGTGGCCAGTGGATTTCAAATAATCCTTATCCGCACTGATGATTTTTTTGCTGGCTTCCCAGAGGACGACGCCGGAGAACATGGCCCAGAAAATATCGGCCAGGGCAACCGGATGGCGATCCACGTAGATGTCCTGGGCGATACCGTCTTCGAAGATCCTGGCGATGGCACCGATCGATTTCTGCGATAGCTGCTTGATTTCATCCAGCAGCGTTTCGGAGAGATTTTTCAGGGTTTCGCTGGATTGGAGGTGGAACATGTTGATGATGATCAACGGGTCGAAGTCATATACATCATACATGGCATCCATCAGCGCCTTGAGTTTCTGGTCCGGCGACAGATCGGATTCCTTATTGACATGCGAGACCCGAATGTGGAGGTACTGAAGAATGCGCAGTGACAGGGATGCGTAAAGCTCTTCCTTGTTTTTAAAATAAAGATAGAGCGTCCCCGGGCTGAGTTCGGCCTCCTTGGCGATATCCTCCATGGTGGCCTTGTTGAACCCTTTTTCTGAAAAGACCCGTTTTGCCGCCACGATGATCTGCTGGCGGCGTCGTTCTTTCTCTCTCTCCTTGCGTTCTTGAATTCCCATAATGCACTTGATCCCTGAATATTATTTATTTTGAAAATGTCTCTATAGTTAATAATTGACAGATGGTCAAGGAAAAATTCCCGGGTGGGTCAGGAAAAAATCCCGTGTATGCCGGCACGGAGCGGAGAAAGGATGTCTATGGGAAAACCGGCCCGGGAAAACGGAACGAAACGAACCAAATAAAGATAATCTTAGATCTATAACGCAAAAAGTCAACGTGTTAAAAGCTAATTCTGAAGAAAACACATCATTATCTGGGTTGTCGTAAATTTACAGCAAAGCAGACAAGGCTGACGCGATCGAGGAAACGGTGTGCGGCAAATGGGATCGCCCGGGGCCGGGCTATCCCAGAAAGACGGAAAGAATATTGTTGCGGGCATTGACATGCTGAATGGTGACCTGCACCAGATCCTCGGGTTTGAGATTGATCCCGGTGGATTGGGGCAGGTTACACTCGATCATGTAGGCCTTGAGCAAAATCGCGTAGGCGTTGCGCCGTTTTTGAAGAACGATGGCCTCTTCCTTCTCACCGATACGCCCCTCCAGATGCTTGAGCAGCCAGTACCGGTTTCTGCGAAATTGGATTCGGCCCACATCCGCCATGGGGCGGGCCAGTTGCTCGATGATGGTTTCGATTTCCTTGTGGGTATAGGGCTGTTCCAGGCCCAGTGCGGCTCTTAGCTGGCGCTGGGTGACCAGATCGAAATACTTACGGATGGGTGAACTGGCCGTGACATAGGCATCCAATCCCAGCCCGCAATGGTGTTCGGGGGTTGGACGGAGCACGAATCGATTGAGCAGCTTGCGCTGCATCCAGTTCTGGAATAATGTCCCGCTGCCGTTTTTAAGAATGCGACTTTTGGGTTTCGGCTGCGATCGGAAAATTGCCGGAATTTTGTTTTCCGCCAAAAAACGAGCGGACAACCAATTGGACAGAATCATCATTTCGGCAATCAGCATGCGTCCGGGACTTTCCCGGTTGACACGGTTGATCACGGGGGCGCCGTTTTCGTCTATCCAGACGTTGATCTCCGGGAGGATGATCTGAATGGCCCCCTGGCTCATGCGTTTTTCCCGGAAACGGGTGGCGATGTCGTGGAGCAGGGTGATCGCATTGCCCGCCTCGGTGCTCATGTTGGCTTCGAAGTAGCTGAGCTGATGATCAACACGAATGAGGGAGGGAAAGATATCATAGCTGATGATGTCGCCGTTGCGTTTGACTTTGACCATGGTGCTGATCGTCGGACGGACGTGGTCCTTTTTCAAACTCAATCGATTTTCAGCAAGCACGGGTGGTGCCATGGAAATCCGGTTGTCGGGCATGTAGATGGAACTGCCACGTGACCGTGCTTCCTGATCGAGAAGATCGTCTTTTCTGATCAGCTGCGCCACGTCGGAGATGTGAATGCCCACGAGAAAATGATCATCGCGATTTCGATGCTCAGGGCATCATCGAAATCCAGGGTGGATTGACCGTCGATGGTCAGGGTCGACAGATGCGTCAGGTCGGTTCGTCCATCATGCCATGCACCGTCGGTGGGCTTTGCGGCAGCGGTGTCCGCCCGTTTTTGGGTTTCCGGTGAAAAAAACACGGGAATGCGGTAGCGCAAAAGATCCACGTTTTCGTCCGTGCACCATTCGCCAACGGCAACGAGGTGATTGAAGATTTCTTCGCTCGTGTTCAGGCCGGCTTGCTTGATGATCTCCCGGGCGCTTTCACAATGGGGGCTCTCTTTATCAAACAGGAAGTAGGACTTTAATATGTCCACGATCACCTGATGCTCGGCTGGCCGGTCGACCTTTGTCCCCGAGCGAACGGATTGGATCCAGGCGGCCCCGGCTTCGATGAGACGCTGTTGCTTGGCCGCCTCCTGTTCCTGGGCGATAATGGCGTCCATTTCGGCCTGGGTATGGGGCCGGAAACGATCTGGTTTGAACCTGAAGTGGTGGCGGCTTTGAAACATCGCTCGAATAACGGCGGATTCATGGTCATCATCCGTCGCATGGGGAAAGCAGAGGCCGGTCATCGTGGGAAGGTCAATCCAGTCGGCTTCCGGAGCAAGAACATCCCAAAGCTCGGCAACATCGATGGTTTCGGCGATGGCGTTGCGACTATCGGCAATGGCTTTCAGCTGTTCCACCAGGCGGTTGCGGTCCATTTCCGGGTCCAACCGTCGGATTGAGCGATGACACAACCTTTGGGACGCTATTTTGACTTCCCGACGGTTTTCGGTAAGAAGGCGCAGGCGTTGGTTGCCCGACGCCATCACGACAGCGCAGATAATTTTCTGGGCGTCAATATATTCTACGATTTCACCTGATTCCATAAGTTAACAGTATTATCAACCCCCATGACGAAAGTCAACGCATGGCATTGTCGGGAACGCATCCGTTGCCATTCAACGCAAGACAGACAAAAAAAGGCAGGGCCGTGGAGCCCTACCTTCTTAAAAGCGAAACGATAACGGAGCTAGTTCACGGCATCTTTGAGTGCTTTTGCGGGAACGAACTTGGGAACATTGCGGGCATCAATTTTGATTTCGGCGCCTGTCTGGGGATTTCGGCCCGTACGCGCTTCACGCTTGGCGGTCTTGAAGCTGCCAAAACCAGCGATTTGGACGGCATCGCTTTTTTGCAGGGCATCGACGATGGTGCTGAAAACGCAATCGACCACTTCCTGAGCCTGTTTCTTGGTAGAAACCAGTTTTGCCACTTCGTTGACCAAGTCACCTTTATTCATTGTTGATTCTCCTCCATTAAATGTATTCGCATAAGGCCGATTAAGGTGGCCACCTATAACTGCAATTAACTTCACCGTCAAGAGAATATCCAGTTTTGGCGAGCCTGATGGGGTTTGCTAGAGTGCCAACTGATCGATGATAGGGTACCTCGCGCACCGAGGTCAAGCAACGTATTGGAAAATGTGTTGCAGCGGCTGTTGAAGTCAATTTTCAATCAAGGTCGGCGGGGGCGGATTGTGCTGAGAAGACAACCTGTTGGGCGGTTAATCAGGCGATTTCACAGGGGCCTGGTTTCGGTGACGGGGGAGAACAGGCGCATTCCAAAGGTCCTTGTGCCGGTTGTCCACATGACAATGGCCCCCGGAGCGGGGGCGGTGTAGCGGATCTATTTAAAAGGGTTCAATTCAAAGCGCCAGCGCTTGGCCCCCTCATGGTCGGGCTTATCGGTTTCAATGATCGACACTCGCTTGAAATCCTCCAGCAGGGTCAATTTCGCATGCGGACCTTTCATCCGGGTGCCCGCATAGATGGTTCCGGCAGCCTTGACAACAGGTAAGCCAAGGCTGTCCTTTTGGGCTTCGTTAACTTCGTTCAGAGAACGGTTCAGGTCCTCGATGGCCAAGCGGTTCGCGGCGGTTGTCTGCTCGATTTCGCTAATCTCGTGTCTTACGCGATCGTCCTCTTCCATCAACCGAGCGACTTCGTCGTCACAAGCGGCCTGCTTGGCCTTCAACTCCGCCAGCGCCTTTTTTAGCTTCTGCTGGGTTTCGCTGCTTTGCTTCACGCCGTTGGTTTGCGCCTTTTCTTCCAGGCGTCGATGCTGGACCATGAATCCATCCTGCTCCTGAGCGACCTTTCCAAGCTGCGTATTGATTTCATCGGAACGCCCGGTCAGCCCTTCGATCTTTTCCTTAAGGCGCTCCTGCTCAGCCTTGATGTCCTGGATTTGGGATTTGATGGCATTGGCCTCCCGTTCCAATTGCCGGTCAATGCCCACAACCAGGTCGCTGGACTTGGACGCCTCCGTGCCAATATCCATGGCCGTGATGCCCATTTTGGCCGAGATGGTGGACGCGATAATGGTGCCATCGATGATCAGGCAGCGCCCATTGGCTTCGATGGAAGATTCGATGATTTCCCGCTCGACGGCGATATCACCGGTCAGGATGGCATCCACCCCCTTCACATGTCCGGCTTTCAGGTTGCGTTGCAACGGATGGTGGCGCCGAAAATACCGTTGGCGGCGGATACATCGCCGTCAACGTCAATGCTGGCCTCTTGAATTTCAGCGGCCCGCAGGCTGCCCGCCTTTACCCGGTAGTCTTTGTTGATGGTGCCGTCGACTTCGACGTGTCCGTCAAATTCGACATGGCCGGTCTCCAGACCGATGTCTCCCTGGATGTGCAAGGTGGGCAGGACTGCCAGCTCACCCGCCGGGGAAAGTTTGGGCATACCCGATAGACTGGCGTGGACCATCATGCCATCCTCCGAGCGGCGGGCGCCTTTTCCGCATTTGAAACGATATTCGCTTGCTTTTGGGATGGGTATTTTTTTGCCAAAGATGTCCATGCCTTCCTTGCCTTTGGGACCTGGCGTCTTCTTGGCCAGCAGTGCCCCCTCTTTGACTTGGGGAAGCTGCCCACGATTTTTCCAGTCCATCAGGCCATCCTCGGTCAATGTGCCGATTTTCAGGGGATCCGTGTTGAAGAAATACTCAATTTCCGGAGGGGCGTCGGGGATGGGTTTGTTGCCGGATGCGATGGTCCAATCCTTAACGTCGCCTTTCTCGCCGGTCAGGAAGGAGGCGATTTGGTCGTCTGCTGCGATACCGTGCAGAATTCCCAAGTTATGCAGCATGATTTTAATATCGTTGACCGAAGCGGTGGTGACGGGGGGATCGACCATCAGGAAGGCAGCGGCGGTTAATTTGTCCTTGGCAACCACAATCTTGATCGGAGAGGGTTGCTTTTTGGTGCTCTTTCCGGCAGCGGAACCGGTTGACAGCGGATCGCGCCCGGACATTCGTCGCTTACACCGTCGATCTCCTGCTGCATCTGAAGGATCTCGTCCCGCTGGGCCGCGGTAATGATGCTCATTTCCACGAGAATTTCACCGATGGGCATGCTCACTTTGGCTTTTTCGAGAATGCGTGCTTGAACCACCAATGCCCGCTCGATGCCGGCTGGGTCGATGATATTCATTTCAACGGCAATGGCGCCGAAACGGTTGTCTTTTGTATTGCTACCCATCATGGCAGGTAATTCCATTAGTTCAAATCTGGTTTTCAGGATGCTGCAGGACGGTGGCCAACTCCTGGCCGTAAAGCACAACTGGGGATAGAATCGGATTATCAGAATAAAACTTTAGCTGCTGGCGGGTTGGAAAATGGAAAAAACGGCGGGCAGCACGCAATATGGCATGAATGCCATAACATATGGGGAAAATATTTTATATGGCATGGGGGACCTTGGCCGGACAAGGTCCCGGTTATTTTTATACGGTTGAAATAATGGACGATCAAACCCTATTGGATGTTTACAAGGGGTGGCATGCAACTTGCTTAAATGCCCCCGTGTGAAGCGGCCGTGGATGCTGGGTGGTGCTGCCCCGATGGTGTTGTTGGCATTTGTTGAACCTGTGAGTTCGAGTGGTTTTTGAGATGGTGCTGCATGCCGCTTCACGCTTCCTCATGTTTTCATCCACGATGGATCGATGATCCGTTTGCATTCATTCAAAGCGTGGTCAATGACGCGAGATGGGAATCATGCCCACTTCGCGGTACTTTGCCGCCAAATCCACATAAAGCTGCTTGCCATAGGTCCACATGGCCTCATCCCGCGCATTGACCGGGCGTACAACCCTGGCCGGGTTGCCGGCCGCGACAACATTATCGGGGATGATTTGGTTGGATTTAACCACGCTGCCCTCGGCGACGATGCTGCCCTTACCGACTTCGCTGTACAAGCTGGCCACCGCCCCCATGCCGATCACGACCCAATCACCGATGGCCCGTGCGTGCAGGATGGCGCCATGACCCATGGTCACGCGCCTTCCGATGGTTTGAATGTCGTCGGGCGGCGCGTGGATGATCACGCCTTCCTCCACCGCTGTTTCGTCGCCGATGACAATACGGCCATAGTCCCCGCGCAGGATGGCACCATGACCGATGTAACAGCGCTCACCGATGATCACATCACCGATCACATGGGCCAGCTCGCTGACATAGGTGGTTTCTCCCACTTGCGGTTGCCGACCGTCGAATTGATACAGCATTTGATTCTCCTTCATTGAATATCATCGAGAACGGGTTTGCCTTTCGCTGGATGCCCTGGAATTCACGTTGAACGGCACTTCCGGTTCATGACGGGGTATCGGATTCCGGTAAGGCCGGCCTGACCTTAAAAACCCGTTCCCTGCGGATCAGCACGCTTCCCGGCTTGGCGCCTCTGGGTTTGCTCACGTTGCCCGCCAGGGTGCCGGAAACGGCCACCACCCCGCCACCCCGGGCCTTGCTGTGATAAGCGGCAATGGCGGCGGCCCGATTCAGCGTTTCACGATCGGGGGGATGGTTTTTTCGACGACCAATACCACATGGCTGCCGGGCATGCCGCGCACATGGAACCACCAGTCGTTGGGGCGGGCAACGTGCAGGCTGAGACGATCATTGTCGGCATCGGTCTTGCCGGCCAGGACCCGGAAACCACCGGGGAGGGTGTATTCCCAGACCCGGGGAGCCGGTGGCGCGTATGCATGCGAGGCTTATCCGTCAAAACAGACTCCTTGCCATCAGGTGGCGGATCAATGGAACGGTTTTTCTCCTATGTCATTATGCGCCGAATTTCAAAGCTTTTTCGCGTGAATTGACAGGCGCGGACCCGGTGGGTACAGTAAACAGACGCGCATCGTGTTCGGATCATGACGTTCATCGACAGGAAGGAGTGGGAAAACCATGCGGAGGCCGTTTTTGTATTGCCTGCTGAGTATCGTGCTGCTGCTATGGACAGGCGCTGCGGCAGCCGATATCCTCATTCTCAAGTCGGGTGAGATGTTTGAAACCCGAAAGGCCTGGGAGGAGGGCGGGGTTGTGCATTATTTCCAGAACAACCGGGAGGTGCGTGTGGATGCCAGCCAGGTGGAGCGCTTGATCCACGCCCCCTTGCCGGGGAAACCGGCAACGCCGCAAGCGCCTGAGCCCCCGGCCACCACGCCATCTTCCCCGTTTTCCCCGCCGG
>NZ_BBCC01000180.1 GCF_001311845.1 Desulfosarcina cetonica JCM 12296 | reverse complement strand
GGCGGCGGCTCCTTGGCGATCTTGCGGTTGTACTGGTCGATGTTGCGGGTCTTCATCTTGGAAAGCAGCTCGTAGCGCCGCTCCATCTCCTTGACGGCCCAGAACAGGGCGTTGGTGGCTTTCTTCACATCGGTGACCACGGGGGTGATCAGGTGCGGGATGCCGTCGTACATGGAGAGTTCGATGCGTTTGGGATCCACCATGATCAACTTCACCTGATCGGGGGTCAGTTGGTAGAGCAGGCTGCAGATCATGGTGTTGAGGGCCACGCTCTTGCCCGTACCGGTGGCTCCGGCGATGAGCAGATGGGGCATCTTCTCCAGGCCGGCCGACACCGGGTTACCCACGATGTCCTTGCCCAGGCACAAGGTCAGGGCGCTTTTGGTCTCCTGGAAGGCCGGTGAGAGAATCATCTCCTTGAAGCGCACGGTTTCGCGGTCGGCATTGGGGATCTCCACGCCGATCACCGCCTTTCCCGGAATGGGGGCCACGATGCGGATGCTGATGGCGCGCAGGGCCAGGGCCAGGTCATCGGTGAGATTGACGATGCGGTTGATCTTGATCCCGGGGGCCGGCTCGTATTCAAAGGTCGTGATCACCGGTCCGGGCGTGACGGCCACCACCTTGCCATGGACCCCGAAATCCTCCAGTTTCTTTTCCAGCAGCCGGGACTGCATGTGCAGGTTTTCTTCGTTGGTGGACTTGGGGCGGGGACTGGGATCGTCGAGAAAATTGACCGACGGCAGGGTGAATCCGGGGCCGGCCTTCATGAAGGGGAAAACCTCCTGCTTGGGTATCGGCTTGACCGGCATGGGGCGGGGATCGGGGGTCTTGATCTTGATCTTCTCGGCCCTCTTCTTTTTCTTCTCTTCCTTGACGTTCTGCCGGATCTTGACTTTTTTCTGGCGGCGTTCCTTGAGCTTGATCATCGTCGTGGCGGCCTGGTCGATCAGCTTCCCGTTGGCGGATTTGCAGCGCCGGTAAAACGCCACCATGGAGAAGCCCGTGGCCATGATGAAGCCGATCAGCCACAAGAGGAGCAGGATGATGGAACCGCCGGCCGGGTTGGAGTAATGCACGACAAAGGATTTGAATGGCATGCCGATGATGCCGCCGGCCGAGAACCGGCTGCCAAAAAACGAATAGTGCGCCTGTTTGAGGGCCAGAAGACTGCCCGTGGTCAAAACCAGCAAAAAACCACCGGCAGCCAGGGGCAACAGGGCGCGTCCGGATTGCTTGCCGAAAAAGAGAAGACTGCCCAGGAGGAAAAGAAACGGTATCCAGAAGGCGCCGATGCCAAACAGCCCCACCAGAATGCCGGAAAAATTGGCGCCGAAGACGCCAAACAGGTTGTTGACCGCACCGCCCGTGCCGGTGCTGAAAAACAGGCAGGGATCTCGCGGATCGAAGGAGATCAGACTGATCAGACTGAACACCACCATGAAAAAGAAAAGAATACCGGTTATCTCTTTTTTCATCGCTGTCTACCGGCCGTCGGGGAATCGATTCCCGTCGGGCTTTTGGCTGGAGGCGGGGAAAGGCGCGGGCATGCCGCTAAACCTCCACCAGAAAGGGGAGAATCACCGGCCGCCGGCCAATGGTGTAAAAAAAATACTGGCGTAGCGCCGTCTGGATGCGCGCACGGATCTTGTCCACCCGGTTGGCCACGTCCGGTGTGACATCCTCGACGATTTCCAAAATCACGCACTGGGCATCCTGGAGCAGGTGCCCGGTCTCGGTTTCGAAAACAAAGCCCCGCGAAACGATGTCCGGGCCGTAAACAACAATTCCCGTTTCCTCGTCGAAGGCCATGTTGACCACCACCAGCCCCTCCTCGGAGAGAATCCGCCGCTCCTTGAGCACGCTGCGCCCCACGTCGCCGATGCCCTTGCCGTCGATGAGGACCCGGCCGGCGCTGATGCTGTCCCGAATCTGGAAGCCCTTTTCGCCGAGCTCGATGATCTGGCCGTTCTGGGCCAGAATCAGGTTTCGCCGGGGAATGCCCACGTCCTGCGCCAGGCGGGTGTGCAGCACCAAGTGACGGTACTCGCCGTGTACGGGCATGAAAACCGCGGTTTGGTGAGATTGATCATCATCCTGAGCTCTTCGCGAAAGGCGTGACCGGAAACATGGATCTTGGAGATCTTCTCGTAGACGACATCGGCGCCCTGGCGGTAGAGGTTGTTGATGATGTTGCCGATGGCTTTCTCGTTGCCCGGAATGAATTTCGAGGAGAGGATCACCGTGTCGTCGGGATGGATCTTGATCTGCTTGTGGGTGCCGGCAGCCATGCGCGACAGGGCCGACATGGGTTCGCCCTGGCTGCCGGTGGTGATCATGATGATCTCGTCGTCGAGGTAGGAATTCAAGTCGTCGATGTCGATCTCCATGCTTTCGGGAATCTCCAGGTAGCCCAGCTTGCGGGCAATGGAGACACTCACCTCGATGCTGCGGCCGTTGAAAATAATTTTACGGCCGCGTGTCCGCGCGATGTTGACGATTTGCTGGATACGGGCGATGTTGGAGGCGAACAGGGCCACGATGATGCGCCCCTTGGCCGCTTCGGTGATCCGGGCCAGTTCGGCGCCGATTTCCTGGGAGGAGATCGTGTGACCGTCCTTCTCCACGTTGGTGGAATCCGACAACAAGGCCAGCACACCCTCCTCGCCGCACTGGGCGAACCGGTTGACATCGGTGAGCATGCCGTCCATGGTGGTATGACTCATCTTGAAGTCGCCGGTATGGATGACCATGCCCACCGGTGTGCGGATGGCCAGTCCCACCCCGTCCACGATGCTGTGGTTGACGCGGATGAATTCGATGTCGAAGGGCCCGATCTTCAGGTGTTCCCGCGGCAGCACCTCGTGCATGGCCGTGCTGGCCAGCAAATCGTGCTCCTCCAGCTTGTGGCGCACCACCCCCAGGGTGAAGGGCGTACCGAATACCGGCACGTTGATATCCCGCAACAGAAAAGGCAACGCGCCGATGTGATCCTCATGGGCATGGGTAAGAATGACGCCCGAGACGCGACTGCGATTCTGGCGCAGATAATCCATGTCCGGGATGACGTAATCGACACCCAGCATGTAGTCTTCGGGAAACATGAGGCCCGCATCGATCACGAAGATGGTATCGCCGTACTCCACCGCCATCATGTTGAGGCCGATTTCACCGAGGCCGCCCAAGGGGATCAGTTTAAGCATGTGCTTAGGATTCCTGTCTTCCGTCGGCAAGGTGCGCTGTGAGCGTGGCGCGCACCCGCTCCAGAAGATCGTCCTTGCGCTTGCGGGTGTAGTCCGCCGTCGGGATGGGGTCGAGAATCGTCATGCGCACCGGTGTCGGGCGGATCATGAAATGGCCCTTGGGAACGATGTCCCGGGTTCCGTGGATGACAATCGGAACAATGGGCACCCCCGAGTCCACGGCCAGGACGAACCCCCCCTTTTTGAACGGCAGCAGCTGACCATCGGGGCTGCGCGTGCCTTCGGGAAAAATCAGCACGCTGGTGCCGTTGCGAATCGTTTCGGCCGCGCGCGTCAGACTCTCAAACGCCGATTTTCGATTGGAGCGGTCGATGCTGATGTAACCCACCCCGCGCATGGCCCGACCGAAGATCGGGATCTTGAACAGTTCGGCCTTGGCCAACCAGCGGAATTGAACCGGCAGCCGTCCGAGCAAAAGGGGAATGTCGGCATTGCTCTGATGGTTGGGCATGTAAATGTAGGAGCGACTCGCGTCCAGCTTTTCGGCACCCACGACGGTGATCTTCACCCGACTGATCCAAAGGATCGAATTGGCCCACACCCGCGCCAATAAATGGGGGAAATTACCCGTGCGGCTGAAAAACGAGCAGAGAATGACGGTGATTCCGACAACCGTCGTCGCGACGACGGTCCATAGCACGATGCCGGCGGCTTGCAGTTTGTGGATCAGGGATGTCAGCATGGGAAAGGACTTCCTGCAGGGTCAGGTGAAAAGGTCCAATTTCTCGAAAATCGCGTCCATGGTCTGGATCAGCCAGTTGCGCTGCCGCTCATCGGCATAATGGATACAGTCACAACGCACGCGGCTGCGGGTACGAACCAGCAGTTCGCCGGCCAGACGGTTCTCCATCAGCTCCATGGCCATGAAAAAGGGTGCGCAATCCCCGTGGGACTGCTGAATATCGGAATACAGCGCCTCGTCCAACGGAATCCAGTAAAGGCCATCTAAGCCCGACGCGCCATAGGTTTCGTCCAGGTAGGCTTTTATTTTTTCGTAATCCTGATAGCGAATCTCGTCAATCACATATTGTTTCATCGGTATTTGTCCACGGGGGCAGTGTTGTTCCCAAGATACCTTTGGTTACTAGCATAAAACAGTGTAAATCTCAACATATATGTTCACTTCAAGACTTTGACAACAACCCGTGGGGGGATTCGCGAGTCAAAACGATCCACTTACACAGTGACGTCATGCAAAAATGTCAAATATCCAATGCCAAATGTCAATTGGTGGTATTCTATCGATCCAGAATCGATTGGATCCTTCAATTGACATTCGGATTTTGGCATTTGGCATTGATTGAGCCCCAATCACCTGCTTCACGATAGGCGAACAAAAGGCCGAAAGCCACATCGGGTCCCCGGACAATGGGCGCCCTTCGGTTGACAAGGATTCCGGAGAGAAATAAAATCAGCATATGCCAACCATCGAGAAGGCTCCATTTTCCGGGAAACTGCCGCTTAAGCTGGCCATTGTCGGCGGTGGGCGGGCATGCAAATTCTTCCTGAAACTGATTGGCCTGGGCAACCTGCCCTACCTGCAAATTCAAATCATCGGTGTCTGTGACATCAACCCCCGCGCCGAAGGGTTTCGCATGGCCCAGCGCATGGGCATTTACACCACCACCGATTTCAGGGATCTTTTTTCCCTCGACGGCCTGGACGGCATCATCGAGCTCACCAGCAACCGGGATGTACTGGTGGAACTGATCCAGTTGCGCCCTGCCCGCATCGGCATCATCGAGCACAATATCGGCCGGCTGCTTCGGAACCTGTTCAAGGTCGATCAAAGACTGCGCTCCGCCGAACAACAGATCGTTTTCGAAAAAGCCCTGCGCGATTTCCTGATTCAGCAGAACCAACAGTGCATCGTGGTGATCAATACCGATTTCACCATCGATTCGGTCAACGACGCCTATTTGCAAACGGTAAACAAAAGCCGCGAAGCGGTTATCGGCGCCCCTTGTTATCAAGTCATCCACAATCTGGCGGCACCTTGCGATGCATTGCAAAACGGCGTGGTCTGCCCCATGCTGGAAACCCTGCGCACCGGCCAATCGACCCAAGGCATTCATTCGCTGACGGCCGGGGAATCCACGACGGCCCTTTACGATATCGTCACCTACCCGGTGCGCAACGCCAAGGGCGACATCGTGCGGGTGATTGAAATCTGGATGGACATTGAACGCGAAATCGCCTCCCGCTGGAAGAAACGCGAACAGGAGCTGAGGTCGGACCTGAACAAGTTGATCCAGGAGGACCGCATGATCTCACTGGGCAAACTGGTGGCCAGTTGTGTCCATGAAATCAACAACCCCATTCAGGGGCTCCTGACCTTCAGCCATATCATCAAGGAGATGCTCTCCGCCGACACCCTGACCCAGGCAGAGATCGGCAAACTGCGCGGGTTCACCGATCTCATGGCCGATGAACTGGACCGCTGCGGCAAAATCATCAGCAGTCTGCTCTCTTTTTCCAGGACGTCTAAGGACACCTTCAGGACCATCCATCTCAACGAGGTGATTTCAACGGTCATCGATCTGGTGCGCCATCGTATGGAATTGCAGGATATTGTTTTTAAAATGGATCTTACCGATGCGCCCCTTTTCGTGCATGGCGACATCAACCGCCTGCAGCAGTGTTTCCTCAATCTGATTTTCAATGCCATCGAGGCCATGGGGCCCGGGGGCAGACTCGGCATCGTGTCG
Source organism: Desulfosarcina cetonica JCM 12296 (assembly GCF_001311845.1). GTDB lineage: Bacteria > Desulfobacterota > Desulfobacteria > Desulfobacterales > Desulfosarcinaceae > Desulfosarcina > Desulfosarcina cetonica. The sequence goes on along the minus strand of NZ_BBCC01000180.1, from coordinate 6,484 downwards.
CGCCGCATCGACGATCAACGGCTCGCCGAAGTCGCGATTGAAGACAGCGGCCACGGCATCGCCCGCAAGCATTTGAACCACATCTTCGATCCTTTTTCACCACCAAGCCCATGGGCCAAGGCACCGGCATGGGCCTGTCCATTGTTTACGGGGTGGTCAAAAACCATCGGGGGGAGATCCGGGTGGAAAGTGTCGTTGATCAGGGCACCACGTTTACCATCCAGCTGCCGCTGGTCAGGGCGGTTTCCGAGCAGGACGGCAAACCGGGATAGGGAGTCCGCAGCATGCAAATCATGATTGTCGACGACGAACGCATTATCCGGGAATCCTTTTTCTACTGGTTCCAGAAAAGCGGGCACCGGGTGGAAACGGCGGCATCCGGCGCCGAGGCGTTGGACAAGCTCACCCAGGCCCCGTATGACCTCCTGTTCGTGGATATCAAGATGCCGGGCATGGACGGCATCGAGCTGTTGGCCGAGGTGAAGGCGCGTTACCCGGAAACCCTGGTGGTCATCATCACCGCTTACGGTTCCATCGAGTCCGCCGTCAAGGCGATGAAACTCGGCGCGACCGATTATCTGGTGAAACCGTTCAAGCCGGACCAGCTTTCCCTGGTAATGGAGAAAGTGGCCCAGCACCAGAAGCGCTCATCCGAATTCAACTACCTGAAGGGGCGCCTGGAGAAGATCACCCGATTCGATAATATCATCGGGCAATCGCCGGCCATGATGACGATTTTCGAAATGATCGCCGAGGTGGCCGACAGCGATGCGTCGGTGCTTCTGGCCGGCGAGACCGGCACCGGCAAGGAGCTGATCGCCAGGGCGATTCACGCCAAAAGCCCGCGCGCCAACCTCCCCTTTATCGCCATCAACTGCGGTGCGATTCCCGATACCCTGCTGGAGAGCGAACTGTTCGGCCACCAGAAAGGCGCCTATACCGGTGCCACCCGTGATCGCAGGGGTTTTTTGGAAGTCGTCAGCGGGGGGACACTGTTTCTGGACGAGGTGGGCGAAATCAGTCCCAAAATGCAGGTCGACCTGCTGCGGGTGCTGGAAGACAAAACCATTACCCGGGTGGGCAGCCGGACCCCCCTGTCCGTTGATTTCAGACTGGTGACGGCCACCAGCCGCGATCTGAACGCCCAGATCGAGCCGGCCGTTTCAGAGAGGATTTTTACTACCGCATCAACGTGATTCGGATCGACATTCCCCCGCTGCGGCAGCGCAAAACCGACGTTGGGTTGCTGGTCACGCATTTTCTGAAAAAGTTTTCCCATGAAACCACCAAACGCGTGGATCGCGTCTCACCGGCGGCCTTGCGCCTTCTCGAAACCTACGACTGGCCCGGCAACGTGCGCGAGCTGGAAAATGCCATCGAACGGGCGATGGTGCTCTCCAAATCGCGAATGCTCAGCGACTCGGACTTCGCCTTCCTGCAGCCGCCTACCCGGGCCGCCGCCCACGGGCCAGCGTTGCGGGACATGGAAAAGCACCACATTCTCGATATCCTCGATCAGCATGGTTGGAATATCACCCAGGCGGCCAACGCCCTGGGGATCAACCGGGTCACCCTGCACAAAAAAATCCGCCGTTACCAGCTTGAACCCGGCGGCGTGGATCACGAATAGCCCATGCCGCCCGATATCCATTTGAATCGGCCCGATATCCCTTTGAATCGGAAAACGCCGGGGGTTGCCGTGATCCCCTTCGGGCAGGCGCCCGACACCGCCGCAAGGTGATCGCCGCCCACATTTCCGGCTATCTCAACATGACCGCCGAGATCCTGCCGGCCATGCCCCTTCCCCCCCAGGCCCTGGACGGTGGGCGATTGCAATACAATGCCGCGCTGCTCATCGATGCCCTGGAAAAAGCGGATAGGATCGACGCCTTCAAAATCATCGCCCTGTTTGATGTGGATCTGTTCACCCCTCTTTTCACCCATGTTTTCGGTGAAGCCCGTCAAAACGGCAGGGTCGCCGTGATCTCGCTGTACCGCTTGGCCACCCCCACGGACGGCATGTGCCCGCCCTCCGGCCACGTTTTGGAGCGCGTCGCCAAAATCGCCCTGCACGAACTGGGGCACCTGTTGAACCTGCTGCACTGCGCCGATCCCCACTGTCTGATGCACTTTTCCGACACGCCGGACCGTCTGGACCGAACCCCGCTCAATTTTTGTCGCTACTGCCGCCGCTCCCTGCACCGATCGCTGGCGGCGTGGTCCTGACGGCAGGGGGTTGTGCCCCCCTGCCATCATTTTCGGGTGGTATGCAAAAACGCGGATGTTAGGTCATCCCACCCCAGCGTATCGATGGCACCGTAAATATCCCGCACCACCGATCCACCGGTGGCGGCCATGTCGAGGTAGGGCGGCCCCATCAGGCCGAGCAGTTTGTGCTGCTCCTGGTCGATCCAGCGGGTGCATTCGGCACCGAAAAACAGTCGCCTCAGGTTGCGCTTGGGCAGGTCCGGCTCGACAATGAAAAGCCAGCCGGTATGATAGGGATCTTCGTTGACCAGCTCGGGGTGCTCCCGTGCCGGATGGTTCACGGCCAGGACGGTGCCGGTCACCGGCGCGAGCACGCCTGCCCGATGTTGCTTCCGTCCGAATGTCCATCCCACCTTATCCTGTTGGACCCTGGCGCCCAGGGGCGGCAGATCGATCTGATCCAGATGGCCGAACACACACGCGGCAAAGTCGTCCAGGCCGATCCGGGCGCGTCCGCCGTGTTCGAAGCGGACCCAGCTGTGCCCCAGGTGATAGTAGTAATCGTCGGCAAGCCTGAATCCGGCCACCGTGCGGCAGGTCGGCACTGCCAAATCGGCCCCCAGATCCGCTTCGTCGAGCATCTGGTCGAACGCACAATGGTAGCATTCATAGTTGTACGGGCAGGTTTTTGGCGCGCTGATCCGGCCGGTCAGCGCATGCCGGCAAGGACGATTGGCCCCGTCATAGCGTTCGACCAGGTAGGTCACCCATGTTGATGCGGCGGTATGGTCGTCAACCGCCGGGTCGATCTTCATGGCCTGGCGGATGGCCCGGTTGAAGGGGCAGGCATTGCAGTCAAAAGCATTGTCACAGATGTGATAATTGATCACACCCGCCTTCATCCAGATGCAGCGATCCTCCAGGACATTGAAACCCACCACGCGCTTTTGGGGCGAAACCGGCTTTTTTGTTGATGACGCGTTCATGGCGTACCTCCTTGCCTTGCAGATGGTTTACCCTATTTCTATAGCAAGCCGCCTGCCATGGGACAGATTTTGGCCATATTGTTTATCCATTGAATTTGTTAACTATTTTTTCCATAAAGGATTGTTTTGGCGCGAGGCCCGGCCAAAGGAATCCAACCATTTGCTTAAAATGGCGACACCCCATCGTCACAGTTTCGCTCCCAGACAACACTTTTCTATTTAATTAAATAAGTTAGGCAGGTGTTGCCATTCGCATCGGTACAGCGTCCCGGTGTAGCCAAAATGAACACCCATGGGGCTTGAAAAGCGGCGGGCTTTGGGGTAATCAGGAAAAGATTTGAACCAATCCACTGGTCCTTTTTCCAAAAAACACGAATGACATGGGCCGTAGCCGTCATCATCACGCAAACGGAATAACCGGACACCAAATGCCATTAACCACGAATGACGCCCTCACCGAAGTCGTAATCCCCAAGGAAAATGCCGTCTTCTGGATGGACGATCGCGGCCGTTGGCACAACCGCCACGGCCGCTTCGAGCATAAACGCATCATCGACCATTTCAACAGGGCCATCCGGTGGGACGCGGATGGCTACTATGTCACCCAGGTACGGGGCACCATCCGCGAAAAGGTCTACTTCACCTATGCGGAGACGCCCCTTTTCGTCATTCAGGTGATCCAATCGGACCCCATCCAACTGCTGCTCAACACCACCCAAACCATCCCCCTGGATGCCCATGCCCTCTTTTCCCGGGCGGACCAGATGTATCAGCGCATGGGTCGCCAGGTGGTCAAATTCAGCGACCGGGCATTGATGACACTGGCCGCCCACCTGGAGGAAACGCCGGACGGATTGGCCATCCAGGTCAACGGGCAACGCGTCGTGATCCCCGAAGAGGGTTGACGTTCCTTCCAACGACGATACCGACGGCGCCTATTGCGGCAGCGTGTTGCGCAACATATGTTGCGCAACGTTTAAAAAATTAATTAACCATCATATTTCATATTGTTAGTTCACATTTTATCCCCAATATAGTTGCAGCCATGGCAACAGATGGTAACCGATTTTCCTCCCGCCGGCCGCCGACCCACAAATCTTGTTTCAATATATCAAGGAGTTGAGTCAATCCCAGCATGCTGGCATGCCGCATGCTTTGTATAAACTACATTCAGGCTCTGAGCTACAACCACTATCCAGGGAGCAACCGGTGGACGCCAACACATCCGCGAAAACCATCCTCGTGGTCGAAGACGAGCCGGACACGCGCATTTTTCTCGCCAACCTGCTTGCTGCCAACGGCTTCTGCCCGATCTGCGCCGCCACCATTGCCGAGGGACTGAAAAAGGCCAAGGACACCATCCCCGGGCTGGTCATCATCAATGCCATGCTGCCGAAGGAGGCGGGTCTGCGCCTCTTCCGCAGCCTGAGGTGCAGCGACGGCCTGTGCCACATTCCCATCGTCATGCTGTCCACCCTGGATAAGGAAACCTATGACCGCTGGACGGAAACCCGGCGATCGCCATCGGGTCGTCCCATTCCCGCGCCCGAGGCCTATCTGCAGAAACCCCCCGAAGCCGAGGAACTGTTGGCCGTGATCAACCGGTTCTGCACGTCGCCGGATTGACGGGCCAACAAAAAGCCCCGATTCAGGCGGTTTCATAAAAATCAGGGAGAGCGCCCATGCCTGTCCGAATCGGATTCTACATCTGTCATTGCGGCATCAACATCGCTCACAAGGTCCGGGTCCAGGAAGTCGCCGATTTTGTCCGTGGCCTGAAAAACGTGGTCGTCTCCCGGGACTACAAGTTCATGTGCTCCGACCCCGGCCAGGAGATGATCGAGACCGACATCCGCACCCACGACCTCAATCGCGTGGTGGTGGCCTCCTGCTCACCGCGACTGCACGAAAAGACCTTCCAGGATGCCTGCCGCCGCGCCGGCCTCAACCCTTACCTGTTCCAGATGGCCTCGGTGCGTGAACAGGTATCGTGGGTCACGGCCGATGAAGACGAGGCCACCGCCAAGGCCAAGACCCTGGCCGCCGGGGCCATCAACCGGGTCAATTTCCACCAGATGCTCGAGACCCGCACCGTCGATGTCCACCCCGACGTGATGGTCGTGGGCGGCGGTATCGCCGGCATGCAGGCAGCCCTGGATATCGGCAACGCCGGCCTTACGGTCTACCTGGTCGAGCGCCAGACCACCGTGGGCGGCCACATGCTGCAATTCGACAAAACCTTTCCGACCCTGGACTGCGCCGCCTGCATCGGCACGCCCAAAATGGTCGAGGTGGCCCAGAATCCCAACATCCGCCTGTTGACCTACAGCGAGGTGAGCGAGGTGTCCGGCTATGTAGGCAACTACAACGTCACCGTCACCCGTCATCCGCGCTACATCAAGGAGGGGGTCTGCACCGGCTGCGGAGAGTGCGCCAAGGTGTGCCCGGTCGCATTGCCCAGTGAGTGGGACGAGGGCCTTTCCCGGCGCAAGGCGATTTTCCGCGCCTTTCCCCAGGCCGTGCCGATCACCTACACCATCGACAAGAAGGACCGCGCGCCCTGCACCACCACCTGCCCGGCGGGCATCAATGTTCAGGCTACGTCCAACTCGTCGGCCAGGGTAAATACCGTGAAGCGATTGCCTTGATCCGCCAGCGTCTACCGCTGCCCGGCGTTCTGGGACGGGTCTGCCCGCACCCCTGCGAAAGCGTTTGCCGACGGGCCACTGTGGACAGCGCCGTGGCCATCCGCGATCTGAAACGCTTTGCCGCCGATCAGGTCGATCTTGCCGATCTGCCCATTCCGACCATTGAAGACCGGCCCGAGCGGGTGGCCGTGATCGGTTCCGGGCCGGCCGGGCTGACTGTTGCGGACGACCTGCGACGCCAGGGTTTTCAGGTGACGATCTTCGAAGCCCTGCCCGTGCTGGGCGGCATGCTGCGGGTCGGTATTCCCGACTACCGCCTGCCGCCGGAGATCCTGGACAGCGAGATCGACCACCTGCTCGCCCACGGCATCGAATCCCGCACCGGCGTCCGTTTCGGCGTCGACGTCACCCTGGGCGATCTGACCGACCAGGGCTACTGCGCCATTTTCCTGGGCGTTGGTGCCCACAAGGCCATGCGCCTGGGGATTCCCGGCGAAGCGACCCCCACGGGCGTGATCGACGCCATGCACTTTCTGCGGGAGGTCAACCTGGGCAGCCGGCAGCCCCCGGGCAGGCACATCGTCGTCGTGGGCGGCGGGAATGTGGCCATCGATGCGGCCCGGGCGGCCAAACGGCTCGGCG
>NZ_BBCC01000179.1 GCF_001311845.1 Desulfosarcina cetonica JCM 12296 | reverse complement strand
ATTGGATATAGTCGCCATGCGGTTTCAGGGCGGCTTGGTATTCCTTTTCAAAAATCGCTTTCATCTCTTCAGGGTTATCATTGAAAACGTCCCAGAGTTTGCCAGCACCGGAGAAACGCTTTCCATTGGATACCAGTGCGTCTCCATTCAACCGGTTAACGAAGATATACCCTTCCTTGCCAAACCGTATTCTGCTGATATCCGCGAGCAGGTCCGACTTTATTTCGGCTTCAATGTCATCGACATACAAACCGGTTCCGATCAACCAGTCCCACGGCGCGAATCGTTTGATGTAGGAGATCTTCTTGAAATCGCTTCCATGGGTTCCCGGTTTGGTCCAGTGGTAGGTATAGAACCCTTCACCGGTCTGCCGGGCAAGCGCAATCATGTCTTTGATGACGGGCCGACCATGGGTATCCTGCAGGGTCAGCAGATTGCGGCCTTCCATGCCGGGACGGTCGGCAAACAGGATTTCGACACCATCGAACCGGGTGATAAAATAGTAGCCGCTTCCATTTTCAAATCGGATCGGTCGCAGGGCGTTGACGACCATTTGTTGAATTTCCGCCTCGCGCTTACCCTTTTGACCCTGTTGATAAATATTTTGAGCGATCGAAAATGCCTCATATACCCGCGACTTGATTTTGCGTTTGGTGATCTTCTCACTTTGTGACTTTTTGTATTGGATGATATCCACCACGCGCATCACTTCCTGTTTGATCACCTGTTTTTGATGCGCAATATAATCGGAACGAATTTGATCGGCACGCAGTCGGAAATCACGATACGCGTAGGTGGCATCGATGATGATCAACGCAATGCCCGTACCCAACAGAAAGATAACGCCCCAGATTTGAACATATTTTATAAAATCAACCTTTTTATGCATGATTTAATCGTTTGCCAACCGTTCGGATAGATAAAAGGAGAATTGAAGGGTGCGCGAGGATTTAATGAAGGTCACGGAATCGATGACGGTCATGGGAACCAGCAGGATGCGCATGCCGCCAATCACCAGTCGGGACTGCAGGGAAAGTATGGATCGGTTGTATGGCTGTCTGAACCGCAAGGGCATCTCCATTTCACTGTTTTGGATATCGCCCGAAATATATCCCCATTCCGCACGAAGATGCAGTCCAACCTGTATTTATGAATTATTTATCCTTTATAATAGAGGTGGTTTAAAATCATGACAACCCAAAACGTAACGAATTCGCTTAACGACAGAGAGAGGCCTAATTGCCCAGAGACAAAATCTTGGTCTCACCGATGTAGCTGACGGCATCGACCCGGCTGATCTGCATCAATCGCTTGGTGATTTCTCCCATGCGGTCGATCTGGACCTTCATCTTGGCGATCTTTTCATACGCCTTGGAGCCTTTCTCCAAGTCCATCAGCAACAGCTGAGAAATCCCGGAGATGTACTGAAGGGGCTGGTTGATTTCATGGCAGATGGTTCCACTCATGGAAAGTACGCTGCGCAGCTTTTCCTCTTCCTTGTTTTTCTGCGCAAGGGCTTCATGAACAAACGCCGCCTGTACGCGTTTAATCAGTTCAACCCGGTTGACCGGTTTGCGGATATAGTCATTGCCACCGGCGTCGAAAGCACGCGACAGGGTTCCGTCGTCGGTCGCACTGGTAACAAAAATGACCGGCATTGCGCCAGTTCGGGAATCCTTGCGCAACCGTTTACACACCTCGATACCATCCATATCCGGCATCATGATATCCAGCAGAATCAGATCGATCTGCCGGCTTGTGGCCATCTGGATACATTCCATGCCACTGGCCGCGCTCATCGTTTGATAGCCGCCTTTTTCAAGCATGTGCTCAACAATTTTTCGGTTCGTCAGCAAGTCATCGACGACAAGAATTTTTTTCTTTGCTTGAGGATTCAACATGCGTGTCTACCTGTTCGGATTCTTCGGGTTTATTCATGTGCGGGGGTGATCATCAAGCGCTGGCGATGCTCGTGGTGACCGCCTGCATATCGACGGGTTTGGCAAATAGGTTGATCACATTGTTGATTTGGCGAAGCTCGTCGGCGATTTTTCGATCCGCATAGGCACTCACCACGATGAACTTACACTGCGGTTTGACCAGCAAAATGCTTTTTATGGCATCAACGCCATTCCATTCAGGCATATGCAGATCGCAAACGATGACATCGTAGTCGAAGGTCACCCCCTTGCGAAATCCCAATCGTCCGTTTTCAGCCACTTCCACCGTGTGCCCGCTACGTTGCAGGGTCTCCACGTACAATTCTTGAAGCATGGCTTCGTCTTCGACAATCAGAACGCGTTTGTTTTTCTCTTCACCCATGATTCATTCTCCGTCGATCAAACAAAATGGTATTGGCCAGACCTGCGAATATGCAGGCACCGCTTCCAAGCAGCGTGTCGGCACGCCGGTCTATGTTGATTTGAACCCTTGACCGATGGGCGTCTAATGTGAGTGGCGCCCGATGTCGGCACTCTTCTCAGACCACAGGGCCGCATCCTCGGATGGGTCATGTTGGACGTCGATGTCTTTGAACGTGGCCTTGGTTTCCTGAAGCTTCAGATTCAACTGGGTTACCAATTGATGGGACTGATCCGACAGCTCTTCGGCATGCACCGAGGTCTCATCGGCCGACTGACGCATTTCGTCAATTTGCCCATTGGCGTCTTCCAGCATTTTCTTGACCTGCAGAATCGACTGCACCTGATCCGAGGACCCCTCTGAAATCGCCTTGGCGATCTCGGTGACCGCGGCAACGGATTCGACGATTTCTTCCAGCGCATGACCGGTTTCAGTGGCGATGGTCACACCGTTTCTGACATTTTGGGCCGATTTTTCGAGCAAGTCGGTTGTCTCTTTGACGGCATTGGATGAACGCAGCGCAAGGTCCTTTACTTCCTGGGCCACCACGCCGAAACCTTTACCGGCTTCACCCGCCCGGGCCGCTTCGATGGTTGCATTGAGTGCCAACAAATTGGTCTGATCGGAAATATCCTGCAGAACATCAAGGATTTTGATGATCTCTTGGCTCGATCCGTTGATTTCGTCCATGGCCGTGAGCATGGTTTTCATTTTCTGATTTCCCTCCCCGGCCATTTCGGTCGCCTTGGTGGTGATGTCGCTCGCTTCCCCCGCACGGTCCGCATTGCTGCTCGAACAAACGTCCACACGATTCATCATTTCGTTGATATCGGACAGCATGGACGACTGCCGCGCCAGATTTTCCGTCAGATAGACACAAGATTCCGTCGATTTTTTTGCCCGGTGGGCGACCTCTTCGGACGATTCCCCAATCATGTCCAGGATTTCATTTTGCACCCGGACCTTGAGGTCGATGGATTTTCGGCTTCCCACCAGTTCGTCAAGGCCGTCCTTGATTTGGGTGCTCATGGCATTCAGCGATTGTTCCAGCTTGCCGATTTCATCCTTGGTCTTGACCGTCAGGGCTTGCGAATAATCCCCCCTGGCGATCCTTTCCGAAAAATGGATGCACTCCCGTAAGGGGACAAGAATGATTTTGGAAACAAGGGCCGACAGCAGGCCAATCGTGAGAACGGCGATGACGACGGATCCGATGGCGTATTTGACGAACAGACTCGATTCCATCTGTTTCCCGGCCTGCCGGGTGGCGTCAATGGAAGCCAGGTGTTCGGCAATGTTCTGGGCCACAACCATCACGCCCACGGTTTTCCGGAAAATCATGGATCGGAAAAGCAGTCACATAATGGTCCTTCACGGATTTGGAAAACGGCGCGGTGGCGCCTTTTTGGAGCAGGTTGATATCGATCAGGGGTGATGTCACCGCACGATCTGTTGAAGCGGTATAGACAAACTTCTCACCGATCAAGGGATACTTGGAGGCATCCTGAAGCGCGGTGGCAACCGCCAGGTAGCGGGCATCCATGAAAACGGCATAGTTGACCAGCGGGCTGACTTTGATAATATCGAGCACCCCGTTAAAACCAAAAAAGACTTCGTTGGAACCGAGATGGCGGCCATCCGGCCCGATGACCGGCGTCACGCCGCGGATGACGAATCCACCGCGGCCGACTTCAATACCCTGCAAGGGGTTGTGCTCACCCTGGTTGATCGTTACGACCATGTCCCGAAAGGAGGAGAGGTCGTCGGAAATGTCAACTTTTTTCCCATTCCGTTTCGTCTGCCAACCGTCCCGCCAGACACGGGCAAAGCTGCGGTTGTTTTTCAAATGAAAGTGCAGTTTCAGGTCCGGCAAACCGGTATCGCGACGATAGGCGGGAATGATGGTTTTAAACAATTGACGCAGCTGCTGCCGCGCCTGCTGAACGATGGGGTCGTTTTCATCGTCGATATTGCCGCGCATGGCCAGCGCATAAGCCTCGAGTACCTGAGGCAGACGGGTAAAGAAGGTGGCCTCCCCTTTGCCTTTACCGCCAAATTTATCAATTTCCCTGTAAACGCGCTGTATTTCACTCGTTGCCGCCTTTTCCAGGGTCGACCACATATTGGCTTCACGACTGGCAACCTGGCGTTCGACCAGATCATTGACCATGGTACGGACAAAATACAGGCTTAGGCTTCCGGTCAGCAGAACCAGTATCGCGACGGGAACAAAAAATTTCGTTCGTAGATTCATATGTATCCTCGGTACGGTATGGCAGCGACACGCTCGCCAGTTTAATAAAAACCGCAACAAACGGGCCAGCGGTCATTGCATGGCTTGCGACATCTGACATGTCCAGGCCATGGCGCGGCTGGATGCCACGGCAACCCATTTCCGATCGATTTGGATCTCCCGGCACAAGCCTTCAACGGTGGGTGTATCGGCATTTTCGATGGCAAGGATTAGCTGTAAATACATTCCGTATAATGATGCCGGTTCAAAAAGGCCGGATTTGATCTCATCGGAAAGCGGCAATTTTCCGATCACGGTTTCCAGCGGAACGTCGAGCATGGGTTCCATGAGTGACAGCATGCCAAATAAAAACATGCTGTCAGGATCAAGCGATGCGGCTTTTGCATACTGCGCCAACTCCTCAAGGAAACGGCCGCGATTCAGTCCCATGAAGTAAAGCGCCGGGGTTTTGCCCGGCCCGCTCAGGTCGGCCATGATGGCCATTCGCAGCCAATACTTGAGATGCTTGATGCCGATCAGCCGAATCGCATGGGAAATCGATTCGATTTTTACATGAAAGCCAAAGGCGCTGGAGTTCAAAAAACGCATCAACCGGTAAGTGACACTCGGATCGGCCTTGATGCAATCTTTGATGGCATCAACGTCCAGCTCGGGCTGTTCTATTTCCTGCAAGATACGCAGCTTGGAAATCTGCGTCGATTTGAGCGTGCGCCCCCGCATATTGACGGGTTTGGCGAAAAAAAAACCTTGATAGAGGTCACATCCCAGGGCGCGTAGCTGTTCGACGGATTCGCGGCAATCGACTTTTTCAGCCAGTTTCATGCAATCAACGGAGCCCAGCTTCAAAAAAAGGTCCTCAATCTCTGACACGGTTTTGCCCATGGTGTCGATCTTGACGATGTCGGCCATGTCCAACAAGGCATCCTGGTGGCCTTGGCCCGTATAGGCTTCAAGCGCAATGCGATAGTCATCCGCCTTCAACGCCAGCAACGCATCGAGCAAGGCGCCGCTGGGCGCTTCGTCGGCCCTGACTTCAACGACGACGATGGATGCGGGAAGCCCCCGCGGAGCGCCTTCCAGAATCAGCTTCTCCGTGAAATTGATCGAAATCATTTTGGACGGGTCACAAAACTCCTGGGATTGGGCAAATCCGCAGGTGGCCACGAACAAGGTGGCGATGTCGTGGTTCTCGATTTCGGCGGACTGTTTGTCCGATCCATTGCGGTAAAGAAGCTCATACCCCCAGATTTCGCCGAAGTTATTGAAAATAGGCTGTCTGGCGATAAAAAAATGATCAAAAAGGGGTTCATTGTCAGGTAAAATCATTTACGGCTTTCCTTAATACGCCAGTTTCGTTCAAAATCCTTGCATGGCTTGTTGCAAACGCGTGAATGCCTGCGTCAGGAGCGGTATCATCGCCAGGAGTTGATCCCCATCACGGTGTTGACATGTCTGCTCTATGTCGGCGGCCACACGACTGAGCGCCAAGCCCCCCACGTTGGCCGCCGCTCCTTTGATTTTGTGCGCTTTTGCCATCACGACGGCCGCGTCGCCTTGCTGCATGGCGCCCGCCAACCCATTGATCTCGCCGGGAAGTTCTTCCAGGAAACTTTCCACCACCACGCCGGCCAACGCCGCATCCCCCGACAGCCGTGCCAAAAAATTATCCTGATCGAAGGTTATCACCGCTTCATGGCCATCTCCCGCCGGCGTCGACCGGTCAGGATGGGCAATGTCCGTCCCGGGACACGGCGGTACAACGGACGGTTGACATCCATTGAAATCCGTTTTGGCCACAGCCCCCACCGCCAGCCACTGCTCAACCACTTGTGACAGTACGTCCGGCAGGATCGGCTTGGTGATGAAATCGTTCATCCCGGCCCGCAGGCACTTTTCACGATCACCGTTCATTGCATGGGCGGTCATGGCAACAATCGGAATGTCGGGGGAGTGGGTCCCGTTCCGGGATTTGCGGATTTTGCGCGTGGCTTCGTATCCATCCATTTCGGGCATCTGGCAATCCATCAAGACAAGATCATAGGTCTTGTGCCCCAAAGCTTGCAGCGCCGCCTTCCCGTTTTCGACAACATCGGGTGGTAACCCTGTTTGTTCAGCATGGCGATCGCGACTTTCTGGTTGGTCAGGTTATCCTCCACCAACAGAATGGATGCCGGTCGTTGCCGCGTCCGGTCAGTGGCTTGGCGCGGGATCGCCCGCTCGGGTTCGTCGGTGGGCGCCGTGTCATTTTCCGCTATGGCCAGGGCGAGGCAGTCATACAGGTGGGCCCTGCGAATCGGCTTGGTGAGAAAACCATCGATGCCCAGGGGATCCCTGTCTTTCAGATGGCCCTGCTGACCCAATAAGGTCATGAGGATGACTGTCGTCGTCCGCAAAAAGGCATCGGTTTTGATCGTTTTTGCGAGTTGCCGATCATCCATGTCCGGCAAATGCGTGGCGATCAGGGCGACGTGATAGGGCACCGCCTGGCGTTGGGCCGAATGGAGCGCATCAAGGGCCGCCGAACCCTCATGCACGGTTTTTATTGAACATCCCCATACGCTTAGCAGGGTGACCAGGAGGTGGCGATTATACGCATTGGGCTCCACGACCAACACGTTCAATCCGTGCAAACGAGCGGTCATTGCCGATAGCGAATCCGTCATCGGGCGTTGGGTCTCAAAGGTGGCATCAAACCAGAAAGTGGCACCGTTTCCCACCTTGCTACGGACCCCGATCCGCCCGCCCATCAATTCAACGAGCTGTTTGGAGATGGCCAGCCCCAACCCGGTTCCGCCGAATTTGCGCGTGGTGGACCCATCTACCTGAACAAACGGCGAAAACAGGGCGCCCTGCCGATGCGCGGGAATGCCCACACCGGTATCGCGAACCTCAACATGAAGCGAAACCCGGTCCTGATTTTTTTCAACACATCCGATTTCCACGGACACATTGCCGGTTTCCGTGAACTTGACGGCATTTCCAATCAGGTTGATCAAAATCTGCCGCAGGCGATTGGGATCGCCCTTCAACAATCCAGGGACGTCGGGAGATAGGCGGCCCGTCAACTCCAGCCCCTTTTCATGGGCCTTGATGGCCATCACCTCGAGAACGTCCTCCAGGCACAGCTGCACGTCAAAATCCAGCGTTTCCAGTTCCAACTTACCGGACTCGATTTTGGAGAAATCGAGAATGTCGTTGATCAGTCTGAGAAGATCTTCGCTGGAAGTACGGATAATGTTGGCAAATTGGCGCTGCTCGTCCGAAAGGTCGCTGTCCAGCAACAGGCTGCACATCCCGACGACCCCGTTCATCGGCGTTCGAATTTCGTGGCTCATGTTGGCCAGAAACTCACTTTTGGCCATGTTGGCAAACTCCGCCTTAATGGCACACTCATTGGCACGATCGTTCGCCAGGATCAATTGATGATTGGCCGCTTCCAATTCGTTGGACATCTTCCGCAGATCATTCTCGAGACGGATAATCTGGGTGATATCCACAAAGGTTTCCAGTAAGTAGGCCCGGCCTTCCAGAACAAGCGGCCGAGCCGTTTTCAAAATCGGAATGGCGGTGCCATTCGCGGCAACCAATTTCGTGGCCAATTGGTTAAACTGCTGATCAAGATCGATGAGGGGACATTGGCCGCCTTTCGGTGGGCAGATGAACGCGTGGCATACCTTGCCGACGATATTCTCCTTTTTATCCCCGATCAACTTTTCGCCAAAGGCGTTGATATCAACGATCGTTTTGCTGTTGCGGTCGATCAGCACGATGCCGGCATCCACGGAGTCCTGGATGGTCGACATTTTTTGATCGCGGGCTTTCAATTGTTCGATCAGCTTGGTGTTTTCAAATCGCATGGCAATGCCATCGACGATGACACGATTCATCCGTCGCGCGGTAGACACCATGACGGCTGCGTAGACCAGACACAGCATGCCGAGCAAAAGTTGGAGTTCTTCACCCTGGAAAGTCAATCGTAGGGCGACGGGCACCATGACCAACAGGATATAGGCCACCGAAAGATTGAGGATAGCCGCGTAGGCGACCGTTCCACCGGCAACCATGCCGGCAAGAAGGACCGCCAGAAAGGCCAGGTGATAGGGATGACCGACGGGAAAGAAGACAATCCCGCCCGCCCCCCAAAGGGCGCCACCAAGAATCAAGCCCCATCGAAAACGGGTGAGGATGGGGCGCGGATCGACATCGGGCCGCCCCGCCGGGGGAACCCGCCGGATTTGAATGAATCGCCATGCGCTGATGCCGATATTGGCCAGCCCCCAGGCGGATAGGACAAAATGAGAATGGATCGACCAAAAGGCTACGACGACAATACAGGTATTCGCCACCACGGCCAGCATGTTGGCAATGGCGTTGCGCTGAATCATGGCCACTTGCGCTGCATACGTCGCTTCGCCTGTGGAGGGTACGCTGTAAAGGGGTTGTGAATTCATTTATCGGTTTTTCCGACGCTATGCGGCATCCCAGTAAACACGAGAGGTCTTGGATCCAATGCTTTATCGGGTAACTTTTTTGTAGACTTGAGCGCTTTCCTGGCTTTGCGGGGGGACACCTGTAACAAAAATGAAAGAAAACGGCGATGAAGCGTCATGCAGACCTTCGGCGTTGATGCAAATTCGTCAATCCCTTGCTCCCAGCCACCAAAACTGGTAATCCGCCATCATCCGGTAAAGCTGAAAATGCCATCGATCCCAAGCCCAAAGGAGCCCATTGCATGAACGACTGCATGAACCACACCGAAATTACCTTCGCTCGTGAAGCGGCCGTCGGCATCCTGACCCTGAACAATGCCGGCAAGATCAACGCCTTGTCCAAGCAGATGATCGGGGAGATTCTCCATCTGCTCGAGGCTGTGGCGGCGGATGAATCGCTGAAGGTACTGATCATCAAGCGTCTGGTAAACATTTCTGTGCCGGCCATTACCTGGCGAGATGATCGATGCGGGAATCAAGGAATACAAGTTCATCTTCGATCAATGCACGCGCATGATGATGCGGCTGCATGACATTCCCCAGGTGGTCATCGCCCAGGTACAGGGCATCGCCACGGCCGCCGGCTGCCAACTGGCCGCCTGGTGTGATCTGGTCGTTGCCGGGGAGGACGCCCGTTTTTCCACGCCCGGCGTCAGATTGGGGCTCTTCTGCACCACGCCCATGGTGGCCATTACCCGGGCCATCGGCCGCAAGGCGGCCATGGAGATGCTCGTCACCGGCCGCGAATTTCCCGCGCAAGAAGCCAAGGCCCTGGGGCTGGTCAACCGGGTCGTCCCCCTGGACCAGTTAGAGGACGCCACCCGTACGCTGGCCCACCAGATCGCCGAGGCCAGCGGCTTCGCCCTGGCCATCGGCAAGCAGGGACTCTACGCCCAAGCGGACATGACCGATGCCCAGGCACTGCACTATGCCAAGCATACCATCGCGATGAACAACATGGCCGAAGACGCCCAAAGCGGCATCAAGGCGTTCCTGGAAAAACGATCCATCGAATGGAAAAACCGCTAACCCCTTCGCCGAGTTTCCCGGGTCTTGATAGCCAAGCTTTTTATTGTTTCAGATAGGCCTCGAAGGCGGCCAGCGCGTCTTTTCCATCGGCCGTGGTGACGCCCGTGAACCATCCCCGGTAGACTTCGGGGTGGGCCTTGAGCCAATTCAAACCCGCCATGCGCGGCTTGAGATCTTTCTGCGCGTAAATCGTCGTCATGATCTGGTTCATCATGTCGATGGGGAAAAGCATGTTTTTTACCAACAGGGCCACGTTGGGCGCGTCGGTGTCGAATCCCTTGCGGATATTGGTCCAGACCGTGGCCGTGCCGTCATTGGGTCCGAAGGTCGCATCGGTGCTGCCGGTCAGGTAAGTCATGTCGATGCGCTCGTTCATGCTGTGGGGCGACCATCCCAGGAACACGATCCAACGCCCCTGTTTGACGCGGGACTGGACCTCGGCCAGCATGGCCACTTCGCTGGAGGGAACGATTTCGAATTTGCCCAGGCCGAACATGTTCTTTTGGATCATGTCGCGGATAATCAGGTTGCCGTCGTTGCCCGCCTCGATGCCGTGAATCTTCCAGTCGAGCTTGTCGCCGAACTTGACGATATCGGCAAAATCCTTCAACCCCCCTTGGGCACAGTAGGTGGGAACGGCCAGGGTGTATTTGGCGCCGGGCATGTTGGCCACGTATTGGATCACCGATCCGTTATCGAAAAATTTCTTGGCGACCGTGGCCATGGAGGGCATCCAGTTGCCAAAGAAGACATCCGCCGCATTGCTGGAAAGCGCGGCATAGACAAATGGTACGGCGTAAACCGTGTTCTCGGCGTCGTAACCGAGGCTTTCCAACACGGCGACGGCCAGCTCGCTCTTGATGGTCACGCCGGTCCAGGCCACGCTGGCAATGCGAATTTTCTGGGCGGCGCCCACGTTGGTTGCGGCCAGGGTCAAAACGGCAGTCACGGTGATAAAAACAAGGGTTTGCTTGAAACGGGGAAGCATCGACATCCGATCTCCTTTGGTGAAGGGTTGATCATGACGGTTACCGGGAGGCATTTTGCGCCAGCAAACGGTTACCGCCCAAACCAGTTGACCGGCTGGGGTCGGTGGTTGCGGTAAATGTGTTTGACCTCGGTGTACTCGTCGAGCCCCATGCGCCCGAGTTCCCGGCCCAGGCCCGATTGCCGGTAACCGCCCCAGGGTGCCTGGACGAAGTAGACATTGAAATCATTGATCCAGACCGTTCCGAAACGCAAGGCGCGGGAGACCCGCGCCATGCGGTCCGCATCGCGGGTCCAGAATCCGGCCGACAAGCCGTAAATCGTGCTGTTGGCGCGCCTGACGGCCTCCTCCTCGGTTTTGAAACGCTCCACGCTGATCACCGGGCCGAAGACCTCTTCCTGAACAATGCGCATGTCGTTTGTGCAATCGACAAACAGGGTGGGCCGGTAGAAGAAGCCCTGGGTCAGCGCCGGGTCGGCTGGCCGGGCGCCGCCCAGAACCAGCCGGGCGCCTTCCTCCATGGCGATGCCACGTACTTCTCCACCTTGTCCCGGTGGGCGGCTGAAATCAGGGGGCCCATCTGCACGCCATCGTCAAAGCCATTACCCAGCACGATGCGCTGCATGCGTGCCGTGAGTGCTTCCACGAAACGGTCGTGAAGGCCGTCCTGGACCATGACGCGGGCGCCGGCCGAGCAGATCTGCCCGGCATGGAAGAAAACGCCGTTGAGCACATAGTCCAGGGCGAGGTCGAAATCGGCGTCGTCGAAGATGATGTGGGGATTCTTGCCGCCCAGTTCCAGGGCCACCTTTTTCACGTTTCCGGCGGCGGCGCGCATGATGGTCTTGCCCGTGGCAATCCCGCCGGTAAAGGAGACCAGGTCGACGTCGGGGTTCTCGGCCAGTTCGGCGCCCACCTCGACGCCGGGTCCCAACACCAGGTTGACCACCCCCGTCGGGAATCCGGCTTCATGGGCCAGCTCGGCGATTTTAATTGTCGTCAGGGGGGTGATTTCACTGGGTTTCATCACGATCGTGCAGCCGGCCGCCAGGGCCGGCGCCATCTTCCAGGAAGCTTGCAAGAGCGGGTAGTTCCAGGGCGAAATCTGGCCGCAAACGCCCACGGGTTCCCGGACCAGCAGGCTGGTCGTCTCCGGGTGGGGCGATGCGATCACCTCGCCCCCATCTTTGTCCGCCAGGCCGGCAAAGTAACGGAAGATGCCGGCAATGTCGTCCATGTCCCAGCGGCTCTCGACCACCGTCTTGCCCGTGTCGAGGCTTTCCAGGCGGGCCAGTTCGTCGTGCTCCCGCTCGACCAGGTCGGCCAGCCGGCCGATCAGGCTGGCACGTTCGACAGCCGGCGTGTTCGGCCAGGGGCCG
>NZ_BBCC01000178.1 GCF_001311845.1 Desulfosarcina cetonica JCM 12296 | reverse complement strand
AGGCGGTGCAGGCTGGGCACCCGGCCGGGAATGCAAGTCAGGCGTTTCCGGTGACCGCTGGCGGCCATGCCCGGCATGGAATTCAAAAGCCCCCGGGTATACGGGTGCAGCGGCCGGTCGAAGAGATCGAAGACGCCGGCCGTCTCCACGATACCGCCGGCATACATCACGTTGACATCGTCGCAGACCTCGGCGATGACGCCCAAATCGTGGGTGATCAGGATAATCGCCGTCTGCAGCCGCGCGCGCAAATCCAGCATCAAATCGAGGATCTGGGCCTGGATGGTCACGTCCAGGGCCGTGGTGGGTTCGTCGGCGATCAACAGCATCGGCTCGGCGATCAGGGCCATGGCAATCATCACCCGCTGCCGGAGGCCGCCGGAAAGCTGATGGGGATAGGCGGTATAGCGTGAAGCGGCCTCGGGAATGCCCACCAGGTGGAACATCTCAATCACCCGCCGCCGGATTTCGGCCCGGCCCAGACGCCGGTGCACGGCAATGGCCTCGCCCACCTGCCGGCCGACGGTGAGTACCGGGTTGAGGGCGGTCATCGGTTCCTGGAAAATCATGGCGATCGCCTTGCCGCGCACCTGGCACATGGCATCGTAGGAGAGCGGCGCCAGGTCATGGCCGTTCAACACGATCCCCTGGCTGATGACCTCGCCCGGCGGTGAGGGCACCAGCCCCATGATGGACAACGCGGTCATGCTTTTGCCGCAGCCCGACTCGCCCACCAACCCCACCACGCGTCCCCGGTCGACCGTAAACGAGATGCCGTCCACGGCGTACACGACGCCCCGCCGGGTATGAAAGCGCGTGGAAAGGTGATCGACGCGCAGAATCGGCGTCTTCTCGGCAGTAGACGTCATGGTTCAGTCCTTCATGTAGGGATCCAGTGCATCCCGCAGACCATCGCCCATGAAATTGAAGGCCAGCACGGTGATCAGGATCGCCACGCCGGGGGCGATGGCCACCCACGGCGCGGAGAAGAGATAGGCCTTGCCGTTGGCCACCAAAAGGCCCAGCTGGGGGTGGGCGGGCTGGGCGCCGACACCCAGGAAGCTCAGGGTCGACTCCCACATGATCGCCTCGGGAATGCCCAAGGAAAAAAGCACGATCAGCGTCGGCAGAACATTGGGGAAGATGTGCCGCCCCATGATCACGTGCCGGCGCACGCCGTTGGCATGGGCCGCCTCGATGAACGCCTTGTTGCGCAGGGAGAGGGTCTGGGCGCGCACGACGCGCGCGGTCCCGGCCCAGCCCACGACGCTCAGGGCGATGAAGATGTTGATCAGGCTGGCGCCCAGCGTATACATCACCACCATGGCCAGCAGCAATGAGGGAAAGGCGATCATCACGTCGGCCAAACGCATGATCGCAAAATCGGTCTTGCCGCCGTAAAAGCCGCTGACGATGCCCAGCAGCGTGCCGATCAGCATGGCGAGAAAGCTGGGAATCAGCCCCACCATCAGGGAGATGCGCGTCCCGTAGAGAATGCGGGTCAACAGGTCGCGGCCGAACTTGTCGGTGCCCAGCCAGTGGTGCCACGAGGGTGCCAGCAGGCGCTGGTTCAAATCGACCAGATAGGGGTCGTGGGGCGTGATCCAGGGGGCCAGAAGGGCGACCAGTACCAAGAGGCCGATGGCGCAAAGCCCCAGCATGGCCAAGGGGTTGTTGCGGAAGGCATGGCCGATATCGTCCAGGACGCCAGCCACGGCCGCGTCGGGCAAACCGGTGTCGGGGAAGGGTTCAACGGTTTCCATCGGCGGGTTCAAAACGGTTATTTCTCCTGCATGGCATAGCGGATGCGCGGGTCGAGGAAGGCGTAGAGGATATCGGCGACAAGGTTGCCGGCGATCACCAGCACGGTAGAAAAAAGAATCGCCCCCTGCAAAAGGGGCATGTCGCGGGCCTGGATGGCGTTCACGGCGATGCGGCCCACCCCGGGAATCCCGAAGACACTCTCGGTAATCACGGCGCCCGACAAGAGGCCGGCCACCTGGATGGCCATGATCGTCACCACGGGAAGCAGGGCGTTCTTCAGGGCATGGCCGACGATTACCGGCGCCTCGCGCAGCCCCTTGGCGCGGGCCGTGCGGATATAATCGTGGCGCATCACCTCCAAAAGGCTCGAACGCGTCAGCCGGGCGATCACCCCGGCGGAGCTCCAGCCGAGCACGATGGCCGGCAGGACGATATACCGCGGTCCGTAAAAACCCGACACAGGCAAAAGATGCAGCTTCAGGGCGAAGATGTACTGCATCAGAAGGGCCGACCAGAAGACCGGCATGGAGACGCCCAAAAGGGAAAAGCCCATAAAAAATGATCGACGACGGACTGGCGCTTGACCGCCGAGATCACGCCGGCGGGGATGCCGATCAGCCAGGCCACCAGGGCGGCGCACAGGGCCAGGATCAAGGTATTGGGGAAAGCCTCGAGAATCAGCCCCGTAACCGGCCGGTTGATTTTGTAGGAGATGCCGAAATCCCCCTTGAGGGCCCCGGCCAGAAACCGGACGTAGCGCGTGATCGCCGGGTCGTCCAGGTGCATCTGGGTTCGCACCCGCGCGATCACGTCCGGACTGGCATGCTCTTTCATCATCAGGGCCACCGGGTCTCCCGGGATCACGTTGAGCATCACAAACAAAAGCAGCGTGATCCCGATGAGCACGGGGATGGAGACGAGGACGCGGTGAAGGATGTATCTCAGCATGGCCGGCGATCCCGCAAGTTTATTCCACCTCCGTCAAGAAGTAGTTCATGTCGCTCCAGCCGTTCCAGGGCACGACGAAATGCTTCACCCGCGGCTGTACCACATAGGTGTGATCCAGGCTGAAGAGCGGTACCCAGGCAACATCCTCGTACACGATGCGGTTCTCGAGCTGGCGATAGAGTGCGCAGCGCTGGGTCGGATCGGTCATGGTGCGGGCATCGTCGATGCCCTTGAACACCGCCGGATCGTGGTTGTTGAGCGAACGTACCAGCGTACCCCGCTCGCTGAAAAAGGTATAGAGGAAATTGTCCGGATCGTTGAAGTCGGCAGCCCAGTTCTGCGCGTAGCTCTCGACATCGCCGGTCTTGCGCGTGGCATAGTAGGCGGCTTCGTCCATTTGCTTGATGGTAACGTTGAAACCGGCCTTCTTGACCATGGACTGGACGATCAGGTTGATATCCTGCCACTTGGCGCTCCAACTGCTCACCTGCGCGATGGTGATGTCGACACCGTTCGGATAGCCGGCCTCGGCGAGCAGGGCCTTGGCCGCTTCTGGGTTGTATTTGATCGTCGGGCCGTCGGGGGAAAAGCAGGCCAGGCCCCGGGGAATGACGGCGTTCTCGATCTTGCCCTTGCCGTAAAATTGTTTTTCCAGAATCAGTTCGCGGTCGATGGCCATCTGGAAGGCCTTGCGCACACGCAGGTCATCAAAGGGTTTCAGGCGCTGGTTCATGCTGAAGTAGTAGATCCCCACGCGCGGGCCGCTTATGATGTGGTCCTTCCACTTCTCGCTCTGGTAGAAATAGGAAATCTGGGCAATCGCATAGTCGCAGTCGAACACGTCGAGTTCGTCGGTCTCGAACAGGAGCCGCAGGGTCTCCGGGTCGGCCACCACCCGCACCACGATACGGTCGAGTTTGGGCCGGCCACGGAAGTATTTGTCATTGGCCACCAGTTCCTGGCGGTCGTTGAGCACGTATGTTTTCAGGATGAAGGGACCGGTGCCACAGGTGGTTTCGGGGGTCAGGCCGAACTGGCCGCCGGCGGCAGTGGTGAACTTGCGGTTGAAGATCGACGCCTGGGGGCTGGCCATGACGGCGACGAACGGCGCGTAGGCCTCCCTTAAGGTGATTCGGACGGTGTAACGGTCGATGGCCTGGAGGCCCTTGACCGCATCGGCCTTGCCGTTCAGGCGCTCGGTGGCACCGTCAACGAAGTCCAGGATGGCGGTGTTCAGGGCCTTGGTCGCCGGGTTGAGCATGCGGTCGAAGGTGTAGACCACGTCGGCGGCGGTGAGTTCCTCCCCATTGTGGAACAGAACCCCCTTGCGCAGGTGAAAGGTATAGATCTTGCCATCGGCGGAAATTTCCCATTTCTCGGCCAGACCGGGCACCAGCTCCGATTTGCCGGGTCCCACGGTGACCGCTTCCACCAGGCGGTCGAAGATGTTGAGCGGCAGCATGTAAAATTCGAAGGTCGTCTGGCAGTCCGCGGTCTTGGGATCCTCGAGATTGGGGATGCGCAGCACCTTCTCGGCCATGGCGGTTCCGGCCAAGAGGAAGTACACCAGGCCGACGGCAATGAGACCTTTCAATGTTCTACCCATTTGCTTTCCTTTCTTTGCACGCAACTCCGGCACAGCGCATCAGGCACCCTTACCAGGCGGGTGGGAATCGGTCGTACAGTGCGGGGAATCCGTTATCAACCGGTCACGAACGGCCGCTGGATCCTGCTGGTAGCGGTGGATGCTCTCCTTGAGCCCATGCTTCTCGACCCAGTCGATGCCGTTGCGCAACATGCGATATTTCTTGAATTGGGTTTTGGTGGCGATATCCGCCTGAATCAAATCCGGGGAAAGACCGGGGACGCGTTTGAGGACCACGTCGGGCGCCAGCTTGTAGACCAGCCCGCCCACGACAGCCTCTTCCACGGCCAGCCAGTCATCGACGGTGGCTTGGACCGTTTCCGCCGAAGCCGGCGCCTTTTCCGCGTCCAGGGATGCCAGAATGGCCCTTTCCGTATATTTTCTCAGAGAGATGTGCAGGGTCTCCTCGAGCGGCGTCATGAGCACCGTATAGGGGTTTTGGGCGGTGCATTTCCAGACCGTTTGATGGTCATGGGTAAAACGCCAGCGGTGCTCCGCGGGAGAATATTCCAGATAGCTGACATAGGAACCGACTTCATTGAGCGGAATGCGTCCGGAAAGATCGACATCGATCGTTTTCTGAGTGGCGCCGCTGAACCGGTAGTGTGCCTCGTATTCACGGGCCAGATCGCGCACGATGATGGCGTTGACCCCGGGATCGGTCGAATCACACGGCGCCACCTGATCCGGCGCGCTAATCGAGTGGTAGGGATTCGCAAGCCCGGTCCGATGAAGCGTATCCGTGATGGCCTCCTGACAGTAATCCGTAAACAGTCCGGCGACCTTTTTACGCCGTTCGGGTGCGTAGAGCACGCGGTGAGAAATACCCGATAGCCGCCATTGAATCTCCTTGCAGCCCAGGTCGTTCTGAATGCGTTGCACCAGCTTGGGATTGGCGTTCAGGTAGTCGATGCTGGCGCTGTGGGCCGAGGCCTCGTAATCGTCCTTGTAGTCTGTCAGCGCTTTGTAGTCCGGCGCATCGGCCGGCGGGCTCAGCAAGGCCGGCAGGTCGCTGAATCTGTCGGTCCGGGCCGCAGGCCTCTCCGTAGCAGGGGTGGCACAGGCGGTGAACAAAATGACAACCAAGACAAAAACGGCGTAGGTGGTGACGGTTCTTTTCAAATCGGTCATTGGATCGGTCCTCTTGTCATCCATAATGGATTGAGCCGCGATCTCGGGGGACATCAGCTGCCGCGCGTGGGCGTTTTACGTTGGCGAAAATCCACCGGATTCAACCCATGCTTGCGCAGCAGTCCGTAGACGTCGGCGCGATACTTACCGGCCATTTTCGCGGCCTGGCTCACATTGCCATGATTCAATTCAAGCAGTTCGATCAGATACTCCCTTTCAAATTTATCCTTGGCATGGCTCAAGGACGGCGGCTCCGCATCCTTACGGGTCATGGCACCGGTAATCAGCTCCGGTGTCACCACCGCCCCCGTGGCCATGGCGACCGCATATTCCATGACGTTTTTCAGCTCTCGAACATTGCCCGGCCAGTCGTTGGCCAAGAGCTTATCCAACGCCGCCGGGGAGATCTCCCGCACGGACTTGCCGCTGGCCTGGCTGAAGGTGGCGAGGAAGCTGTTCGCCAGCGGCAGGATGTCCGCCTTGCGCTTTCGCAGCGGCGGCAGCGAGATGGGAATCACATGGATGCGGTAGTACAGATCCTCGCGGAAGTGCCCCTCGCCCACCCATTGTTCCAGGTCGCGATTGGAGGCACTGATGAAGCGGACATCCATTTTGACCTTGCGGCTGCTGCCCAGCGGGTAAAACTCGCGTTCTTCCAAAACCCGCAGCAGTTTGACCTGCATGGACATGGGCAGCTCGGAAATTTCGTCCAGAAAAAAACTGCCGCCTTGGGCACGGGCAAAAAAGGCCCTCGCGCTGCCGATCCGCACTGGTGAAGGCGCCTTTTACATGACCGAACAGCTCGCTTTCCAGAAGGCTTTCCGGAATCGCGGCACAGTTGACAGCCACAAAGGGACCATCCTTGCGCGGGCTGGCCGCATGCAGCGAGTGGGCCACCATCTCCTTGCCCGTACCGCTTTCTCCTTCGATGTAGACATTGGCTTCGCTTCTGGCCGCTTGGGCCACCTTGGCCAACACGGCCTTCATCACACGGCTTTTGGCGATGACCGGACCGAAAGCCGCCGAAGGTTCCACGGGTGGATCGACGGCCGGACCGTCGGATGCCGATCCCGGCGCCAAACGCTGTTTTTCCAGGCATCCTTCGATCTGTTTAACCAGCTGTTCGCCATCGAACGGCTTGGTCATGTACGTGCAGGCGCCGCGCTGCATGGCATCGACGGCGTTACCGATGGTTCCGTAGGCGGTGAGAATGATCACCGGCAGGTCCGGGTGATGCTGACGCAGCTTCTCCATCAGCTCCACGCCGTCTTCGCCATCGAGTTTGTGATCGATCACGGCAAGGTGGACATCGCTTGCTTGGGCCAGTTCCAGGGCCTTGCGCCCATCGGCGGCGGACAGGACCTGATAGCCCTTGGATCCCAGGCGCAAGCCCATCACCCGCAAGATGCTCGGGTCGTCGTCGACGGTCAACAGGGTGATCTCTGCAGGACGTCTTCCGGCTTTGCTCATTCCTTATCCTCAACACATGGCAGGGGTATCCGATGCACTGGACCATCCGATGGTCATTCGGTGGCGGCGATCGGTATCCCGTTTTCGTAAACTTTCACAATCGCTATCCGGGCGGGTGTTTTTATTTGACAAAGTTAAGCATGGGGCAGGGAAAAGTAAAATGTACTGCCCTTGCCTTTCTCGCTCTCCACCCAGATGGTACCGCCGTGGGCGGCGACAATGTGCTTGGCGATCGCCAATCCCAACCCCGTGCCCCTGACCGTATCCCGGCCGTGTTCAATGCGCCTGAACTTGTTGAAAATATCTTCCAGGTTAGCCGTTTCGATGCCACACCCACTGTCGCTGACGGCCACCTGGATGAGGCCGTCGTTGGGTTGCGGAATAGCGGCCGTCACGCTGACGCGCCCGTGGGCATCGGTGAACTTCAACGCATTGCCGATCAAATTATCCATCAATTGCAGCAATTGATCGGCATCGGCCAGGATCAGCGGCAAATCCGGCGGGGAATCGATGGTCAAGGTGATCTGTTTGGCACAGGCGATGGGATTGAGCTTTTCGACGGCATCGTGGATCAATGCGTCCAGGTCAACGGAGACGAAGCGGTAATCCATCATGCCGCCCTCCATCCGCGAGAGGTCGAGGATCCGGTTGACCGATTCGATCAGCCGCTTGCACTCGTCGCGAGCAATGGTCAAAAGCTCCGCCCGGCTTTCCGGATCGTTGTCGAAGGTCCCCCGGATGAGCATGTCCGACGCCTCCCAAATGGCGGTCAAAGGCGTCCTGAGATTGTGCGAAACATGGCTGACGAAATCCTCCTTCAGCGTATCGAGTTCCCGGAGGCGCTCACTCATGGCGTTGAAATCCTCGGCCAGGTGGTGGATCTCCTGCGGAGCCTTTAAGTCTTCGATCTTGACGAAATTGCCGACGGCGATATCACGCGTCTTCTGCTGCAACAATTTGATAGGACTGACGATTTGACGGGTGGTCACAAACGACACGGATAGTCCTAAAAGGATGCACGCGGCGGCCAGCCCGAGGGTCACCTGCAGAACATTGGTACTGATCTGTTCCGATTCCTTGATCCTTTGCTCACGAATCTGTCTGGCCGACTGGTAGAGATCGTCCAGATGGATCAACAACGCATCGATCAAGTCATCGCGGTCTGCTTTATAAGCCTCGGAGGGCATCCCTTCGTTTCGGGTGTCCGCCCGGGCGACCCCCTCCAGATAGGACTGGCTCAGCGTCAGGATCTCTTTGACGGGTGCCGCCAGATGGGCCTCGGTCGTCAACTTGGCCAGGTCCTTCAGCTGGTCCTGGAATTCGTGGCAACGTTTGAAGAAGAGGTCGTAGAAATCCTTTTCCTTGGAAAGCCAGTATTTCTTTTCAATACTGACCAGAAGCTGAAGCCGGGTCGACAGAGCCTCGACGGTCTGGATGGTCTCGCTGTCGACACCCGCTGCCTTATGGATGATACGGGTCAGATGATTCATTTGATAGGCCACGTACCCGCCGAAAATGAGCACCATGACCATGATGATCAGGTAGCCGGCGGTAAGGCGCTTGAAGATGGTCATGGACGTCTCCTGGTGGTTGCAGGTTTTCAATCCGGTGCGCCTGGCCGGCTGGATTGCCTTGCGCACAGGCTTTCGGCAGAGCTGCTATCGTCGATTCCACATGCATTTTCATTGAAATATAAACAGGATTCCATGGGGATGCGAGCGCGCTGGCCGGAATTGCTCATAATACCCACGGATCATTGAAAAAACGAACATCCCTGATCACTGACCGACATCTTCTGGCGGCCCATCGGTGAGCCCCCCTGTATGGGTTATCCTCCAATATCGGCGCTGTAATATCAGCAGGTTGTCATCTATTCAAAAGCCGCTGACTTTATTTTGTAGGGTTTTTCCTTCACTTCAGTCAACCAGGCATTCGTCCATTTTTACTAACAACATGATATCATAACTAATTTATAAATATTTCAACTTTGGCCCGCTTCGTGCTTAATGCCATTGTCACAAAGGCAAACGCGACGCCGAACGGCTTCGGTCGTTTCCCGACCGGCGCCAAACAAAAATCGGAGAAACGACCCTTTTAACGACACACACTGCCTTGGAAAATCGCGACAGTGTCCCTGACAAAGGAGAATCACCATGAATACGAAAATCAATATTTGGTCGACTTTGGCAATCGCATTGGCAGCAACGTTTATTCTTTTCGGAACCAGCTATGCGGGGAATTATACCGACAACGCCGATATTAGGGGAATCGTCACCAGCAACAGTCAGCTGGTGGACAACCATGGCAAGGCTTTCAACATCGCCAATTCCGGTGAGGGCCTGGACGTTCAAACGCTGATCGGCAAAAAGGTCGAAGTCCGCGGAACGGTGATGGACAAGGGCGGGCAACCGACCATCGAAGTGCACAACTACAAAATCCATCCCTGGTCCAGCCTGAACCCAGACAACCGGTAGGCCGAATCCGGCTACCGCTATCTGATCCTGCTAAGGGGCCCCCAAAGGGCCCCTTTTGTTGTTCTCCCTCGCTACCGCCCCATTGGCCCCAGAATATCGACCAGATAATCCAGCGCACGTGTGAAGTCCGCATCATCCAGCGACATAAACGAAATTCGGAAACAATTCTCCATGGCCGGATTAAAGGAGAACTGCCGCCCGGGCGCCCAGGGCACATGGGGCAGGTTCAGGCCAGTGCGGCTTTTTACCCACAGGCTGCCGCCCTGTTGGTCCGGCGCCACCGTGAGGGCACCGATCGGGGCGAGCAGATCCATCAGGCGGTTCTTGCGGCGCTGCATGCGGGCGGCCGTCGCGTCCAGAAACCGCTGGTAATCACCACCCCGCACGAAGGCATCGAAGAATTTCTGCATGAGACCGTTGGAACCGATGTCGGACGTGTATTTGGCATGGATGAAGCGGTCGTAAAGGCGCGACGGCACCACCATGAATCCCAGGCGCAGGCCGGCCACGGTGGTCTGGGAAAGGGACTTGATATAGATGGTCTGCTCGGGGGCGATATCCACGAAACGGGGTCGCGTGTCATCGGCAAACTCGGAGAGATAACTGTCCTCGATGATGAACACCCCATGGGCCTCGGCCAGCCGGGCCACGGCCTCCTGGCGGGCCGCCGTGTAGGAAATGCCCGTGGGGTTGTGCACCGCCGGCATGGTGTAGAAAAGGCGAATGCCGTCGGCCAGGCGCGCCTGAAGTTCCCCGATGCGCGGACCGGCATGATCCAAGGGGATGAAATGGCGCGCCTTGAAAAGGGAGATCGCCCCGGGATAGGTCGGATCCTCGAAAAGGATGTTGTCCGGTATGCGCGCGGCAAACACCTTGGCCGCCAGATCGAGTCCTTGCTGGGCCCCGGAAACCACCAGCATGCGCCGCGTGGGCAGGCGGTAAAAGCGGCCCAGGACCTCGATCAGCGATGGGTCGCCGGCAATGGGTGCCGCGGCAAAGGCGGCCCCCTTGTCGCGCGCGAAGATCTCCTGGAAAATGCGCCGGCAACCCCATGGGGAAAGAACGACTCCGAAAGGTAATCGGTGGAGAGGTCGTACACCTCGCCGGCCGCTTGGATCGTTTCCGGGAATTTCACATAGGAGCCGCTGCCCACGATCTTCTCCAAAAGCCCATCGGCGGTCAAGCGCTCGAAGGCTCGCTGCACGGTCAGCTTGTTGCACCCGAAATGGTCGGCGAAATGGCGGATCGAGGGAATCCGCTTGCCCGGTGGATACACACCGGAAACAATCTGCGTCCGAATCTGCGCGGCAATCTCTTCGTATAGGGCCATGGCCTTCCCGATGGTTATTTGTATTGACAGTCATAGTACATTTTATTAATTGTACTATGACAATACAAAAAGGGCGTCTTCGATAGCGCTTTTATAGCACACCCGATAAAGGAGGACCAACCCCCATGCAACCCATCGGAAAAGAACGCGAACCGGTCAACCGGGGCTTTGCCGAAATGTTCAAGAACGGCGTCATCATGGACGTCACCACACCTGAAGAGGCCAAAATCGCCGAAGCCGCCGGCGCCTGCGCGGTCATGGCACTGGAACGGGTGCCGGCCGACCTGCGCAAACAGGGCGGCGTGGCACGCATGAGCGCACCGGAGATGATCGAGCGCATCATGCAGGCCGTCTCCATTCCGGTGATGGCCAAGGTGCGCATCGGCCACTTCATGGAGGCGCGCATTCTCGAGGTGCTGGGCGTGGATTTCATCGACGAGAGCGAAGTGCTCACCCCGGCGGACGAGGAGTTCCATGTGGACAAGCGCCAGTTCCGCGTGCCTTCGTGTGCGGCGCGCGCAACCTGGGCGAGGCCCTGCGCCGTATGGACGAAGGGGCATCCATGATCCGCACCAAGGGCGAGGCCGGGACGGGCAATGTGGTCGAGGCCGTGCGGCATATGCGGGCCATCACATGCGAAATCGATGCGTTGCAGTCGATGGATGACGCGCAGCTCGAGGCGCAGGCCAAGGCCTATCGCGTACCCGTGGAATTGGTCGCGGAAACCCGCGCGGCGGGGCGCCTGCCAATCGTCAACTTTGCCGCCGGCGGACTGGCCACGCCGGCCGATGCGGCGCTGATGATGCAGCTGGGTACCGACGGCGTGTTTGTCGGTTCGGGGATTTTCAAGTCCCAGCATCCCGAACGCACGGCCCAGGCGATCGTCCAGGCAGTGATCCACTTTGAGCAACCGGACCGGTTGCTGGAGATTTCCAAGAACCTGGGCGATCCCATGCCGGGTCAGGAGATCGCCAGCCTGGAGACCCGCCTGGCCGAGCGGGGGTGGTAGCATGGTCGTCGGTCTGCTCGGTCTCCAGGGGGCCTTCCTGGATCACCGCAAGCACCTTGACCAGCTGGGCTGTCCCCATCGGATCGTCCGCGAGCGCGATGATCTGGCGGCCATCGACCGGCTGATCATTCCCGGCGGGGAAAGCACGGTGATGGCCATGTATCTGAAGGCCTTCGGCCTGGTGGCGCCCCTGAAACAGCGCATCGCCGCCGGCATGCCCGTCTGGGGCGTCTGTGCCGGGGCGATCCTGTTGGCGCAAACCGTCGACACGGGTCCAGGCATCCTGGGGTCACTGGGCGTGACGGTGCGGCGCAACGCCTACGGCCGCCAGGATGCCAGCGACGTTCATCCCCTGGACGTGCCGATCCTCGATCGGCCGGGCTTTCCCGCGATCTTCATCCGCGCCCCGCGAATCACGGCCATCCAACCGACGGTCGTCGTGCTGGCGACACGCGACGGGGAACCGGTATTCGTACGCCAAGGGTGTCGGATGGCCACCACCTTCCATCCGGAGCTGACCGCTGATCCCGTTTTTCATGACTATTTTTTACGGTTGTAAGCACACATCAAAATCAACGCAGCCGGATGGCGCCTGCCGGCGCCGCCGCCATCACCTACCCAATGTTCATGATGAGATCGCCGGTGTTCACTTCGGCGCCTTTCTGCACCCGGATCTCCGCAACCACCCCATCCACGGGAGCAACCAGATTGTTCTCCATCTTCATGGCTTCCATGATGGCAACGGTCTGACCGGCCACCACCGAATCCCCGACCTGAACGGAGACCTGGATGATGAGTCCCGGGATGGGTGCCAGCACGGCGCCTTGCTTGGCCACCGGTGCCGGGCTTGGGGACGCGGCCGGTGCCGAAC
>NZ_BBCC01000177.1 GCF_001311845.1 Desulfosarcina cetonica JCM 12296 | reverse complement strand
GGTGCGCGTAACCCGCCTGGCCGTGCACATCGGCGACTTGAGCAAATACCCCGAGCGCCGCGACCGCGACCGGCAGGCCGCCATGGCCCGGCGCGACATGCGCTGGGACGATCTGCAGGAACTGCTGCTTTTTCCCAAGGTGGCCAAGGCGATCCGTGATAGCCGGCAGCCGGGGCAGTCGGAAACCTGCACCATGTGTGGCGACTTCTGCGCCATGAAAAAGGGCATGGAAGTGTTCAAGAAAGATATTTCGGGAGATAAAATCTCGGTTCGTGGGTAAAGCACGCCCTTAAGAGAAAAATGGCAAAATCCGAATGCCAATGGAAGGTATTCTGTCGATTTGCAAAGATGGAGAAACGTATGGATCTGATTGAGAAAAGTATTGCCGCGATAAAGCCGCTGAACGAAACTGTTTATGCCCAGGCCCGGCAACGATTGGCCGACCAGGCCCGGCCGGCGGGCAGCCTGGGGTTGCTGGAGGATGTCTCGGCACGATTGGCGGCCATTTTCGGTACCCTGGACGTGCATTTGTCTCACAAGGTGATTGTCACCTGCGCCGGCGACCATGGCGTGACCGAGGAGGGGGTGAGCCTCTTTCCCCAGGAGGTGACCCCCCAGATGGTGTTCAACTTCGTCAATGGCGGTGCCTCCATCAATGTGCTGGGCAAGCATGCCGGCGCGCGGGTGATCGCCGCCGACCTGGGCGTCAATTACGACTTCGACCCCGAGCTGCCCATCTTTCACAAAAAGGTGGCCAAGGGCACGGCCAACTTCGCCCGCGGGCCGGCCATGACCCGGGAGCAGGCCGAACAGAGCATTGCCGCCGGCATCGAGATCGTCAACGAACTGCTTGCCCAGGGGCCGCTGGATATTTTGGGGACCGGCGACATGGGCATCGGCAACACCACGCCATCCTCGGCGGTTATCGCCGCCTTCTCGGGCATTTCCGTGGAAAAACTCACCGGGCGGGGCACGGGCATCGACGATACGGCCCTGGCCAACAAAATCCGGGTCATCGAAAAGGCCCTGGACATGCACCGGCCGGACCCCACGGACCCCTTGGATGTGCTGGCCAAGGTGGGCGGCTTCGAGATCGGCGGCTTGGCCGGCCTGGTGATCGGTGCCGCAGCAGCGGGAATTCCCGTCGTGTGCGACGGCTTCATTGCCACCGCCGGTGCGCTGATCGCCTGCGAACTGGCTCCGGCGGCCAAGGCGTATCTTTTTGCCAGCCACCGCAGCGTCGAGGCGGGACACGTCTTCATGCACGACCGCCTGGGCGTCGAACCCCTGATAGACCTCAGGTTCCGTCTGGGCGAGGGCACCGGCGCGGCCGTGGCCATGGAACTGCTCGATGCGTCGACCCGGGTGCTGGCCGATATCAAGACGTTCGAGGAAGTCGCCATCACCGACGCGCAAAAAAAAAATAACCGATCCATCCGCATGAGTGAAAACCATCCAGCATTCAATCGCGTGCCCTTTCTGAACAGCGACCCGGCCCATTGGGATTTCCAGTATCTGGAGGATATCGCCACCGGATACTGGTACGCCCAGGTGCTGTTCAGCGCGGTCGAGCTGGATCTGTTCGGCTGGATTGAAAACGGATGCACGAAAGTCGCGGATCTGGCTGCGGCTGCGATGTGCAAACCGGACGAACTGAACCGGCTGCTCAATGCCCTTGAACGCATGGCCTTGATCCATGGGGAGGACGATGACCGGGTCAACAGCCAATTGGCCAGGCGCTTTCTGGTCCCCGGCGCCCCGGATTACATGGGCGATTTCATTCTCTACCGCAAGTACATGCAGACCGGCTGGTCCGGCCTGACCGAGCGGGTGGCCCTGCCGGACCGGCCGGTTGCCGCCGACCGATTGACAGCCGACAGCGACTACACCACCCGTAACGCGCATTACGTGCGCGCCATGGATCGCTTGGCGCGTCTCAAAGCCGACGATATCACTGCCCTGCTTGTGCCCGATGCCTGGAACGGCCCGATCCTGGATGTGGGCGGAGGCGCCGGAGCGGTGTGCCGGGCCCTGGTACGCTCCCAGGCGGCCCGGGGCCGTCATGCCGACGCCGTTCTCTTGGATTTGCCCGAAGTGATCGCGGCGGCCCGCCGGCTCTATCCCCAGGCAACCGCTTGGCAGGAGATCGTGGTGATCGAAGGCGATTTTCGCCATCACCGGTTTGACGGAAAGGCCACCTTCGGCATGGTGGTGCTGAGTAATTTCCTGCATGCCTATGCTGCCGATACGGCCCGGCAACTGCTCGAAAAGGCGGCGGCCCTGACCGCCCCGGACGGGGTTCTGCTGATTCACGATTACTTCCCCGACCGTGCCGGCCGAAGACCCCACAAGGCGCCCTGTATGACCTTAACATGCTGCTCAACACCTTCGACGGTGGCTGCCAGCCGGCCGAACGGGTCTGCGAATGGCTGCACGGGGCCGGGATGACGAATACGATCACCTGCGATTTGACAAGCGACAGCACACTGTTGCTGGCCGGACGGTCCGACCGGATCGGCGATCTCATCCCACCGGAACGACGCGCGGATACAGCCCTCGATCGCTGGGTGCTTGCCGCCCGGCGGCTGGGATTTGCCCAGGCCCGGCTGATCTCCACGGATCGGATCCGCACGGCCGCCTGGCCCCGCGAGAAATGTCGTTTCGGTTGCGCCGGTTATGGCCGGAACGCCATGTGTCCGCCCGGGGGAATCGACCTTGAAACCCTGGAGCGCATGCTGGGCGAATACGGCTGGGCCCTGGTGGTGGAAGGCGCGCCGCCGGGCAGGGCCTTTCACGACCAGCTGTTGGCATTGGAGCGGGAAGCGTTTCTGGCCGGCTTGCACAAGACCCTGGCCTTTGGCGCCGGACCCTGTCCGGTCTGCCCGCAATGCCCGGAAGACGGTTCCTGCCGCCACCCCGACCGGGCACGGCCCTCCATGGAAGGCTCGGGCATCGATGTGTACGCAACGGCCCGGGCGGCGGGCTTTTCCCTGGAGCCGGTGGCCCAACCCGGACGCTACGTGAAATATATGGGGATGATCCTGCTGCAATGAAAATTCTTTTGATCCAGTGCCCGACCTCCCATCTGGGGGCCGGCGAGAAGGTCTACCCCGTCGGGCTTGCCCGCCTGAGCACCCTGGTGCCACCAAAAGATGAGAAGTGCTGCCTGGACATGAACCTTTCTCCCGACCCCTGGCCGGTTCTCAAGGAGACGGTCCTGGGCTTCAAGCCCCAGGTGGTGGCGCTCTCCTTTCGCAACATCGATCCCCTGGCCGGCCATCAGACGTCCTATCTTTCCTCCCTGGCAACCACCGCCGCCATGGTGCGTCGGCTGGCGCCGACGGCGCGCATACTTGCCGGCGGTCCGGCCTTCTCCATGTTCGCCCGGCGCCTGATGGCCGAGATCCCCGAGATCGACGCCGGTCTGGTGGGGGAGGGGGAACGGGTTTTCTCCCATCTCATTGCCGCCAACTTCGATCCGGCCGCCATCGATGGCCTGGTCTATCGGGCGGACGGAGAAATCAAGCAGAATCCGGAGGGTGCGGCGATTGACCTGAATACGCTCCCATGGCCCGACACCACGACATTTGCGCCAGGAGCCTACGGCGGCCGGAATGCCTATGTGGCCGCCATGGGCATCGAGGGCAAGCGCGGCTGCGACCTGGCCTGCGGCTACTGCCTCTATCCGTTTTTGGGGGGGCGACGGTTTCGCCTGCGCGCGCCCGAGCGGATCGTGGACGAGATGCAGCGGCTGAAGGAAGAACACGGTATCGGCCTGTTCCATTTTACCGATCCGGTGGTCAATCGCCCCAAAAATCATTTCATCGCGCTATGCGACCATCTGCGGCAGCGTAAATTGGATGTCGCCTGGACCGGTTTTTTCCGCGAAGACGATTTGGACGACAGGACTGCCGGCCTGGCCCGGGAGGCCGGTCTGGCGGCGATCTACTTCAGCGCCGACGCGCTTACCGAACACGGGCTGGCCCTTTTGCAAAAGCGCATGGGAATAGAAGAAATTCTGGCGGCGGCGCGGGTGACGGCCAGGCATAAGATTCTCACCGTGCAGCACGTTCTGGTCAACCTGCCCGGAGAGGATCGATCCGCCCATTTCGAAGAAGCGCGTGCAAACCTCGAGCGGCTGCTGACGATCCACGCACCGGCGGCCAACCTGGGCGCGTGGTATTCAACACGGTGCGTTTGTACCCCCAGGCGCCTTTGACCCGGCAGCTGATCCGGCGCGGCATCCTTGCGGCCGATCAGGATCTGTTCTACCCGGTATACTACGATCCACCGGCCACGGCCCACGTGCGCCACCGCCTGGAAGCCTTGTGCCATCGGGCGATGGTTTTCGACCGCCTGGGAATGGACCGTCTTTTGGCCGGTACGGCCCAACCGACACGGTGACCCCCATGCGGATCTGCATTCTCGACCATCCCCGCATCCCCTCCCGGGAGCATTTCAACGATATCGCCAATACGCCCCTGTGGTCGTGCCTCATGGGGCGCTATGCCGCCGCCGCCCTGATAGCCGAGGGGCGGCCGGTCACCTATCTGGACGCGGTCAACCAAGGGCTCGATTTCTATGCAACCTACTGCCGTATCCTTTCCCTGGCACCGGACCTTTTGTCCATCAATGCGGTCTACTTCTGGGAGCATACGCCAAGGCTGCTCGAATTCATCGCTAATCTCAAGCAGCGCCTGCCCTTCACGCACATCAATCTGTTCGGCTTCTTTGCTTCCCTGGCCTTTGAGCCGCTTTTGTCGCTCTGTCGGGCGGTGGATTCGGTGTGCGTGGGCGAGTGTGAACACACCTTGACCCAATTGGCCGCGGCCCTCGTCGTCAAGCGCGAATGGCGCCACGTGGCCGGACTGGCCTTCCACGACAGCGGTGCGGTCCGCTTGCCAACTGTTCGTTCTCCCGATGCCGATCCCGACCGCTTCGCCTTTCCCCTGCACCCCGGATCCGGCCCGGTGGATGGTGCCGATACCGCTGCCGTTCTGGCCAGTCGGGGCTGTTACAACCAGTGCGCCTTCTGTCCGATCCCGGTGTTCTACCATCGCGGCCCCCTATGGCGCGGCCGCAGCCTGGCGAACATCCTGCGGGAAGTGGAATGGCTCATGGAGAAGGGCTACCGACGTTTCTACTTCGTCGACCCCAACTTTGTCGGACCGGGCCGTGCCGGACGCCGGCGAACGATGGAGCTGATGGCGGGCCTTGCAAAGCTCAAGATCCGGTTTGGCATGGAGACGCGACCCGGCGATCTGGATGTGGAATTGCTCGATGCCATGACGACGGCCGGTCTGGAGAGTTTGCTGCTGGGGATCGAAAGCGGCAGTCCGGACGTTCTGGACAGGCTTTCCAAGCACGCCTCGGCCGACAGCAGTGCTCGCGCCATCGCCCTTTGCCGGCAGGCGGGAATCGAGCCGGAGGTGGGCTTTCTCATGCACACGCCCGATGCCGGGGTAACGGATCTGGCCCACAATCTGGCGTTTCTGGAGAAAAACAGGCTCCTCGATCGGCTGGATCGCACGGCCAATCTCTTATGCCACCGGCAGATCGTTTTTCGCGGGACCGCCGGCTACCAGCGCTACCACAGCCAACGGCGCATCCTTTCCACCGATGCGTTGGGCTTCGAGGCGCGCATCGCCTGGAACGATCCCCGGGCCGAATGGGTGGCCGAGGTGATGGTGCCGGTCTGCCTGGATGTACTGCGCCTGACCGGCGAGCCGTCGTCGCCCTTGTACTGGAAAACCGCCGAAGATCATCCGGCGGTCCATGAACGGGTAAACGCGCGCCTGGTGGACGCCTTTCGCGTGATCCTGGACCAGGGAATGCGGGCTGCAGTTTTCAAGGATGCGGCAGAAACCCGCCGGCATGCCCGGGAAATGGTGCTGACCGGTCTCTGAGTTTTCTCCCGCCAGGCGTTTGGCTGGGACGGCAGGTCGGCGGTGGACCCAATTGCAGGGGATCGAAGCGGTTCGCATTAACGGGCTGCGGCACTGTCTTCCTCAACAACGATGCCGATCTGTCCACCGCTGGCGTCCTTTAACGCGGTGGCCAAGGAGGAACACATTTCCTGATCGACGCGCAGGTCGATGGTCAGACCGTCCGGCGTGTAGGCCTCGGCCGTCTTTTGCGCACCGAACTGCTCGATGAGCGGGTAGATGGCGCCCACATGGGCGAAGCCGGCCGTCAACCGCATGGTGGCGCGGACCACCACCGGAACCAGGGTCGCCGCCTGCAGGCATTTGGCCGCACAGCCGCCATAGGCCCGGGCCAGGCCGCCGGCGCCGAGCTTGATACCGCCGTAGTACCGGATCACGACCACCATCACCCGGTCGATATCCTGCCGTTCGATGGCATTCAGGATGGGCCGACCGGCGGTTCCGCCCGGCTCGCCGTCGTCGGAAAACCGGTATCGCGGATCGATGCGAAAGGCCCAGCAGTGATGCGTGGCGCGCTCCTCGCGGATACTTTCCAGAAAAGCCATGGCCGCCTCGGGCCGGTCAACGGGGGTTGCCCGGACAATGAACCGGCTTTTTTTGATCTCTTCTTCGTAGTGGGCCGCTTTGGTCAGGGTAAGCATGCTAAACTCACTGTATGCGTGTCGAATATTCAACGGAAAGGGCTGTTAGGGCGATTTCTGTCAAAGAATATCCCCGTCGCCCGGTTGAGGTCCTATGTAGCCGATCCACGGCCGAAACGTCAAATCCGCATTCCCATATCCGTGGGTGAGGCCGCTGGCCATGCCTGGGACGACGGTTTTTGGGGTGACGGTTTTTTATTCGATGCCCATTGTTCCGGACGGCCTGCCGTTGAACCTTGTCTTTTTGGGCGGGATGACCGATATTCCCATTTTAGGCTGGCGTGGCCGAATCAAGCTGAAGATGAGAGAAGGAGCATACACATGCATGTGACATTTTATGGCGCGGTGAGGGAAGTGACCGGATCGATGCACCTTTTGTGCACGGATAACGATAGGATCCTTTTGGATTGCGGCATGTTTCAGGGACGACGCAAAACCACCGGCGAGAAAAACCGGGTGCTGCCCTTCGATCCCCGGATTCTCACCAACATGGTGCTCTCCCACGCCCATATCGATCATTCCGGGCGGATTCCGCTGATGACGCGCGCTGGCTTTGCCGGCCGAATCTACTGTACCCGGGCCACCGCCGATGCCTGCGGTTACCTCTTGCCCGACTCCGCGCATATTCAGGAGAGCGACGCCGAGTATCTGAACTACAAAACCGTCCGTTCGGCGCTCTCGCAGATGCGACCCGGCGAGATCGGCAAAAGCGGGAAGCGGGACCTCCAGGAGATCAAGGCCTTGCTGAAAAAGAACAAGCACGGGCTCAATGCGGAGGTGATCAACGGATACATCAAACGCTTCCACCTGGAAGGCGTGGAGCCGCTCTACACCATCGAAGACGCCGAGCAGGCGCTGAAATCCTTTGAAGGCATCCCCTATCGCGACCCGGTGACCGTGGGTGAAAAGACGACCTGTACCCTCTACGAGGCCGGTCATATCCTCGGCTCGGCGGTCGTCATGATTCACAGCAATGTCAACGGCCAGCGCCGGACGGTCTGTTTCTCCGGTGATATCGGTCGCTACGGCAAGCCGATTCTACGGGATCCGGCGAGCCATTTCGAGGCCGACGGCCAGGTGGTGGATCTGATGATCATGGAAAGTACCTACGGCAACCGGGACCATGAACCGGTTGTCGACTTGCGGCCGCGTCTCAAAAAGGCTCTCAACGAGACCTTCGACCAGGGCGGCACGGTGCTGATTCCCTCCTTCGCCTACGGCCGTACGCAGGAACTGCTTTATGTGATCCATGAATTGTATGACAGCGGCGAGGTTCCCCGCATGCCGGTGTATGTGGATTCACCCCTGGCCACCAACATCACCAAGGTGTTCGGCGAGCATCCGGAAGTCTACGACCGCGAGACCCACGAGACTTTCCTGCAGCAGGGCAAGAATCCTTTTTCTTTCCGGCAGGCGCAGTTTGTCGAGAGCGTCGAGGCCTCCATGGCGCTCATGCGCGAGGAAAAACCCCATATTGTCATCTCCGCGTCGGGGATGTGTGAGGCCGGGCGTATTCTGCACCATCTGCGTTACAAGATCCACAATCCCAAAAACACGATTCTCATCGTGGGTTACATGGCCAATCACACCCTGGGGCGCCGTATCATGGAGATGGGCACCGCCTACGAGGCCTCCGGTCGCAGCGGTGAGCCGCCCATCGTCAAGATTCTCAACAAGGAGTATCCCCTCAAGGCCCGCGTGGTTAAGATCGGCGGATTTTCCGCCCACGGTGACCGGCATGAGATGTTGCGATTTCTCAAGGCGTCGGGCTTGAAGATCAAACGGATCGCCGTTGTGCACGGCGAGGAGGACCAGAGCCTGGCCTTTGCCCAGCAGCTCAACCAGGCCGGCTATACCGCCGTCGTGCCGCATGTGGGCGAAACCCTGACCCTTTGATGGCGCCGGTCGTCAGGCAAAACCCCGGAGCAGGAAGTAGTTGCAGAGGGTTACC
Source organism: Desulfosarcina cetonica JCM 12296 (assembly GCF_001311845.1). Taxonomy (GTDB): domain Bacteria; phylum Desulfobacterota; class Desulfobacteria; order Desulfobacterales; family Desulfosarcinaceae; genus Desulfosarcina; species Desulfosarcina cetonica. Next base: position 4,103 of record NZ_BBCC01000177.1, on the reverse strand, counting down.
AGACTCCAGATGGCCGGCGCGGACAGCGCCGTTTCGATGGAGCGGTCGAAGAGAATCGATATGCGCGGAGGGAACTCTCCGCTTCCCAACCAGAGCAGGTAGTAGATCGGAATCCGTGGAAAGGGATGGATCTGGAAGGCCACGTCGCCCATGGCGGCCGGTTGGCCGCCCAGATGGCGTCCCACGGCGGCGAACCCGTTGGGATCGTCGCCGTAACGGGCCAAAAGCGCGGCGGTGTTGAACTGGCCCCGTCCGCTGAAGTAGTGGGCATCGGCCAGATCGTCGGGCCCCACCATTTCCCGACCCAGGGGAAGCAGGCGATCCACGCGCCCAAAATACTCCAGAACGGTCAATTCGAGCAGTGTGATGGAAAACGGCTGCCATCCGTGCTCCCCTTTTACCCGCAGACATCGGTTGGGCGGGTCCACGAGAATTTCCTGGTTGAGAAAATGGAAACGCAGGTTGCCCGTGGCGAGATCGATGTCGGTCAGGGTAAAATTGGCCACGGCAGGGGCTTCGCGTTCTCCCAGACGATCCCACAACGTGGCGGGGATCTGGATGGGGCGCTGCCGGGTCGACATTCGGCGGGCCCTGGTTGCGTCGGCGTGCCTGCATTTCCAGAAAGGCCTTGCCGTAAGGGTATTGGGACGTGCTGAAGTTGTCACACGGAAAGCTCGAACAATCCCGGGGACAGTAGTCGATGTGGTTGAGCCGGGCACATTCGAGGATCGCGCACGGATAACCGAGAATGCGTTTCTGGGTAGCGCTTTTGGTCGCGGCCAGGTCGCTTCGGCCGGGACCGCAGGAACTGCAGTGACCCAAAAGATTGAGTTGACAGACGTCGCAGTTGACGCCGCAGGCGCCGGTGGCCATTTGACCTTCCTTTCTTGCGCGGCTTCGGCAGACCCGTTTCCGCCACCACGCCTTAACCCCGCCCATCAAGCCGGGTGCATGGTTCTCAGATCATAGCGGCCGCCGTTTTCAAACCGGCCGGCCAACAGCGATTTGATCAGTCGCCTGGCGGCCTGAAACGGTGGCGTCAATCCCCCGTTGGCCTTAAGGTCGATGAATTTATCCACCTGGGGAAATTGTTGGTGGCTGCAGCGCCGGATTCTGGCCTGCATGTCGGTGTCCACGGTGCCCGGTGCAACCGCGCAGACGGCGAAGGCGGGGTCGATACTGGCGAATTCCAAAGCCATGGTGCGGGTGGCCAGGTCCAGACCGGCCTTGGCGGCGCCATATGCCGCCCAGCCGGGGTAGGGGGCCTGGCTGGCACCCGAGGTGATGTTGACGATCCATTTGCGGCCGGGCAGCCCCTTGGCGAAGTGAAAGAAATGGCGCGTAAGGAGCAGTGGCGCCGTCAGGTTGACCCGTATATTTTCGGCCAACAGGCGATCGTCGCAGTCGGCGACAGGGGCGATCGGATCGAGCACGCCGGCGTTGTTGATCAGGACGCTGTGGGCCAAGTCCGCGTTTTCTTGCCGATCCACGGCAATTTGGTCAAAGGCCGCAGCGATGGCATCGGTGTCGTTGAGATCGATGCTGACATTCTGCTGGCGGTCGTTCTTCAGGAAAGGCGCCGCCCGCGAGAATCCCACCACCCGGCTGCCGGCTTGATCCAGGGCGGCTGCCGCCAGCGATCGGCCGAGGCCACGGGTGGTTCCGGTGATAATGAAGAATAGGCGGCGTGCCGTGCCGGACATGGGGCATGGCTCCTTTCGGCGAGACGCTTCGGATGGTGGCTGTGGGTCGTCATCCAATCCGATGGGTATCATTTTTTTCGTCGATGTGGAAAACCGGGTTAACAAGGCTCTGCTGGCCGATGGTTCCCCTGCCGCCTGTCAACCGGCCTTTCTGGCAACCTGCCGCTCGATATGCGCGATCACACCGGGTAGACAGGTCAGGATCGCCTGGGCGGTGGCTTCATACGCGGCATAGGGCAGGCCGTAGGGGTCGTCGATTTCCGGGTTTGTCCAACCCGGTGCGAATGATCCCAGTAAGAGGGCGTGCTTGCAGCGAAAAAAAACAGGTTGTTAATCTGCTCCAAATGAAAACGTTCCATGACCAGGACTAGATCCGCGGACTTGACCATGGCGGCATCCAGCTCGCTGGCCCGGTGGTCGTTGATATCGGCGCCATGGGCCGCCGCCGCCATGATGGCTTCCGGTTGCGCGCGATTGCCATGCAAAGCATGCGTCCCGGCCGAGCGCACGATAACCTTTTCTTCCAATGCCTCGGGCAGGGCCCGTCGCAGGAGTCCTTCTGCCATGGGGCTGCGACAGATGTTGCCGGTGCAGACCATCAATACGGAAAAAACCAACCCACCTCCTTAGCGCAGCGTTCATTTTTTCTTTCGACTATAGTGGGGGCTGGCGTTAAAGTCAATCCGGCTGGGCACTTGCGGAGATGACGAAATTGTTATTTGATCTTTTGGAGCGGCTCTACTATATATGATTTACTGAGCTGTTAAAATGACGCTTCCTGTATACCTGCGGAGATAAGCATGTCTGACATCCGGATTCTTTTTGTGGATGATGATCGCGACATCCTGGCCATGGTCGAGCAATACTTGACGATCAAGGGATACGATGTGACCACTGTGGACAATGGTGTGGAGGCCATCGGGATTGTCAAGGAAAAACAGATCGACATCGTTTTTACCGATTACAAGATGCCGGAGTTCAACGGTCTGGAGCTCTTGGTGGCCATCAAGAAATACCGGCCCCAGACGGAAGTGATCATCGTGACCGGTTATGGCTCCATGGAATCGGCCATCCAGGCGATGAAATACGGCAGCTATGATTACCTTCAAAAACCGTTCAAGCTGGACCACCTGCGGCTGATCATCGACCGGATCGCCGAAGAGCGAAAAATCAAGGATAAGGCCCAGCTGATCCGCAAAATTGCGCGTGAGCGTCACCAGTACGGCCCCATGATCGGTTTGTGCCCCAAGATGCGCGAGATTTACGAGGTGATCGACACCATCAGCATCGACAACCCCATCGTCCTCGTCCAGGGGGAGAGCGGAACCGGCAAGGAACTCACCGCCCAGACCATTCATGAGAGCAGTGATCGCAAGGAGAAACCCTTTGTCCCGATCAACTGCGGCAGTTTGGGCAAAGGGACCCGCACAGAGGCAGAGATCGATCTTTACCTGGAGGACATGCTCGCTTCCGTCAAGGGCGGCACACTGTACCTGGACGAGATTACCAGTCTTGCCAATGCCTTGCGCGAACGCATGATGACGCTGTTGAGCGACGGGCCCGACGAGGCCTCCCATACCATCCCCCGCCTGATTGCCGGAACCAGCCGGGAACTTGAAGAGGTCATTGCCAGCGGTGCCATGCAGAAGGATCTGCTGGACTTGTTCAACGCCGTTTTCATCAAGCTGCCGCCGCTCAGGGAGCGCAAGGAGGATATCCCGCTCCTGATCAATTCCTTTCTCTTTGACAATCCGCCGGCGGCTAAAACCCGGATTTACGGCGTGACGCCTGCGGCCATGAACATTCTTTTGGATTACCATTGGCCGGGTAACCTGATCCAATTGCAGAATGTGATTGAGCGGCTTTCGCCATGGGCGTCGAGAACGTCATCGACGTCGATGACCTGCCCGCGGAGATTCGGACGTTCGGCACCATCTCGCAGATGGGATGAGGCACCACATCCATCCGCCAGGGTTTTCTTCCTGAACCGCCATGGTCGATATCCTTCTGATCCAGCCGCCCATGGCGGATTACTATCAAACCGCCAAGCGTACGCTGCCCTATGGCCTGGCGTGTATGGCCGCCGCCGCCAGGACCAAGGGCTTTTCCGTGGCCATTCTGGACGCCATGGCCACGCGCAAGTCGCGGATCATCACCCTTCCCCCTGCATTGGACCATCTTTTGCCCTTCTATGGCCGGGCCGACGTCAGCCCAATGGCCCTGTTTCACGATTTCCGCCATTTCGGCTACAGCCTGGAACATGTCGGCCGCCAGATCAAATCCTCGGGCGCGTTTCTCGTGGGGGTTTCCTCCTTGTTTACCGCATACAGCCACATGGCCCTCGCTGTGGCGCGAACGGTCAAGGCCAGCCTGCCCGGCTGCACGGTGGTCCTGGGCGGG
>NZ_BBCC01000176.1 GCF_001311845.1 Desulfosarcina cetonica JCM 12296 | reverse complement strand
CCGGCGACGCACCCCTGCTGACCGGTATTCCCCTGGGCATCAAGGACCTGTTGTGCACGCGGGGGCTGCGGACCACCTGTGCCTCCAAGATCCTGGAGAATTTCATTCCGCCCTACGATGCAACGGTGATTGCCCGGCTGAAGGCCGCGGGGGCGGTGATTGTCGGTAAGCTGAACATGGACGAATTCGCCATGGGTTCCACGACCGAGCATTCCCGTTTCCAGGTGACCCGCAACCCGTGGAACCGGGATCGCATTCCCGGTGGCTCCAGCGGCGGCTCCGCTGCCGCCGTGGCCGCGGATATGTGTTTGGGCGCCCTGGGATCGGACACCGGCGGCTCCATTCGCCAACCCGCCTCCCATTGCGGGGTGGTCGGGGTTAAACCCACCTACGGCCGGGTATCGCGGTTCGGTCTGGTGGCCTTCGCCTCCTCCCTGGATCAGGTCGGCCCCTTGGGCAAAAGCGTGACCGATTGCGCCATTCTGCTCGACGCCATTGCCGGACATGATCCCAAGGATTCCACCTCGGTGCCGGAACCGGTTCCCCGCTTTGCCGACATCCCCACGGATGGGCTTGCCGGCGTGGTGGTGGGCATCCCGAAAGAGTACAGCGCCGCCCCGGGTCTGGATTCCCAGGTGGGACGCGCCATCGAGGCGGCGGTCAAGACCATCGAAGCGCTGGGCGCCCGTTGTATCGAGGTCTCCCTGCCCCACACGGATCGTGCCGTGGCGGCGTATTATGTCATCGCCCCCAGCGAAGCCAGTTCCAACCTGGCCCGCTATGACGGCGTCAAATATGGATTTCGCGACAAGGACCCGGACGACCTCATGCAGATGTACCGCAGCACCCGCTCCCAGGGGTTCGGCCCCGAGGTGCAGCGGCGGATCATTATCGGCACGTACGCCCTTTCCGCCGGCTACTACGATGCCTATTACGGCAAGGCGTCCCAGGTCCGCACCCTGATCCGCAACGATTTCGAGCAGGCCTTCGAGTCCTGCGACGCCATTCTTTCACCGGTCGCACCGACGCCGGCCTATCCCATCGGCGCGACCCTGGACGATCCGTTGACCATGTACCTGTCGGATATTTTCACCCTGTCGGCCAACCTGGCGGGGATTCCCGGCCTGTCGGTGCCCTGCGGTTTTTCCGATGACGGCCTGCCCATCGGTTTGCAGATCATGGGACGGCACTTCAACGAAGCGATGCTTTTCCGCATCGCCCGGCAGTTCGAAATCCAGGCCGGTATTCACCTCAAAAAACCGCCGCTCTGAATCGGGCGCGCAGAAAGGTTGCCATGACCACCATCCAACCCGAAGGCGAAAGCTTGCGCAAAGCCGTTAAATGGATTGCCGAGGAAGAGCGATGCGGTGCCGCCAAGAGCCGACAGCAGCTCATCGAGGCGGCCTGCCTGAAATTCAACCTGACACCCATGGAGGCGGAGTATCTGGCACGTAGTTTCAAGACCACCGGTGTGTAGCCAATATCCGCTGAAAACAAATTTCCCAAGGTAAAGACCCGCGCATCAATGGCCAAGATCCGTATCCTTCCGGAAATCCTCTCCAACAAGATCGCCGCCGGCGAGGTGGTGGAACGGCCGGCTCCGTGGTCAAGGAGCTGGTGGAGAATGCCATTGATGCCGGCAGCACCCGCATCATGGTGGAGATTGAGCAGGGGGGGCGCAAGCTGATCCGCGTGGCGGACAACGGCCACGGCATGGGTCGGGATGATGCCCTGTTATGCCTGGAGCGTTACGCGACCAGTAAAATCGCCAAGGATCCGGATTTATTTGCCATCAGCACGCTGGGCTTTCGAGGGGAGGCCTTGCCCAGCATTGCCGCGGTTTCAAGGTTCAGTCTGGTGACCCGCGTGGCGGATGCCGACGCGGGAACCCAGATCGAGGTCGCCGGAGGAAGAATCAACAGCGTTGCCGACGTCGGCGCGCCGGCCGGCACCATGATCGGTGTCGCCAATCTGTTCTACAACACCCCTGCGCGGCGCAAATTTCTGAAAAGTGTCGAAACCGAGATGGGTCATATTGCCGATACGATTGCCAGCATGGCCCTTTGCCGGGCGGCGGTACAGTTTCGCCTGACGCACAACCAGCGCACGATCAAAAGTTGGGTGCCGGCCGACGATCCCACCGACCGGGTTGCCGATGTGCTGGGGGCCGCCGTCAAGAAGGAACTCCTCAAGGTGGCGGGGGGAGATGAAAATGTCGCTGTCAGCGGGTGGGTGGCCACCCCGCGCATGAACCGTTCCACGGCACGGGGAATCTATCTGTTCGTCAATGGCCGTTGGGTCAGGGACCGTGTGCTGCAGCATGCGCTCTTCGCCGGATACAGCGGCCGCTTGATGAAAGGGCAGTACCCGGTGGCCGTGCTCTTCCTCACGGTGCCTTTCGATCAGGTGGATGTCAATGTGCATCCGACCAAGCATGAAATCCGGTTTGTCCGCCAGAAGCAGGTCCACGATACCGTTCGCGAAGCGGTCGCGACAGCGTTGCGGCAATCGGATCCGACCCGTTGGTCAACCGATGAGGGGGCGCCGGCTGCACCGGTTCCGCCACTAGCGGCGGTTGCCGAGCGGTCTTTGGATTACGGGACGCCGCCAGGAAGCGATCCTCACCGGGCCGCGACACCGCTTGGCAACGAAGCCATCCCGGCGGCCGTTGAATCGCGTTTCGACAAAAGCGCACCCGCTGCCTCGGCATCCGCACCGGCAGAGGATAGCGTTGCTTCACCGCCGGCGGTACCCGACCCGGCATCGATGGCGCCGTCCCTGCGCCAGACGCCCTTGTGGAAACGGCGCTTTTTCGCGGACCTGAGCATCATCGGACAATACCAGGGGACCTATATCCTTTGTGAGTCCGACGATGGTCTGATTCTTATCGATCAGCATGCGGCTCACGAACGTATCGTTTATGAACAGCTCAAACAGCAGGCCGGCCAGCGAACGCCCGCCTCACAGCGCCTGCTGATTCCCGAAACCATCGATCTGGGATTCCGCGAGACGCAGATTCTGGAAAAGCTGGTACCGCAGCTGGCGCCTTACGGCCTTGAGATCGAACCGTTTGGCGGCAACACCTTCGTGGTCAAGGCGATTCCGACGCTGTTGGCAAGCGCCACGATTCCGGCGATGATCACCGAACTGGTGGAGAAAACCGCCGATATCGGCGTGGGCAGCGATGCCGATAGCCTCATGGACGGGTGCCTGATGGTGATGGCCTGTCACAATGCGATTCGTGCCCATCAGCGGCTGAATGCGGGGCAGATCAAGGCCATGCTGGAACAGCTGGATGATTGCGAAAATCCCTCGCACTGCCCCCATGGCCGACCGATCTGGATTCGTTGGCGGCTCAGGGATTTGGAAAAGCAGTTTCAGCGCATCGTGTGACCCTGCCCTAGCGGCCGTCAATGGATTGACAAGTTATGCACCGCACGATGACCGAAAGCATACACCCGACGTCGGCGATGCGGATTCGGCGAAGAAAAAAATATATAAATTTTTGTAAGTACCGATAGGTTAAAAGACGATCGCCTTACCAGGGAAAGATTAAAAAAAGATAACCTCGATCATCAGGTACGGATTTTGCTGTCTTAAAGCTACGGACAACGAATCATCCTGGATTTACAGATGCCTGGAGCGAACTAGATGAACCATTGCAGTCGAAGAACCTTTTTGAAAATGGGCGGCGCAGGCCTGGCGGCTTGGCTGGTTCCGACCATCGGGTGGGCCGCGTTACATCCGGACAGAACCCGCCGCACCCTTTCGTTTTACAATACCCACACCGAGGAACGTCTCAGTGTTTGCTATTTCAAGGGTGGCGCCTACAGTTCCCGCGCCATGAAAAAAATCAACCATATCCTGAGGGATCACCGTACCGGCAGCATTCGGGCCATCGATCCCCGCTTGATGGATCTTCTTTTCGACGTGAATCAGCGGCTCGGCTGCAGCTCACCCTTTCACATCATCTGCGGCTACCGCTCGCCCAAAACCAATGCCCAGCTACGCCGAAAGAGTTCCGGCGTCGCCAGGCACAGCTACCACATGCAGGGGCGTGCCATCGATATCCGCCTGCCCGATTGTAACACCTCGCGGCTCCACAAGGCATGCCTTAAACTACAGGCCGGCGGCGTCGGCTATTACCCGCGATCCGACTTCGTCCATGTGGACACCGGGGCCTTCCGAACCTGGCACGGTTAGTCCCATCTGCTTTGTTTAGCTTTTTTGCTTGATCACGGTGGTGAGCATTTCAGACGGCTTGGGACGGCGCTGGTTCAAGGCCAGTTGCAGATCCTCATCCCGATGATAGATGTCGTTGCGAAATTGCAGGCCGCGGCTTCCATCGGCCCATGCGGTCATGTACAGCAGGTGGACGGGCACGGGATGGCGCAGCCAGATGGTCTTTGTATCCCCGCTTTTAATCAGCTCGTCCAGTTTCTCATTGGTCCAGACCGGATCTTCCGCCAGCACAAAATCGGCCAGCACCCGGGGTGATTCCACACGGATACAGCCGGAACTGAAATCCCGTTGGGCCCGTTTGAACAGGGATCGGTGGGGCGTGTCATGCAGGTACACGGAAAACGAGTTGGGAAACATGAATTTAATGCGGCCCAAGGCGTTGTGGGGACCGGGGTCCTGACGGAAGCGGAAGGGTAGCCGTTTGCCATGATAGGCATGCCAGTTAACGCTCCACGGGTCGATTTCCCGGGTACCGATTGCCAGCCTTGGAAGACGCGGAGATTGTGTTGGGCAAGGTAAGCAACATCTTTTTTGAGCTCTGGAAGAATGTCTTCTGCGGCGATGGTCGGCGGAACGTTCCAATACGGGTTGATCACCAGATAGGTGATGTTGGCACTGAATACCGGCGAACGGCGAGCCGGGCGTCCGACAACGACGCGCATGGAAACGGCGACGTGGCCGCTTTCGACGGCCTTGAGCCTGAAATTTGCCGTGTTGATCATCACATAGCGATTTCCCAGTTTGCGTGGCAGCCAGCGCCAGCGCTCAAGATTGATCACCACCTGGCGGATTCGCTGTTCAACGGGAACGTTCAGCATGGCAAATGTTTTTCGGCCAACGACGCCATCGGGTTCCAGCCCACTGTCTTTTTGAAACCGTTTGACAGCAGCTTCCAATGACGCATCGAACAGACGTTTATCGCTGTCTTGCGGTGATGGATCCATGTCTCCGCTGGCCACCAAGCGATGACGTAATGTGGCGATGGCCGGATTGTGTTCACCGGGGCGCAACGTGCTTCCTTCAGTAACCGGCGGCCAACCGCTTGCAGCGGCCAGGGCGCGAAGATCGGCCAACGCTTTTCTCAACGCATGATATTCACGATACGGTGGACGCAGACCGTCGATGACCGCGTCCATGTCGGCCCCCGGTGTCGTGAACCGCTCGAGGGCGGCGATCAGGTCAATTGTTCCCGGTTTGATTTTCCAGTCGGTGTGCAGCGTTTCCGGATTGACACGTCCGCTGGAGAGATGGGTGCCGAAAAGCAGGAAGGTATCGGTGAGGACAAGGTCCAGATCGGCCAACCATTCCGGGGGCACCGGTTTGTTTGCGGCGTGTTCCTCGGCAATGGCGGCCATTAACTTTTGAATGGCCGCTTGGTGATAGTCTCCAGGATCGAGACCGTCCTCGTCGGCGCGACCAATGATGTCCGCGAGGTGTTGCGCGTGTTGCATGGGTTGGGTGCCACGAACCCATAAGGGCATGTAGCCCCGCTTTTGGTAGGCTTGCGGCAAAAGTTGGACACCGCACAGGGTTTCTCCCTGACAGGTCAGCGTATCCGCGGCGCCCTCTTCTATGCGGAGCCGGATGATGGCCCGGATTTGGAAAATGGGGGCTTCTCCATGGGAATCCTCGGGCATGCAGAACGCCACGCCGGGAAAGAGAATCGATAGCAGGATCAGGCTCAGGATCCGGTAGAAAAACGGCTTGACGTTTCGTTTTCGCATAGGCTGTCGGCTGTCGGGAAACAAGCGCAGATCATGGTCGGCGCTTTTACCCTTGGTTCTTCCGCGTTCTACGTTTTACTGGTGCATAATAGACCGTAAATATTCATCAAGGTACTTGAATATAACAATAACCATTTTGCTTTCAAGCGGTTTTTAGATTTTGATGAGAGCTGGGGAACCAAATAGAAACAGCCCGCCGCCATGGGCCGGGCTGTTTTTCACAAATGGCGGAGAGAGAGGGATTCGAACCCTCGGTGCAGCTTTCACCACACACTCGCTTAGCAGGCGAGCGCCTTCAGCCGACTCGGCCATCTCTCCGAAATTGGACCATCGATCATGGATGAACGATTGCTTGGCGGAGGGAGTAGGATTCGAACCCACGGAGCTTTCGCTCAACGGTTTTCAAGACCGCCGCCTTAAACCACTCGGCCATCCCTCCACGGGAGTAATTCGGCTCAATATCATTTCGAATCTTCAGCGTCAATCCTTTTATCCCAGGATGTTCCAGCCCATTTTCCACGTCATTCTTTCGGGTGGCCGTCTATCAACGCTTTGTTCAAGAAACCATCTACTTCTTGAACGTCTTAAATGATGGTTGACATCAAAGTGGTTTTATGATGATCCTCGCGTGCACATAACCCCTTGAATACATGCTGTTGGAGGATGATATAGATGAAACAAAAATATGTGGTTCTTTTAGATAACGAAAATGACCGGCTTTCCATCCAGGAATATGCCGAGCTGGACAAGGAGATGCTTTCCCTGCTCTGCGAAGAGACCTATGATGCCGAAAAGATCAAAACGGCCATGCAGAAGGACCGCGCCACCTTGATTCAGGCCCTGCGTACCCATAACATGTATCCCCCGGGATTATATACGGAGCGAATTGCCGATGCCATCGTCGAATTGTTTCAACCCGGGGCCAATACATCGGCGGAACTCTTCTTCGAAGAGCGCGAGATGTTCGAGAGTATGGATGAGGATCTGCTGATGGATACGGATAGCGATGATGATGATGGTGATGGTGATGATAGCACCATGGATGTCGACGATTTGCTAGACGATGATATCGATGATGGCTTCGAAGAAAAGGGAATCATCAAGGATCTGCAAAAAAACATCCAGGTCTCAGACGATGACCCGGGCGTGGATAACGCTTGACCCGACGTTTCCCGTGACCCATCCTGAACGAAGCGCCCCCAGTTGTCGCGGGCGCTTTTTCATTTTCAGAATCCTTTTCTCCCATGGCGCCAAGATGCCCTTCTGACCTTTTACAACCTGCTTTAACAATAGCAAAAAAGGCTTTTTGCCTTGACTTGCGCCAGGCCTTCCTCCTATAGTGGTAAACGTCGTTTAGCTTGTTTTGCCTAACCCTTTTGGAAAAAACAAGATGCGCCGGTACGTTCATGGTATGGCTGTTTGATTTTCCGGATAAACAGCCGATCCATGGTGGCCCGGCTCTTTTTTTTCAATCCCCATCCATCATTCGCATCCGGAGGTGCCAATGGAAAAAGACATATCGTTTTACGAAAGGTTGAAGGAAAAGGGCGTTTCACGAAGAGATTTCATGAGGTATTGTACCGCGCTTACGGCGACCATGGGCCTTTCCGTCGCCTATACCCCCAAGGTGGCGGAGGTGTTTGCCGCTCCGGCCCAACGGCCACCACTGATCTGGCTGCATTTCGGTGAATGCACAGGCTGCTCCGAGGCCTTGCTCAGGACCCAGTATCCTTACATTGACGAGCTGGTCCTGGAGATCCTCTCGGTGGAATACCATGAAACCATCATGGCGGCGGCGGGACACCAGGCCGAAGAGCAACTGCATCATGCCGTGAAGCAATACGAAGGCAAATTTATTTGTGTGGTCGAAGGTTCGATCGCCACCAAATACAACGGCGGATATGGCAAGGTTGGCGGCCGTTCCTTTTTGGAGATCGCCAAGGAGGTCACGCCCAAGGCCGCCGCCGTTATCGCCATCGGGACCTGTGCCGCCTTTGGTGGAATCCCTGCCGCCGCGCCCAATCCCGGTGGCTATAAGGGCGTGGGCGAGGCTCTGGGGATCAAGACCCTTAACCTTCCCGGATGCCCACCCAACCCGATCAACCTGGTGGGAACCGTGGTCAACTACCTGTTGTTGGGAAAACTGCCCGACCTGGATGCCAACGGACGCCCCTTGTTCGCCTACGGCAAAACCATTCACGATCAATGTCCCCGGCGTTCCCATTTTGAGAATGAAGAGTTTGTGGAGGCCTTTGGCAGTGAAGAGGCCGCCCTGGGATATTGCCTTTACAAGATGGGTTGCCGTGGGCCGGAAACGTACAACAACTGCCCGGTCGCCAAATTCAACGACGGTACCAGCTGGCCGGTGGAGGCGGGGCACCCCTGCATCGGTTGCAGCCAGCCGAACTTCTGGGATCGAATGTCGCCATTTTATGAAGAGATGTAGGCTGCTTTTTACGAATCCGTCACAATTCCTTTAACGAATAAAGGAGGCCGTATATGGGTAAGCGAGTCGTTGTTGATCCGATTACCAGATTGGAAGGGCACCTGCGCATCGAGGTGGAGATCGCCGGCGGCAAGGTGGTCAATGCCTGGAGCTCGGGGCAGATGTTCCGCGGCATCGAGCTGATCCTGAAAGGCCGCGATCCGCGGGACGCGCATCATTTCGTCCAGCGATCCTGCGGCGTGTGTACCTACGTGCATGCCGTCTCATCGGTCCGGGCGGTGGACAACGCCGTCGGTCTGACGATTCCCAAGAACGCGCGTATCATTCGCAACCTGCTCCACGGCGCGCAGTACCAGCACGACCATCTGGTTCATTTTTACCACCTGCATGCCCTGGACTGGGTGGATATTCTCAGTGCGTTGAAGGCCGATCCCAAACAGACGGCCGCTTTGGCCGACAACGTCAGCAATGCCAAGGCGGGTGGCGCGGCCTATTACCGTCAGGTTCAGCAGCGCATCCAGACCTTTGTGGACAGCGGCCAGCTGGGACCCTTCAGCAACGCCTATTGGGGGCATCCGGCCTACAAGCTGCCGCCGGAGGCCAACCTGATGGCCTGTGCCCATTACATCGAAGCCCTTCGCCTGCAGGCCCGAACGGCACGGATGCATGCCATTTTCGGCGGCAAGAATCCGCATCCCCAGTCGTTGGTGGTGGGTGGCGTCACCTGTGTTGCCGACCTGACGGCGGACCGTATCGCCGAATTTCTGTACATCCACAAGGAAACCCAGGATTTCATCAAAAACGTCTATATCCCGGATATTCTGGCCGTGGCGTCGTATTACAAGGATTGGGGCGGGATTGGTGGAACCACCAATTTTTTGGCTTACGGCGATTTTCCGGGTGGTGATGCCGAACCGGACAGCCTCTACCTGCCCCGCGGCATCATCAAGAAACGCGATTTGACCAAGATCGACATGGCCCACCAGGAAAAGGTGACCGAGGAAGTGACCCGTGCCTGGTACCTGGACGGTCCCGCCCGGCACCCCTATGAAGGCGAAACCAAGCCGGTTGAGGAAGATCCCCAGTACAAACCGGACAACGGCAAATACTCCTGGATTAAGGCGCCGCGCTACGAAGGCCTCCCCTGCGAGGTCGGCCCCCTGGCGCGGGTGCTGATTGCCTATGGCAAGGGGCATGGAGACATCAAGCCGCTGGTGGACAGCACCCTGCAGAAGCTGGGCGTTCCGGCCACCGCCCTCTTTTCCACCCTCGGCCGGACGGCGGCTCGAGGGCTTGAAACCGTCGCCGTCGGCGATGCCATGGAAGGCTGGATCATGGAGCTGGTGGAAAACATCAAGGGCGGCGACAAAAAGACCTATGAACCCTACGAAATGCCGGACAGTGCCATGGGGGTGGGGCTCAACGACGTGCCGCGCGGCGCCCTGGGGCACTGGATCAAAATCGAGGGCGGCAAGATCGGCAATTACCAGTATGTGGTGCCCTCCACCTGGAACTTCGGCCCCCGTGATCAAAAAGGCCAGCTCGGCCCGGTGGAAGAGGCCCTTATCGGCACGCCCGTTGCGGATCCCAAGCAACCCCTGGAAGTACTGCGCACCGTTCACTCCTTCGATCCCTGCATTGCCTGCGCGGTGCATGTGATCGATCCGGACGCCAATGCGGTCTATCGGTTCAAGGTGCTCTAACCCACGTCCAAGGAAGTGACCCACAATGGGTGACTTCCTGCACCTGGATATTTCCCCGTAAGACGGGGTAGGCTGCTTTTTACGAAACTGTCAACCTTGAACCCGTATGGATTTGGTGTTACCAATGAAAGACCGTCGGCATGGAAACCCGCCGTCTCAAACCGCAACGATTGCCCAATGAACGCAGAACATGTCATGATCATGGGGGTGGGCAACATCCTCTTTTGCGACGAAGGATTCGGCATTCGTGTGGTGGAAGCACTTCAGGACCGCTACGTGTTTGCCGACAATGTCTCGGTGGTTGACGGTGGCGTGCTGGGGATCAATCTGATGGGCATTATCGCCGAGGCCGACCAGTTGATCGTCGTCGATGTCATCAAAAATCACGGCCGGCCGGGGGATCTATATCGCATCGATGGCAAAGCCATTCCCGAGCGGATCCGGGCCAAGAATTCGTTGCACCAGATCGATTTTCTGGAAGCGTTGACCCTTTGCCAGGCACTCGACAAGGTCCCCGAAACGGTGATCGTCGGGGTCGAACCCAAGGATATCACCACGCTTGCCGTGGACCTGAGCGACACCATCGCCGGCCGGCTGGACGATGGGATCCGCATGGTCCTGGCCGAACTGGACCGCCTGGGCGTGGTTTATACGGAAAAGGAAGGGGCTTGAAACCGCGATGTGTCTCGCGATTCCATCCAAAGTCATCACGGTTGAAGGCGGCATGGCCACCATCGATGTGGACGCGTCCGGCGCCAGGCCAGCCTGATGCTGCTGGATGACGTCATCGTCGGCGATTACGTGATCGTGCATGCCGGGTTCGCCATCCAGAAGCTCGACGAAGCCGCCGCCCTGGAATCCATCCAGCTCTTGC
This sequence comes from Desulfosarcina cetonica JCM 12296, assembly GCF_001311845.1. Lineage (GTDB taxonomy): Bacteria > Desulfobacterota > Desulfobacteria > Desulfobacterales > Desulfosarcinaceae > Desulfosarcina > Desulfosarcina cetonica. The sequence continues at coordinate 1,696 of NZ_BBCC01000176.1, read as the reverse complement.
GCGAAGCCGCCGCTCTCATGGACAACCTGGATCCGGACAACGGATAGGTCCGGCCGACTGCCCATGACCGACCAACCCACGGCAACCCGCCTTTCGATCAACGGCATTGTGCAAGGGGTGGGCTTTCGCCCCTTCCTCTATCAATTGGCCCGCCAGCATGGCCTGAATGGCGAAGTGGCCAATACGGCCAGCGGTGTCGGCGTGGTTCTGGAAGGCCCGGCTTTATCCATCGAGCGGTTTGTGGACGACCTTTCGGTTAAAAAACCGCCCCTGGCGGTGATCGTCGAGGTGACCCGCACGCCCGCGCCCCTGCATGGTTTCATCACCTTCTCGATCGTTAAAAGCCGGGCGGACGCCACCCGGGCGACGCTTATCTCGCCGGATGTGATGGTGTGCGATGACTGTCTGGCGGAAATGCGCGACCCGGCCGACCGCCGCTTCGGCTACCCCTTCATCAATTGCACCAACTGCGGTCCGCGTTACACCATCATCGATGACATCCCTTACGACCGGCCCAAGACCAGCATGCGGCATTTCACCATGTGCGCCGCCTGCCAGGCGGAATATGACGATCCGGCCAACCGCCGGTTTCATGCCCAGCCCAATGCCTGCCCGGTGTGTGGTCCAAGGGTCAGCCTGTGCGACGCCAAGGGAAGGGGGCTCGCCGTGGACGATCCCATCGCCGAGGCGATCCGGCGCATCCGCCAGGGACACATCGTGGCGGTCAAGGGCCTGGGGGGATTTCACCTGGCCGTGGATGCCACCAATGCCGAGGCGGTCACGCGCCTGCGCCGGCGCAAGCACCGTGAGGAAAAACCCTTCGCCCTGATGTGCCACGATCTGGATGCCGTTCGCGCCATCGCCCGGGTGGCGCCGGAGGAAGACCATCTGTTGCTGTCGATTCAGCGGCCCATCGTCCTTTTGCGCAAGCGGGCGGAGACGGCCATTGCCACCGGCGTTGCGCCGGGCAATCCCTGGTTCGGTATCATGCTGCCCTATGCGCCGCTCCATCATTTGTTGATGGATGCCGGGTTCGTCGCCCTGGTCATGACCAGTGCCAATTTGCGTGACGAGCCCATCGCCATCGACAACGTTGAGGCCTTTGCCCGCTTGGGCGATATCGCCGACGATTTTCTGGTCCACGACCGCGACATCATCCTGCGCAGCGATGATTCCATCGTGCGCCACAGCGCCGGCCAGAGGCGTCCCATCCGGCGCTCGCGGGGGTATGTGCCGGTACCGGTCTTTCTCAAGCATGCCGTGCCGTCGGTTCTGGCCTGCGGTGCCGAGCTGAAGAACACGATTTGCCTGACCCGGGGTCGTCAGGCGTTTGTCAGCCAGCATATCGGCGACCTGGAAAACCGTGCCGCCGAGGAATTCTTCCGCCTGACCATCGACCATCTTAAACGCATCCTGGACATCACGCCCGAGTTCGTGGCCTGCGATCTGCACCCGGATTATCTGAGCACGCGCTACGCGCGAACCTTGCGTGATATTCCCGTTGTGGCGGTGCAGCACCATCACGCCCACATCGCCGCCTGCATGGCCGAAAACCAGATCGACGCACCGGTGATTGGCCTGGCTTTCGACGGTACCGGCCTGGGGCCGGACGGGTCGATCTGGGGCGGCGAAATCCTGGTGGCCGATTATGCCGGCTATACCCGGGCCGCGTATCTTCAGCCAGTGCCCATGCCGG
>NZ_BBCC01000175.1 GCF_001311845.1 Desulfosarcina cetonica JCM 12296 | reverse complement strand
CCACCGAGGTCGGCCGGCGGCGTCATGCCGCCTCGCGCGCCCACGATCAAGAAGGTCTCCCTGGAACTGGGCGGCAACGCACCGTTCATCGTCTTCGACGACGCCGACCTGGACCGGGCCGTGGAAGGGGCCATGATCTCCAAATACCGCAACTCCGGGCAAACCTGCGTGTGCGCCAACCGGCTGTTCGTGCAGGCCGGTGTTTACGACGAATTCGCCCGCCGGCTGGTGGCCGCCGTGGAAGCCCTCCAGGTGGGAAACGGCATGACCCCCGGCGTGCAGCAGGGACCGCTGATCGACCGCGCCGCCGTGGACAAGGTGGCCCATCACATCGACGACGCCCTTTCGCGCGGTGCCCGCCTGCTCAGTGGCGGAAAGGCCCACGCCCTGGGCGGCACCTTCTTCCAGCCCACCGTGCTGGCCGACGTGAGCGCCGACATGCAGGTGGCCGTGGACGAAACTTTCGGCCCGGTGGCGCCGTTGATCCGTTTCGAAAGCGAAGCCGATGTCATCGGCATGGCCAATGACACCCCCTTCGGCCTGGCGCCTATTTCTATGCCCGCGACATGGGACGCATTTTCAGGGTCGCCGAGGCCCTGGAATACGGCATGGTGGGCATCAACACCGGCCTGATCTCCACCGAAGTGGCCCCCTTCGGCGGCGTCAAGCAATCCGGCATCGGCCGCGAGGGATCGAGGTACGGCATCGAGGAGTATGTCGAGATGAAGTATCTGTGCCTGGCCGGCATCGACCAGTAACGGATGTTCACCGTCAGGCGGTACCGTCCTGCCCATGGCGCTTGCGCCGTCGCACCGGAAGCAGAAGCGTGATGGGAATGGTGGCCAGGAACAGGAACCCCAGGATCCACGATACATCGTTATAGGCCATCATGGTGGCCTGCCGGTTGACGAGCGTATTGAGCAGGCCCAGTTTGGCCTGCTGCAACATCGCCGGGTTCAGGCCGGCCTGGACGAGAAGATCGGCGGCCTGGCGTTGGAAATCGGCCAGGTTGGGATTGTACGGCGTGATGAAGGCACTTAATTCAACCCGATGGATCTGCTGCCCGCGGGCCACCAGCGTGGCCACCAGGGCGTATCCGATATTTCCCCCGACGCGCCGGGCCAGGGTGTAGAGGCTCGACGCGTCGGTCATGTCCGCTTTGGGAATGGTGCTCAAGGAGAGCGTCGACAGGGTGATGAACATGAACGGCATGCCGATCCCCATGATCATCAGGGTCGGCACCAGGTCCCAGAATCCTTGTTCCAGGGACAGCCGGGCCAGGTCATAATACGACCAGCAGGTGACAAGGGTGCCGAAAAGCACCAGTATCCGTGCGTCCACAGGGTTGTATAACCGCCCCACAAGGGGCATGCAGAGCAATAGCATGAAGGCCCGCGGTGCCAGAATCAGCCCGGCCTCGTATGCGCTGTAACCCAGCAGTTCCTGGGTGAATTGGGGCAGGATGAAGGTGGTGCCAAACAGGGCGATGCCGAAAACGACGCCCATGATCGATCCCAGGCTCAGGGGCAGGTTGCGCAGGATGCGGACGTTGACCACCGGCTCGTCCGCTTTCAGCTCCCAGTAGATCAAACCGATGAATGATACGACACACACGGCCGTGCCCCAGCGAATCATGTTCGAATCGAACCAGTTCTGCTGCTGTCCACGTTCAAGGATGACTTGCATGCTGGTCAGGGCCACGGAGAGAAGGAGGATGCCCTGCCAGTCAACCCGTTTGAGGCCACGGCGCAGGTACGGCGGATCCGCCACGAAAATGGCGACCATCAAGATGCCTACAATGCTTACCGGCACATTGATATAGAAAATCCACGGCCATCCGTAATGATCTGTGAGCCACCCGCCAGGATGGGACCGACTGCCGGTGCCAGCACCACCCCCATGCCCCACACCGCCATGGCCATGCCCTGTTTCTCCGCGGGAAAGGTCTCCCGCAAAATGGCCTGGGAAACCGGAATCAGGGCGCCACCGCCGATGCCCTGGATGACGCGGTAGAAGATCATCTGGGGAAAGGTGACGGCCGTACCGCATAGAATCGAGCCTAGGGTGAACAGGGCAAAGGATCCCAGGAACAACCGCTTGCGTCCGATCAGGGCGCTCCACCAGCCCGACATGGTCACCATTATGATTTCGGCAATGCTGTAGCTGGTGGCGACCCAGGTGATCGACGACAGATCTTCGGCAAAACCGCCCATCATGTATGGCATGGCCACATTGACCACGCTGATGTCCATGGCGGCCATGAAAGCGCCGAACATCACGGCGATGGTGATCGGCCATTTATTGACTACCGGCGTTTCGGAGGAAGGCGTGTCGCTGTCGGCTCGGTCCATGGACAAATCATCTTTTCAGGGCCGGCCCGGTTCAGGCAAAACGCAGCGGCCGGCCACGGTTTTCAGCCATCGTCAAGGCGCGGTCGAGGCCGGTGAACCGGCAGCCTGCCCGGGTGGTGGAGCGGATGGCGGTTGTCCGCCGGCAGTGATATCGACGACCGGGACGACCGACATGCCCGGCACCAACAGGAATGCGGAGAGTTCCGCGGGCCGATCGAAGACGATCTTTACCGGAATCCGCTGAACGACCTTGACGAAATTGCCAGTCGCATTTTCCGGCGGCAGCAGGCTGAATCGCGATCCGGTGCCGCGTTGGATGCTGTCCACCCGACCGTGGAACGTCTTGTCCGGGTACGTATCGGCCTTGATGGTGACGGGCTGGCCCGGACGCATGTGGGTGAGCTGGGTCTCCTTGAAATTGGCTGTCACCCAGACTTCCCGTGGTACGATGGCCATGAGCGACTGGCCGATCTGGACAAACGTCCCCGGTTCCACGGCTTTCTTGGTTACGTGGCCGTCAGCGGGCGCATGGATTTTGGTATAGGATAGATTCAGCGCCGCCTGTTCGACATCGGCCCGGGCCTTTTCGGCATCGGCCTTGGATACCGCGGCCTGCGACGTGCTCCGGGACACGACATCGGGAGCGGATCGGGCGGAGGCCAGTCGGGCATTGGCCTGATCCAGCTCCGCCTGGCGGGCGGCGACCTGGGAACGGGCCTGGTCCAATCCGTCGGTGGCCGCTTTCAAGGCGGCCTCGGCCTGTCGAACCATGGCCTGCTGGGTTGCCACCTTGCTTTGGGCGGCACTCAGGTCGGCGGCGGCCATGCGCGCGGTCGCAACGGCGTGATCGAGCTGCTGGGGCGTGGCAATATCGCTACGGGCCAATTCTTGATACCGCTTCAGATCCTGGGCCGCTTCACGGGATTTGGCCTTCTTGGCATCGATTTCCGCCATGTCCTGGGCCAGGGCGGATTTGGCGACCGACACATATGCCCGGGCCTGATCCACCTGGCTGGCCGCCGTGGCGGACAATGACTGGGCGTTGGCGACCATGGCCTTGGCGGCGGCAACGTTGGCCTTGGCCTCCGCCAGTCCGGCCGTCGTGGTAATACTCGTCACATTGATGCCGATGTCCTGGGCCTGCCGGCCGGCTTCGGCGGCATCCAACGCGGCCTTGGCGGCGTTGAGCCTGACCCGAAAGTCGCGTGAATCGAGCTCGACCAGCAGATCACCGGCCGCCACCTTCTGGTTGTCGTTCACCAGCACCCGTTCCACATGCCCGTCGACCCGTGGACTGATGGCGATGATATGGCCATCGATAAAGGCATCCGCTGTGGATTCGTGAGCCATCGCATGGCGGAAATACAGACCGCCGAGAACCAAACCGATCAATAGCAGTCCGGTCGCCCCTGTTATCATGAAACGGCGTCGCGGCCACTTGCGCCAATGGCCGCCTTCGCCATTCGGCGGTGCTGGTGATGCCGGCAAGGCGCCTGTTTTCTCACTTTGAGATGTCGATGGTTCCATTTCATCCCCAGGGGTTGAATGCTTTTGGCAAGGCCAGCGGGAGGAAACTGTATAAAGCGTACTGCGACGACCGGTAACGCGGTCCAAAAACATTATCTTGAATACTATATCCGCTATGCAACGCCGCTGTGACGCCTGGATGAGGATGGAGCTTCGCTGGTAATATAACGAGAAACGAATCACTGTCAAACCTCGGCACTGGCGATGGCAACCCAAGGCTTGACAGACGACCTGAATTATATTTTGATATTATACAGGTAGTTGCTCATTCAGATGGCCGTATCGGCGCCCAAAGGCATCCCTGAAAAGTGAACCCTGGTTTTGTTCCTGTACGCGTTGTCGTTTTCGTCCTATCCGCTTTGCGCGTGTCGACTCCAAACGTCGTATTTCTCACGCTTGGCGCCGGAACCCTTGGCGATGGATATTCAGGAACGGGTCTGTGGAATACATTAACTACGATATTCGTATCGGACCGGGACCGACATACCCCATCTATGCCGAATCGCAACCGGTTGGCGAGGCGGAAGGGGTTTTCTCCTTTGATCCGAACGACGCGCGGATCCGGGATGCGCTCCAAAAGGTTGCCGAAAGACGCACCGACAGCATCCAAATGTCCGAGTTCGGCCATCTGCTGTTCCAACACCTGTTCACCGGCGAGGTGGGGGTCCGGTTTGAGCAGACAACCGGTTTCACCTTGGCCCACAAAGAACAGGGCGTCCGCATCCGGCTGCGCATCGCCGCGCCGGAATTAGCCCCGCTGCCCTGGGAACTGCTCTTCAATCCCGCCCGTGCGTTTCTGGGTGTCGATCAACGCTCACCCATCGTCCGATGGTTGTATGTCCCCAAACCGATTCAGCATCTGCAGGCGCAGCTTCCCCTGCAAGTGCTTGTCGCCGTTCCCGACATCGTTGCCCCCTTTCCGCCCCTGGAAACAAATCGGGAAATCGAGGCCCTGACCCGTGCCCTGGCGGTGATGGGAGAAGAGGTCACCCTGACCGTTCTCAAGAGCGATGTGACCCTCGATCGCATCGGGCACGCGCTGATCGATGCGCCCTGTCACGTGTTGCATTTTATCGGCCATGCCGAATTCAAGGACAATTGCGGCCGACTGCTGCTCAACCGGGAAAACGGCGGCATGGAATGGGTGGATGAGCATCGCTTTGCCGGGCTTTTGCAGCATCCCGCGGATTTGAAGTTGGTTGTGCTCAACGCCTGTCAGGGGGCCACGGTTTCGGGCACCCAATCCTTTGTGGGGATTGCGCCCAAGCTCGTTCAGGCGGGCGTCCCGGCAGTCATCGCCATGCAGTATCCGATTTATGATGCCGCCGCCGTCCTCTTTGCACGCGAATTCTACTACGCCCTTTTCAAAGGCGCCAACGCCGGCCGGGTCGACTGGGCCGTGACCCATGCCAGAAATGCCTTGATCCGCGAATTTCCCGATCAACGCGAGTTCGCCACGCCGGTCCTGTTTTTCCGCGCGCCGGAAGGGGTTCTGTTCTACAAGGTTTCCGGCAGGCGCTGGCGTGACATGGCCTGTTCCAAAAGAGCCATCGATACCGAAAAGGCCGCTTTTGCAACGCACCGTTTTAATCAATCCCTGGCAGGCAACCGGGAAGCACACCAAGACAGGGATTTTTCAAAATATCTGGAACGTGACCGGCGCGATTATGACTGGCTGAAAAAACGGATTGCCTTTCGCAATCGTCTGTTTGCGGTGACCACGGCGGCGTTTGTGCTGGCTTTCACTTTCTTCTGGGTGGGGCTGTTCGATCTTCTCCGACTGGATACGCTTCTGGAAGGAATGACACTTTCCGTGGGCAATATGCTGAAGAACAAGCCGCTATCCGAAAACCTGGCAATGGTATCGGTCAACGGCTCGGTCAATCCCACCATGCGCAAACAATACGCTCGGCTGGTGGAGCGTCTTTCGCTTGCCGGTGCGCGCGTTGTGGTCTTCGACATGACCTTTCCGCCCTACGAACCGGAGCATGCCAATGACGACATCGCCCTGTCTACCGAAGCGTTCGGCAAGGCCATAAAATCCGCGCGCAGCCGGGGCACCGAGGTGGTCCTTGGATTCAAGTCCCTTGATGGCGGCGTTCCGGTAATCGAAGACGCCCTGGGAGAGGCACTGGGCCCCTTTGGCCTGGGCTCGGTGTGCCTGAGCGGCAAGCTCGGTTATTACGGCATCAACCCGATTGCCATCCAAGCACCCGGCGCGGAAAAAGGGGGCCAGGGAGAGACATACCCGTCTCTGGCACTGGCGGCTTTTTTCGCCCTGAACACCGTTGGATCCTTCAGCATCGATTGGCAACGGAAGAAAATCGATTTGTTCCCCTTCCCGATCGGCCCCGTTTTCTTTTCGGAAAAGCGCCGCGCCCGCGAGGGAAGGTGCCCGGCCAACCCACCGGGCAGTCTGGATGCGGACCTGTTCATCGACCTGAGCCCGGCGGGCTGGATGCGTGATGCCCGTCGCATGTTCTCCTTTGAACGGATCGTTTCGGAAGAAGAAGGTACGTTGGCGCCAAGCGCCTTCAGCGGCAAGGTGGTCTTTGTGGGTGTTCGCACCGAAGGCAACGAGCATGTCCGGGTCTTCGACGTCAAGAACGACCGCCGGTACGGTGTTGAACTGCATGCCGACAGTTTTCGAACGATTCAGAACAGCGCGGCGGGTGTTCCCGTGGTAAGGCCTTTGGCGGCAGCCGATCAGGCCTTGATGATGGTCGGGTTGATTTTGGTGGGTGTTTTTATCCGCTTCTGGATTAAACCGCCGGCAATCCGCTGGCGGATCGCGGCAATGGTCAGCCTTCCACTCCTATACGCAGGCGTTGGCTTTTATCTGTGCATCACCCGATGCATCTTGATCGACTGGCTCTATCATCTGGGGGGCTTTTTCTTCGCTTACTGGATTGCCGGGAGGGTCGAAAGAAAATGGATTTCTCAAGCATTTGCAGAATAAACGCTTCACCGGGCCATCCTTTTCCTCACCACCTGCGGATCGCCACCCTGCTGGCCGTGATGGTCTGCGGCATGCTGCTGCAGGGATGCGCGCCGGCGACATTGAGCCATGTACTCATCGGCAACCGCCTTGCGGGTCCGGGAGAATACGATCAAGTCCAAGTTTTCCAGAAAGACATGCGGGTTCAAACCCAACAGGGGATGGACCTCAAACGCGACAATGTCATCGAAACCGACGATCACTCCTGGGCTGTGATCACGTTTAAGCAAAATGGCCCCAAGGTGATCATGAAGCCGGGCACCCGGGGACGGATTTCCTCCTTTGACATCGAATTTGGCGAAATTGTGGTGATCATCGAGAAAAAATTGAGCGGTTTGTTCAAAGTAAAAACCGAAGACGTGGTCGCCGGACCCGAATCGACAATTTTCTCGGTTTCAAAAATCACAACCGGCCCAAGCACCGTCAGTGTCATTCGCGGCACCGTTAGACTCAGCTCTCCAAACCAAGCCTGGTCGTGTGTAACAATCAAACAGAACCAGCGGGCCAGCAGTGTCCATGGCAAGCGGCCCACCACCAGCGCGCTCCCGCACGAAACGTTCAATGAAATCATCGGCTGGGCCAACCGGGTGGAACTGGCCATCAGCCCCGCGCAGGCCCATGTGATCGTGCCCAACCTTGATTCCATGCCCCGGGAAGAAGCCCGCAGACGCATCGAGGCCGCCGGTTTACGCATTGGAGAAGTCATCCCCAAGGTGACGCCCGCTCGCCCCCCGTTGGGCACGGTGGTCGAACAAACGCCTGCGCCAGGAACCTATGTGCGCAAAGGCACCGCCGTTCATATCGGTGTGGAGGTGGAGCCGGTACGACTGCCGCAGTTGATCCACAAACCCTTCCAGCATGCCCAGGCGCTGCTCGTCCAAAGCGGCCTGAAGCTGGGCAGAGTGGATCGGCGCATTACCGGAAGCGCTCCGGCTGAAACGGTCATCGAGCAACATCCGGGCGGCGGCCTGGAGGTACCCACGGGCAGCACCGTCGACCTGGTGGTGGAAGAAGAGTCGGTACTGGTTCCCGACCTCAGGGGGCTCGACAGGACGGCCGCCCAATCCACACTGGATAGGGCCAGGCTATTCGTTGACCGCTGGGATGAGGAAATCACCGGATCCCAACCGCCCCATACGGTCTTGCGCCAATCCCCGGGCCCAAACGAACGGGTGCGCCCCGGAACTCGGGTGCGACTCGTGCTGGAGGCTGAATCCGTGCTGGTTCCCCATTTGATCGGCCAACATCGCGACAGGGTCGGCATGATCCTGAATCAGCACCGGCTCATCCAGGGAAGCATGAATGAACAAATCACGGGAAAATATCCGGTTGACACGGTCATTCGGCAGGACCCGCCGCCAGGCCAACGGGTCCGGCTTGAAACGCCGATCCATTTGACCGTCGAGGCGGCATCCGTTGTCGTCCCCAATATCGTGGGGTTGGTGATGAACGTGGCCGGCAACACCCTGGCCAATAACAGCCTCAGGCTCGGCCGGGTGACGGAAGAGCTGCGTGAAAATGTGAATGACGATGTGATCTTGCGTCAATCTCCGCAGCCCGGCCAGCGGGTACCCCCCAGACCGCTATCGAGATCGTCAGGGCCGTAAACGGTCGTCGGGTCCCCAACCTCGGCGGCCAGACCCAACGGGGCGCCCAGGCGATCCTGAATCAGTACGGCCTAAGTTGGGGAGGCGCCTCCACACGGCCATCCGATGCGCGGGCAAGCTGGAATCGGGTTATTGACCAGAGCCCACGAACCGGGACCTGGTACGCAGAGGCACACCGGTTTCCATTGTTACCGGCACGATGCCTCCCTGCCGGGTCCCCAACGTCGTGGGAATGAGCGCGGCAAATGCGGACAAAGCCATCCAGTCTGCGCGGCTGGTGCCCTACAATCGGAAAAATGCCGCCGGCATCGCGCTGGTGAGGTCCCAATCTCCAGCGGCCGGCACCATCCTTACATGTGGCGGGGGGGTCAGCTACGATGCGGAGATCTTCATGCCAAAGCCCTTTCCCGTCGTGATCCCGGGAACGATCCAAACGGCCCCCCCAACAAACACGATCAAATAGCAGCCACCACCATGGCATGGAAGGACTTCAGAGGAAGACCGCATGTTGGAAATCCAAATGGTTTACCGGCATAACTGTCGAGAACGGAATGTGCATCGCCTGTATCAGGCATTAAGCGCCCATTTTGGCGCGAACCACGTTCAGCGTCCCCTGTCCTTGGACATAGAATCCGGTGGGGTGGCAATAGAAACATTTCAACCCATCGTTGCCGGTTGCACGCTGGTGATCGCGGTTGTCGAGGCCGAAGGCTTCAACAAGGACGACGATCGATTGCAGCGGTTAGCGGCGACGGCAGCCCGGTGGGATACCCCGATCGTCATTGTTTTAATGGATCATGCCGAAACGCCCAACGCTGCGGCTGCCGTTGAAGCCTTGCAGCGGTTGACCGGCGACGATCCGGTCTACCTGAATCCGTCCCGATGGGATCGGGATATGGCCGTCCTCATCCAGAGGCTCGACCCGTTGATCACCCTACCACCCGTACCCGAGAAAGCCTCTCCTGGTAGTTTTGGCCGGCTCAAGAAGATCTTCTCACGCTGGTTCGGCGCCCGCCAGAAGCCCCTCCATCCACCGCTAAAAAAGCCGAACCGCCACGCATGGTTGAACGCGGCGGAAGCATGCCGGAAAGCGAACCCGCCGATCTCCAGGAGGTCTTTCTGGGTGCATCGGCGCCGGCGGCACTACCGCCCGGCGACGAATTCACGGCCCGCTTCGTCGCTTACCTGGAAGACGAAAAGGACGCCGTGGAAGCGATGCTCCACCAGTTGAGCCCCCGCTCGACATCGGTGCTGGGCCTGAAACGCTGCCGGTGGCAACCCGGCACCTGCGTCACGGTTTCGTTGTCAGGCCGGTGGCTGGAGGTGGAGGATGCCCAGCAGACATTCACCTGGGATTCAGCCTACGCCATGCTCGACTTCGATGTCCGGCTTGGCACCGACGCCCCCCAGGGGGTCACAATTCTGAAATTCGATGTCGCCATTGACGGCATCCGCGTGGCCAAACTGCGCATGGATCTTGAGGTCGTTGATCACCGGACGGCATCTCCGCCAAAAACGGCGGTCACCGAAGCGGCCCGGACGGCCTTTGCATCGTACGCGTCCAACGATCGCCAACGCGTATTGGACCGTCTGGCCTCCATCCGCATCAGCGCGGGACTCGACGTGTTCATGGACTGCCTGTCGCTGCGCCCGGGGGACCGATGGAAGCTGGAGCTCGCCAGGGAGATCCGCTCTCGCGACCAGTTTCTGCTGTTTTGGTCCCATTCAGCGGCAACATCCCAGTGGGTGGCCTGGGAATGGCAAACCGCGTTAAGCGAAAAAGGCTGGCGGAGATGCAAATCCATCCCCTGGAAAACAACGTCCCGCCGCCTGTCGAGTTGTCGGAATTGCATTTTGGGGATGTGTTTGTGGCCGTTCGGGATGCGCAAGCGGAAAGGACATAGGCCAACCCAGGCAACTCCATTTGAGTCGGCGCTATTCGTTTCATCCGTTGACGACGAGCGAAAATGTCAAATGTCCAATGACAAATGCCAATTGGTGGTATTCTATCGATCTACAATCGACCTGATCCTTCAATTGACATTTGGATTTTGGCATTTGGCATTGATTGAACCAAAATCATTGGCTTTCGGTTATACCAACAACCGACCGAAATCAAAATGCGGTTCCTTTAGGTGCCCTCATCCCAATTGAAAACCGATCGGCATTGGGCTATATCCTGGCCTGAGATTCCGTGGCCGTTTTTTGGAGACCGACCGCAACAAAGGGCCTTAAACGAGAAATGCCGATTCAACTCGACCTCATCGATTTCGTCAAGCGACAGCAGCAAACGGACCGCGTCGACGCAACCGCGCCGACGTCGGCCGGGTCTTCTCCACCGGCCGATGCGGATTTCGGCTTGCCGTCGGACGTGAACCGGGCGGTCTACTCCGCCGCCATCATGCGGCCGATCTTCGAATTGGAGGCCCGGCGGTTCCGCCAGGGCGACACCGAGGATACCGGTGCCGTCTGGGATGGGCTGGACCTCTTGTGGATCGCCTTTGCCATTCTGGATGTGATCTCGGAGCTGACCGAGTACCAGTCCGGCGCCACGCGCGCCGAAATCCTGGACAAGATCCTGCCCCTGGCCCGCCAGCAGGCGACGGCCTGCGGCATTGCGGCCACCCATGCGGGGCTGAACGATGTGCTGGGCAAGGTGTTCGATCACCTGGTCAACCGCCAAAACCGCTACCTGCCGTTTCAATACACCTGGTTCGACGGCACGGCCGGCCGATACCGGAACCGCCGGTTCTGGCTGATCAAGACGGTCTACACCGGCGAAGGGCGCGAGGCCCTGTTCACCCTCACCGACGAAGGGTACACGGCCTATTTCGGCCTCCACGAAACCAGCGCCCTGGACGCCACGGCCATCGGCAACCTGCGCATCAAGCTGCTCATCGAGCGGGGCAATGTGGACGACGCCATCTCCGTTGCCGACGCCAACCGCAAGCAGTGCGCCCGCAAGGCCCTGGAGGTGCGCAACACCCGCCGCCAGATCCGGCGCAACATCCACGCCGTGGCTTTCGATCAGGTACGGGGCCTGGCGGAAGAAGGCGTCGGCCAGGCCACGAGCATCCAGAAGGAGGGCCGGCGGCTGCACAACATGGTCGTGGAGAACCTGACCGCTTCCAAAAACAACCGCCACGAGGCCAAGCTCCACCGGTTGGCCGAGATGCTCGAGCGCCTCAATACCCAGTTGATGAATCTCACCACCGAGCTGCAGCAGCTTCCCGATGATTACGACTACCACAGTTTCAAGCTCTTCCGACGGCGCAGCCTGGGGGCCTTCCCGCCCATGGAGGAAGTGATGCGACGCCTGTGCCGGCTGGGCGAGGAGGACGCGGCCCGGGTGGGCACGGAATTCATCGCCCGCATCGACCCGCCGGCCCAGCGGCCGCTGTTCGACCGGCGGCGGTAATCGAGGCCTGTGACCGGGCCCTGGAACGTCAGAATGTGCCCGGCGACCGCAGCCAGGCGGTTCACGAGATCGACGGCACCCCGATCCAGCACTTCATGCCCGAACTGAGCGAAGGGCTGATGCACCAGCCTTTGAACTGCTGCATAACAGGGTACTGGCCGACGGCGAGGTCCTGCTCAGCCGGTTGCTCGAAGCGGTGTCGCGCCGTGATGCCGCATCCGACGGCGGCAAGCTGCTGCCCGTGGCCGTGGCCATGGCCGTGTTCCAGTGCACGGTGGAGCGGCGCCTGGCCGCCCGACATCGGGTCCGGGTGGAACTGCCCGATCCCGACCGACGGGTAATGGTCGATCTTTGTGCCGGCCGCCGCTACCGGGGCCACGAACTCCGCTTGATCCACCAGGCGTCGTCCGCCCGCCAGAGGAATCTGCATGAGTGCCGAAACGACTTACGAAGCCAGCCGACTGATCTACCTGAGCCTGGCCTACAGTAGCGGAAAAAAACGTCTGCTCACCCAGAACAGCGCCGAGATGACCGAACTGGTACAGCGGTTTCAGGCCGAGGAAGCTTTTCGGACGGCCGTGGAAGCGGGCCTGCGGGCCATGGAATTGCGGCTTTTGGCCCTGGAGGAAGGCGGCCTGCGTCTGTCGGCACGCAATGCGGACAGCTTTTTCGCCGCCACCCTGACCGATTATGGCCGCCTGTTGGCCCGTGGCGATCTCAAGGCCGCGGATGTGCTGCCGGTGCACTGCGCCATCGCCACCGCCGTCTTCCCCACCGAGGCGGACCTGGACATGCCCGTCGAGGACCTGGCGCGTCACCATGGAAGACGTGATCGCCATCCTGCGCCGCTTCGCCCACGCCGAGGCCGCCCTGCCCG
>NZ_BBCC01000174.1 GCF_001311845.1 Desulfosarcina cetonica JCM 12296 | reverse complement strand
CCGCCGGGGATGTCATCGCCGTGGTGGGACCACCGGTGCCGGCAAGAGTCTCCTTCTGGCCGACATCGAATGCCTGGCCCAGGGCGACACCCCCTCCGGCCGCCGGATTCTGATCAACGAACGGCCGCCGGACGAGGTCCAGCGGCTTTCCGGGGAACACCGCCTGGTGGCCCAGCTATCCCAAAACATGAACTTCGTCATGGACCTTTCGGTGCATGAATTTCTCACGCTGCACGCCGAAAGCCGCCTGGTGGAATCCGTCGAGACCGTGGTCGCAGAGATCCTGGCCACCGCCGTCGGCCTGGCCGGCGAACCCTTCGACGGCCACACGCCGGTCACGGCGCTATCCGGCGGGCAATCGCGGGCCCTGATGATCGCCGATGTGGCCTGTCTGAGCGCCTCGCCCATCGTTTTGATCGACGAGATCGAAACGCCGGCGTGGATCGCCGTCAGGCCCTGAACCTGTTGGTGAAGCAGGAAAAGATCGTCCTCATGGCCACCCATGACCCGCTCTTGGCCCTTTCCGGAAGCCGGCGGGTGATCGTCCAAAACGGCGGAATCGCCGGCGTACTGGAAACCTCCGACGAGGAACGGGTTCTTCTCCGGCAGCTCGACGCCATGGATGCCCGGCTGACGACGCTTCGCAACCGCATCCGGCAGGGGAAGCGGTTGTCGGTCGGGCCATAACGTTTATAGAACCGGCAAACATGGCAAAATCCGGGAAAATTCCTCAATACCGGTGGAGAGCGTCAAGAGGAAACGCTTTGATTGGATGGGAAACGGCAAATACAGCTTAAAATGATATCGTTCACAAATAGCAATGGGTATTTCCATCAAACGACTGAGATTCCTATCCCAATAAATTTTCAATCGTTTCCATTAAGAAGCGCCGATCAATCGGCTTGGAGATAAGAGAATCAGCTCCGATGTTCTTTGCTTCGTCGAGATATACCTCCGGTGTCATTACCAAACCACCTGACATGGCAAGCACTTTCGCTTGGTTGTCTATTTCCTTGATGGCTTTGATGGTGGAGAGGCCGTCTTTTTCAGGCATGATGATATCCATTACAACCAAATCCGGGGACTTTGTTTTATACAACGATATGCATTCAGTTCCATTTCTTGCCTCAATCGCCTTCAAGCCTGCCTGTTTCAGCATTTTAGCAAGAATCTTTCTCAATTGTTCATCATCGTCAACAATTAAAACCGTTTTCATGTAACCATCCTGTCTCATCTTCAGTAGCGATTAAAAATGTCTAAATAGAAACACCCCCCTGCCCGATAACCAATATCGGTTGTCATAGAAAACATCTTTACATTTCATATACAAAATAATTGCTTCGGAAAAAGTCACGGATGATGAACGGGTCAAATAAAAATTGGTAATTTCCCGGAGGCCGTTTCGATGAAACTCAAAATCGCAGAAAAGCTGACCGCTTTCTTCCTTTTGGTCGCGATCGTTCCCTTGGCTATTGCCGTTACCGTGGCCTACCGGCAGAGCACAGGAACGGTTCGCGACATCATTCTGGAAAGACTGGCAACGATAGCCGAGGAACGGACCCATTGGATCGAACGGATGGTCGCGGAACGGCGCAGCGACGTGACATCCTTGTCTCAGCGGTCATCCGTCAAGGCAACCTTTATGGATTTCAGCCGCACATTCTCTGCCAACGGCCTGAACTCAGACGCCTACCAGGCGATGGAAAACAAACACGGCCCATTCCTTGGAAGCCTCATCGACAAAGAAAACATGGATGATCTGCTGATCATCAATGATGAAGGTGATGTGATCTTCTCCCTGGCCAAGGAAAAGGATTTAGGAACCAATCTGTTCACGGGACGTTATAAAGACAGCGAGTTGGCACGGGTGTTCGAATCGGCCAAAGTCGACAAGCGGATTGCGCTTTCCGTGATTCGTGTCTACGACGCCTCAAAACGCCCGGCAATGTTTATCGCCGCGCCGGTGAAAGGGCTGGACGGGTGGCTTGGCGTTCTGGCCATCCGGATGTCCATGCAGCAAATCAATGCCGTGGCCGGCGATTATGTCGGCTTGGGAGAAACAGGAGAGACCAGCCTTGTTCAGGCCATGGGCGATGAAACCATCTGGGTCGCGCCAACCCGGCATGACAGCGGCGCAGCGTTTATTCGGAGCCTGCATCGGGAAAGCCGCTCGGCGATTCCGGCTTGGGAGGCCACGCAGGGGAAAACCGGCCGCGGCACTATCCCGACTATCGTGGCATGCCCGTATTAGCGGCCTGGCGGCCCATTCCGGCAATAGGGCTCGGACTGGTCATCAAAATGGACGAGGCCGAAGCACTGGCCCCGATCAATAGGCTCACGATGGGCTTCGTCGTATTGGGGTTGGTTACCTTCCTGGCGGCCCTGACCTTGTCACTCTTGGTTGCCCGCACCATATCACGGCCCATCGCAATCCTGACCCATGCATCCACACGCATTGCCGAAGGCGACCCAACGGTACGCACCGACGTCCACACCGACGATGAGATCGGTATGCTGGCATCGGCCTTCAATGACATGGCCGCCGCCCTGGAACAAAACCATAAGGAATCGGCGGCCACCGTCTGGCTCAAATCCGGCATTGCACGGCTAAACCATGCCATGAGTGGCGATTCACCGTTGGAGGTTCTGTCCTCGGTGGTTATCAAAGAAATCGCCAACACCCTGGATGCCCAGCTCGGCGCATTCTACCTGGCCCAACGTGGTGATCAGCCGGCACTTTCATTGGTGGGGAGTTATGCCTACAAAAAACGGAAAAACCTTTCGAACGTTTTCAAGCCTGGAGAGGGGTTGGTCGGGCAGGCGGCCCTGGAAAAGCAGCAGATCATTATCGGCAACGTGCCCGACGGCTACGTCACGGTCACGTCGGGCCTGGGCGAGCGGGCGCCGCGGTTTATCTGTGTGACGCCGTTTCTTTACGAAGACCAGGTCAAGGGCGTCATCGAGATCGGCACCTTTACCGAGCTGACCGACCTTCAGCTGGACTACCTTGCGCAAGCCATGGACGCCATTGCCATTGCTGTGGAAAGCGCCCAGGGCAGAATGCAACTGACCCGCGCGCTGGAGGAATCCAGGGCGCTATCCGAGAAACTCCAGAGCCAACAGGAAGAACTCCAGGCCAGCAATGAGGAACTCGAGGAGCAGACCCAGCGTCTGACGATGTCCGAGGAACGGCTAAAGGCCCAACAAGAGGCGCTGCAGGCCGCCAATGCGGAACTAGAGGAGAAAAACGAGCTGTTGGAGCACCAGAAGCAGGAAGTCGAACGGGGACGCCGTGAAATCGGAAAAAAGGCTGAGGAACTGGCTCTGGCCAGCAAATACAAGTCCGAATTCCTAGCCAACATGTCCCATGAACTGCGCACCCCGCTTAACAGTCTGCTGCTTCTGGCCCAGGGACTGGCCCGCAACAAGGACGGCAACCTGACCGCCGATCAAGTGCAGTCGGCAGAGATTGTTTACAACAGCGGTAACGACCTGTTGAACCTTATCAACGAGATTCTGGATCTTTCCAAAATAGAGGCCGGCCGCACGGATTTTCATTTCGGAATCGTACGGGTAGGTGAACTGGCGGACGGCCTACGTTCCTTTTTCGGGCAAATTGCCGAGGAGAAGGGCATCAAACTGGATATCAGCATCCGTCCCGAAGCACTGGCCGAGATCACCAGCGACCGCCAGCGGGTGGAGCAGATCCTGCGCAACCTGGTTTCCAACGCCATCAAATTCACGGATCAGGGAGGCGTAACGGTCACTTTCGACCGGCCCGCCCCGGGGACCGACCTCACGCGAAGCAGGCTCGGTGGCCACCCGTGTCTGGCCGTATCGGTCAGGGACACCGGTATTGGAATCTCGCAGGAACAGCAAAAAATCATTTTCGAGGCCTTTCAACAAGCCGATGGCAGCACGGCACGTCGATACGGGGGAACCGGCCTGGGGCTGTCCATATCAAGGGAACTCACGCGACTTTTGGGCGGTGAGATCCAGGTTCAGAGCGAACCGGGTAAAGGCTCCAGCTTCACCCTGTATCTGCCTGCTGCGGCAACCGCCCGGGACGGTAATGCCGGCAGGATGAGAAAACAAGCCGCCAAGCCTTCCTACCCCGGGACACCGGACCCATCGCCGCTTCCCACGCCTCCCCCGCCCTCGCCGCCGATTACAGACGACGCCGCGTCCATTGCCCCGGGTGATCGGGCGGTCCTGGTCGTTGAAGAGACCCGAAATTTAGGCGGATTCTGCTCGATCAATGTCATGCCAGGGGGTTGAAATGCCTGGTCGCGCACAGCGGTGAGATAGGGCTCGAACTGGCGACAAAACACCTGCCCAGTGCCATTATCCTCGACATCCGCCTCCCGGGAATGGATGGCTGGCGCGTCCTGCAAATCCTCAAGGCGGACACCCGCACCCGCCACATTCCCGTCCACGTCGTATCCGTCGAGGAACCCTCCGCCAACGCTATCCGCAGAGGTGCCGTCGGTCACGCGGTCAAACCGCTTTCCGAAGAAGCCCTCGAAGCGGCGTTTCGTCGGCTCGACCAAGCGGCCGCCGGCAATCCCAAGCGAGTGCTGGTGGTTGAAGACGATCCGGAAATCCGCCGTCAGACGACCCAACTCATCGGTAACGGCGAGGTCACCGTGGTCGGAGTCGGCAGGGGTGACGAAGCCATGGCAGCACTCCGTTCCGATCATTACGACTGCATGGTCCTGGATCTTGGCCTGCCGGATATGGACGGCCATACCCTTCTCTCAAGCCTGGAAAAGGAGGGCATGGATATCCCGCCGGTCATCGTCAATACCGCCCGCGAATTGACCCGGGCCGAGGAGGCGACCCTCCGCGAGCATGCCGAGGCCATTGTCATCAAGGACGTCCGCTCCCAGGAACGCTTGTTGGACGAGGTTTCTCTCTTTCTGCACCGTGTCGTGAGCCAGATGCCGGACGATCAACGACGGATCATCCAGGATCTTTATGATACGGACACCCTGTTACAAGGCAGGAAGGTCATGGTGGTTGATGACGACATGCGGACCGCTTTTTCCGTGTCCCGTCTTTTGTCGGATCATGGAATGACACCGTTGAAGGCCGACAACGGGCAACGGGCGCTAAGGCTGCTTGATGAACATCCCGATGTCGCCCTGGTGCTGATGGACATCATGATGCCGGGGATGGACGGTTACGAAACCATGCGCAGAATCCGCGTCCAAAAACGGTTCGAAAAACTGCCGATGATTGCCCTGACAGCCAAGGCCATGCCCGAGGACCGTGAAAAGTGCCTGGCTTCGGGAGCCAACGATTACCTGTCTAAACCGGTCGATGCCCAGCGGCTTATCTCCATGATGCGGGTGTGGCTGCACCGGTGACCGTGCCGGCCTAAGGAACAGGAACATGGAGCCTCAACCCAAGCAGCAATCCGTAATCGAAAATATCGAGATCGACCTCCTGCTCGAGGCCATCTATCGACGTTGGGGGTATGACTTCCGCTCCTATGCCCGGGCGTCCATGGTGCGGCGTATCGGTCAGTTCATGAGCGCCACCGGCTTCACCCAGGCATCCGCGATCATTCCCCAAATCATCCATGACAAGGCACTCTTTTCCAAGTTGGTGGGCTATTTCTCGGTCTCGGTGACCGAGATGTTCCGCGACCCATTCGTCTACCGTGAACTGAGGGAAAAGGTTATTCCTCTGCTCCGGACCTGGCCACATATCAAGATTTGGCATGCCGGATGCGCGACCGGCGAAGAGGTCTACTCCCTGGCAATCCTGCTCAAGGAGGAAGGCATCTATCACCGGGCGACCATCTATGCCACCGATTTCAATGAGGAAGTCCTCGATAAAGCCCGCGAGGCGTGTACGCGGCGGGGACCATGCAGGAGGCAACGCGGAACTACCAGCAGTCGGGCGGCAAGACCTCGTTCGCCGAGTACTATCACGTCCGTTACGACGCCGCCTGCATGGATGACTCGCTACGGAAGAATATCGTTTTCGGCGGCCACAACCTGGCTTCTGACAGTGTTTTCGCTGAAACGCATCTGGTTTTCTGCCGCAATGTGATGATTTATTTCAATCGCGAACTCCAAAACCGGGCCATTGGGCTTTTTTCCGAGAGTTTGGTGCATGGCGGGTTCCTCTGCCTTGGCGCAAAGGAGGACCTCCGTTTCACAGCCGCCGAAAAGCAATATACCATCGTTGACGAGAAGGCGCGGATTTACCGAAAGTCCGGGAACGGGATTATGGACGTTGATGGGTAGCCATGATAGGGTGATGCATAATTCTCCGACCGATATGGCGGAAACAATCGACCGCCTGCGACCAACCGTCTGCCGGGCAGTAGTCATCGGCGGATCGGCCGGCGGTATCGACGAACTGATTGTCATCCTATCGAAACTACCTGAGAATTTCCAGCCTCCGGTGCTCGTGGCTCAGCACCTTCACCCAAGCGACAACGGCGCATTTTCCCGCCATCTGGAGACGAAAACGCAGCTGCCGGTGATCGAGCCCTCGGACAAAACCGTGATCACGCCCAATCGGATATATACGGCGCCAGCCAATTACCACATGCTCGTGGAGGAAGGCGGCAGCATTGCACTTTCCATAGACCCGCGCGTGAGATGGTCGCGGCCGTCCATCGATGTACTGTTTAAAAGTGCGGCGCGCGCATGGGCCGGGGGCCTGACCGCCATCATCCTGTCGGGCACCAATGACGACGGCGCTCAGGGCGTGTGTACCGTCCGAAAGGCCGGAGGGCACACCATTGCCCAGGCACCGTCCAGCGCCGGATCGCCGTTCATGCCCCGAGCAGCCATTGATACCGGCATGGTGGACGTTGTTCTCCCTACGGAGCAATTGCCAGGCATTTGATTGAATCCGGCATCAAGTAGTTGGTGAATGGGATGGATACACGGGGGGCAACCAATTTTGCCACGGTTTTCAGGAACGAGCCGTCAAAGAGAGGCTTCAGCCAAATGAGAGAGAAACAGAAAATCCTGATCGTAGATGACAAAAAAGAAAATCTGATGGCGCTCAAGCAGGTCCTGAAGAAACTTGATGCCGACATCATCGAAGCTTCCAGCGGCAACCAAGCCCTGGCCGCCACCCTGGACCATCGTTTCGCGGTGGCAATCCTGGACGTAATGATGCCGGGGATGGACGGCTATGAACTGGCCGAGTTCCTGCGCGGCGATGACAACACCAGGGTTATCCCCATCATCTTCGTCACGGCATCCTTTGCGACGAACGGCACATCTTCAAAGGCTATGAGGCCGGCGGCATCGATTACATTGTCAAACCGTTCGACGGGAAAGTACTGCTCGGCAAGGTAAAGATGTTCCTGGAATTGGACCGCTACCGCAGGGAACTGCAACGGCATCGTGAACAGCTCGAGATCCAAGTGGAGGAACGGACGGTCGAGCTGAAAGCGCGCGCCAAGGAGATCCATTGCCTTTATCAATTAACAACCCTTCTCACGGAATCGCGAAACACCCTCGAAGGCATGCTGGCGGCAGCCGTGAAGATTATTCCGTCAGGTTGGCGCGATCCCGAGAGTGTCTATTGCCGCATCACCGTCGATGGCCATACCGTCATCACGCCCAATTTCAAGGATACGCCATGGAGACACGCCGCCGACATCGTGCTGACCGAGGGAATCGTCGGCGAGGTGACCGTTGGCTGTCTGGAGGAGAAAAACACTCGCGATGGCGACCCGTTGATCGAGGAAGAACGCCGACTATTGGAGGACATCGCAAGGAAGCTCGGCTTGTGGATGGATGGTGAACGCGCCAAGCTCGCCAAAAGCATCTGGACGCCGTACTCCGTTCCATCCGTGGCGTCAACCGCCTGATTGTCCATGAAAAGCGGAAGGACCACCTTATCCACGAAATCTGCAAGAACCTGATCGCCTCCCGCGGTTTTCAGGGCGCCTGGGTTCTTCTGGCCGACGGGCCTCCAACGGAATCGGCGGTCGCCTGCGGCGGTTTGGCCGATGAGCAAATCCAGCACCTGTCGGCAATGGCCCGGGAAGGCCGCATTCCCACCTGTTGCCGACGGGGGCAGTCTTCCGAGCAGGTGATCATTAGCGATACCACGACAGGCGGCTGCAAGGGGTGTCCTTTAGCAAACACCCATGCGGGAAACGCCGCCATGACCGTGGGGCTGGTCCATAACGACCATCATTACGGCTGGATGAGTGTTTACCTGCCGGTGGCGTTCGCCACCGATCCGCAGGAGATTTCATTATTCATGGAGATTGCCGGCGACATTTCCTTCGCGCTTCACGGCATGGCGGTGGAGGCCCAGCGGAAGAGATCCGAACGAACCCTGATGGCCATCTTCCAGTCGGCCAGTGACGGCATTCTGATGGCCGATGCCGAAACGGGTCGCTTTGTCCTGGGCAACCACGCCATAGGCACCATGCTGGGATGTTCCACGGAAGCGATTAAGGATCTTTCGCTCGAAGACATCCACCCGGCCGAAAGCATGGATCATGTGCGAACGCAATTCGACAGGCAAGTCCGCGGCGAGATCACCCTGGCCGAGGCACTCCCGGTCCAGCGCAGGGACGGAAATGTCTTTTTTGCGGATGTCAGCACGGCTCCTCTCGATCTGGATGGCCATCGCCACCTGCTGGGGATAGTCAGGGACATCACTGGGCGCAAAAAGGCGGAGGAAGAACAGGAAAAACTCCAGTCCCAACTGGCCCAGGCGCAAAAATGGAGTCGGTGGGCCGCCTGGCCGGTGGTGTGGCCCATGACTACAATAACATCCTTAGCGTTATCATCGGTTATTCGGAAATGGCGTTGGACAAGGTGCACCCGGGCGAAGCGTTGTACGAAGATCTCCAAGAAATCCTCTCCGCCGCCATGCGTTCCAAGGACATCACCAGGCAATTGTTGGCCTTTGCCCGCAAGCAGGCCATCACCCCAGAAGTGCTGGACCTGAATGCTTCCGTGGAAGGCATGCTCAAGATTCTGCGACGGCTGATCGGCGAGGATATCCACCTGTCCTGGCTGCCTGGGGACGGCTTGTGGCCCGTCATGATGGATCCGTCCCAGATTGACCAGATCCTGGCCAATCTGTGTGTCAATGCCCGGGACGCCATCGCCAATGTGGGCAACATCTCAATCGAAACGGGGACGGTAACCGTCGATACATCCTACTGCCGTGGACATGCAGAGGCGCGTCCCGGCGATTTCGTGCTGCTGTCCGTCAGTGATGACGGCTGCGGCATGGATCACGAAACCCTGGGCAAAATATTCGAACCGTTCTTCACCACCAAGGGATTGGGGAAAGGCACAGGCCTGGGGCTTTCCACGGTCTATGGCATCGTCAAACAAAACAATGGCTTTATCAATGTTTACAGCGAACCCGGACAAGGCACGGCCTTCAGGATCTACCTACCTCGGCATGAGGGTGAAATTTCTGAAAAACGTCCCACGGACACAACTGAAATCCCCAGGGGGCGGGGGGAAACGGTATTGTTGGTCGAAGACGACGTCTCGTTTTTGAAACTGGCCCGGCAGATGCTTTCCGAGCTCAACTACCATGTCTTGTCAGCCAACGCTCCGGGAGAAGCCCTGCAACTGGCCGAGGACCACGCCCACGAAATTGCCCTGTTGGTCACCGATGTGGTGATGCCGGAAATGAACGGTCGTGAGCTGGCGGAACGGATTCAAATCCTTTGTCCGAAGCTCCGTTGCCTATACATGTCCGGGTATACGGCTGACGCGATCGCCCTCCGGGGCGTTCTGAATCAAGCGTTCGTACTCCTTCAAAAGCCTTTCTCGAAATCAGAACTGGCGATAAAGGTCAAAACTGCGTTGGAAAAGCACTGGAACTGATGCGCCGTCGGATTTGAATCAGTATCGATGTCCGGGATGGGAGGGGCCTTCGGTCGCTACGTTCCTTACGGCCCCTCCCATCCCGACAACCGTTCTGTATCCATTGCAAAGAAATATCCCAACGGAAATGAAAGCTTTTTAACTTAACACCGGGGGGCAAAATTGGATTACAGAGTGGCACCGTCCTGGAGGTCTACTGCACTGCATGGTTGTGTGCAGATCTTCACGGCTATTGGCTCAGTTTGGAACTGGCAATACGGTTAAGACTCACGCCAGCTTCCGCAGCTTGAATGGCCAATTTGCGATGAACATCAGGTGGAATCCTGACCATAAACGTCCCACTGTAGCGCCTGCTGGCAAAGGGTTCAGGTATTGATTCACCATTTTTGCCCATGTCCAATACGACATCAGCCACCAGTTTGCGGATTCCCTTCAAAGCTTTTTCCGGTGTCTCAGCCAACCAACTGAGGCTCGGAAATTCAGCACACAGCCCTACATATTCATTATCATCATCAGACCAAGCTACCCGGTATGTAAATTTGTCATCTTTTTGGCCCATCTTCGACCTCCAGCTTTTCAATAGCCAAAAGCACTTGCCTTACTTGGTATGCCTTGGCTTTTCCTTTATCGTTTTGGATATCTACCCTTGGATCACCTTGCCAAGGAGTTTTATAAATTCGATGGCTGCTTTTCTTCTGACGTGGCTCACCGAAAAAATGGTCGCAGATCCTACACAATTCCATCTCTTTCTTTAACTATTTTCCACCCTTCATTCATTAAGGTTCTTGGTGCTTCTATATATAACAACTCATTTATGTTGATCACAATTCTTTCTCCATCCTCATCTGTAAAACCAGAAAAACTACCTACTATCTCCGGCCCATGCTCTAAATCACTATAAAAATCATGCAACTCTTCAGGGTCAGAGGTGTCAGTTTCAATTGCCTCTTTCCGGTCCTTAAGCAGCATTTTTATGGGACCGCCATAATGCTTTAAATCCTCAATGTACGCAGAAGGTTCCCATAAAATTTGGACCGCTTGAATATGTGCTAAATTTACACCTATTGATTTTCCGTCAATAGTGTCACAATTAAAAAATATTACTCGTCTTTTATTCTCATTGAACAAATCAATATTTCGTTCAAATCTTTCCGATTCTTTCTTTCGAATCTTGACAAAAACTGAATCCTCAATGTTCTTGAAAAAAATCTTTAAATAGAAAGTGTAATTATCATCGATATTTCCCATTATTAACTTTCCTTATGTAGGGAGGTTGGCTCGTATTGCTCCAGCCTTACTTTGTCCGGTACGAGTTTCCTTTGCGGGCTACGTACTTCCGTCAGGTCCTTCCCCATGTGGTGGGCTTTCCCCACCTCGGAGTAATATGCCTGATAAGACACCCCATTGGCTTGTAGAGGACTATCGCAGTCCTCCCACCAGGTGTTGGGACTCAGCATTTCGGAGCTGTAATGGACCATCCTTTTTTGCCTGGAACCTTTGGGGCTTCCCGAGTTCTACAGCGCATCTCTTCCTGCATGCCACGGCCTGTGGACTCCGGCGGACCTCCACATCCTCGCCAAAACGGATGCTTCTGTGTTGCCTTCGGCGCACGTTAAAACCCTCGGCGTCCAGCACTTACAATGAGTAGAAAATATCTCCGCCATGGACCCAAGGCTCGATACGGTGGGTGGCTAACCCTTACAGAAAGCCATTACTGACTTCCTCCCGACAGGGACTTGCACCCTGCAAGATGCGCCGAGCTTTGCTCGGCGCGATAACGCCAAACTAAGGGGCCGGGAACAAGTATTACCAAACGCTCAAAATACCCCAAGTTATAATGAAATTGTGATCGTCCAAGGTGCCACCGTTTTTCCCGATCCCACTTTAGTGACAGTTTCGCTTTAATACACTGATATTGTAACTAAAATTAAGCATATTGATTTTTGCCCAGTTTGTTGTATATTCAATGTAATGCAATCGTAAACACAAAGCAGGAGAAGGTCATGGCAAAAACAGCAATAATTCAAACCCGCGTCGATCCGACAGTAAAGCATAACGCTCAAATAATATTGAAAAAACTAAACATTTCGATGTCAGAAGCTATTTCCATGTACCTGTCGCAGATCACATTGCATAATGGGATCCCATTTGAAATAAAACTGCCCAACGATGTTACGGCCAAAACGCTAAAGGAATCTGAAAAGGGAAACGATCTTCATACAGTTGATTCCGTTGATGCTTTGTTTCAGGAGTTGGATAGTTGAAAATACATTATACGACTCAATTCAAGAAGGACTACAAACGGATCAAGAAACCAACTATGCGGACTAACAATGATGGAATACATGCAAGCACAGTGCTTTTTTAAAATACCGCCGTCCGCCTGGTCCTGTGTGAAAGCTGTTGTTATGAGGCCCTTCATATTTTATAATACCTAAGTACAATGACAATTATTACAAGCTGGGGTCACATTGGCATTGTGAAATAAAACATTTTTATCCATTTTTTAGATGGGTTAGGAATTTGTAAAAATGATCAACTACACAGCCAAATACACAAAGATCGATTCAGGGTACATGGGCCAATTAGTGGAATGGCCCGAGGTCCTCACCGAAGGAAAAGACCTTGAAGAATGCCGAGCCATGCTTCGGGATGCTCTCAATGAGATGGTGCTTGCTTACCGCCAAACTGGCAGGGAAATGCCGAACGGAAACGCTCTTATTGAGCAACTGGCCATTGAGGTTCAGCATGTCGGTCAAACGGCGTGATCTCATCCGACACATGGAACAGCATGGTTTTTACCTCCTAAGAGAAGGTGCAAAGCATGCCATATATACAAATGGAACCAAAGTCATTCCTGTAAAACGCCATAGGCAACTCGATAGAATTACCGCAAATGAACTCTGCAAACAAGCCGGAATAAAACCCAATTTCTAAGCAGCCCTCCAAATATTGGGGTTACATCAACCTTCTGT
>NZ_BBCC01000173.1 GCF_001311845.1 Desulfosarcina cetonica JCM 12296 | reverse complement strand
GGCCTTATCTCCCAATTGAAAAAAAGAAACAGGCGCCACTGCCAGGTTCGCAGACTCTGAACATTAAATGGGCATTATCCCGGTAATAATGTCCCTGTCTGAGTATGTGAGGATTTTTTCTGGAATACCTGTCCCACTCATCCCATGAACGCCAATGGCCGTAATATTCATATCGGTGCCCTTTATGCTTGTAATGACCATAATGGCGGCCTTTATCATAAGGGCGTTCTCTGTAACCGTGATAGTTGTGGTAATCCCGACGCTCTCTATAGCGGTCAGGTCTATGTTCGTTTGGACCTTTCCCACGATTGTCTCGACGATCTTCGAAGTGTTGCGGTCCGCGGTCATGGGGGCCCATTTTATAGTTATGATCGCCATGATGGTAGCCAGGTTGTCCCGGAACGCCTCTACCCGAATCGTTTTTCCGCCCATCGGCCATCGACAGACATGGGAATAAGAAAATCAGTATGATAGCGATGATGGTGATGTTGATCTTTTTCATAGTTTCTCTCCTTGGAAATCTTGGTCAGATCAAAAATTACTGAAATGGAACCCTCCAGAGTGTTGTTAATCCGATGTTGGCTTGATTTTTAGAATTCTTGTAATCTCTGACACCGAATTCAAGAAAAAGTTCAGCAATTTTTCAGGCGCTCGTCCACACCCCATCAGAGTCTGGCTTGAGCCTCCGCCATCTTTATGATTGGCAGGGGATGTGTGCCTTTACCCGTGGCCTTGTCCAGCATTTTTTGAGAGGCGCTTCGGTAAAACAGGGTTGCCTTGACCGTAGCGCCGTTAAGTTTTCCCGGGGGCAATTCAACGGTTTCAAACAGTGATTGCCCGGGGGGAACCCGTTTGTCTTTGAGTATTTCGCGGGCCTTGGCAATATTCTCGACAGGATTTCCCTTGCCGTCACCAAAGACAGTGTTGAAAAGGATCGTATCCGCCGGCAGATATTGATTTTCATCCCTGACGCCGGAAGCAAAAATGGTTTTTCCTTTTTTATCCGTGACGAGAATTTCAAGCCACATCTGGCGCATTTCGGTCATGCCCGTGGGCAGATAATGGCCGGCACCGGTATTTTTTACTTCGATGATCAGTTTGCGATGGGCTTGTTGTGTGATGCCCAGCGTTGCCGCGTTTTCAAGCCGTGAGATGGCCATTTGCGATTTTTCCGCATCGCCATTGAGCTTGGGCAGATAGGCATTGGCGCCGACGAAATAGTGCGTGAAGATATGCTCCCGTTGCGGACCGTCATCGACGGCCTGCCCGGGGTTGAGTGGTCTTTGGGTGCTTCCCGTGGCCGGAACGCCGGGCCGTTGAACCATATGGCAACCCTGACAGGTGACGCGCCGCTTGGGATCATCCGAGTAATAAGGACCGTTTTTCCATTCCGTGTAGGTGGTTTCCAGATCCGTTGCGAAGACCACATGTTTGACATTGTGGCACGTCCCGCAGATCTCTGCGTTGGTGTGGAATGCGGAGTAGGCGGTTTCGTGATAATCCGATTCCGAGTCCTTGAAAGGACCCCGCTTGACGCCCGGGTCTTCCTCGCCATGCCCGGGCTGGATAATCAGACCGTTATTGTACATTTTGTGGGCTTCAGTGGCGCAGTGGCAGTAATCGCATTGGATACCCATTCGAGCAAGCTCCGGGATTTTGCTTCTGTCATCTGAAGACTTGGTCGGATAGCCGGTGATAACACCAACCGGCGTATGACATTTCACGCAGGCCTCGGCTTCCTCGATTTCGTCCGGATCCTTCAGGCCTTCACGCAGGAAATCCGAAACCCCCAGATAAACCGTGTCCGTATGCGAAAGGTGGTGGGTTGACCGTTCCCATTGGGCGAAAATAGCCGAGTGACAGCCGCCACAGGTGTCCGCGGCGATAAACCGGTCGATGGAATAGGTCGGGACCGTTTCTTTTGGTTCCGCACTCACGTAAACCCGATATAAAATCGCCAGAATGACCGAGGCGATCATCAATGCCGCGATGACAAGGTGTTTGTGGCTTTGCAGGATTGTCATGTTTCCGTTCGTCTCCATTGCTAGGATGGGTAAGGTCTATTTGATGATAAATAAACGTCAAGAACAAACGCGTGATGGATTGAGAATCGAAATATGATTATCCGGTAAAGGTGGATTTGTCAAAACGATAAGACGGCTGTTTATCCACGGCTGGCGCACCTGTTCAGTATATGGATTGCTCCTGGCCATTTGTCATCTCCTTGGGAACCGTTATTTGATAGGTGGCATCATAAGCGCCACCTTTGACGATGAGTCGCTTACCCCGGCCCAGATCGATTCCTTGGGTATCCAACGCCTGGTGCCAGGCATGCCCATGGCGGTCGCTGAACCACAGGAAGAGCCGCTTGGCTTTGACTTGGGTGCAGGATAGCAACAGGTCGCGCAGCAGACTGGGGCGCAGGTTGACCGCCGATTCAAAAAATTTGTCAGCCATGTCAAAGTCCGCCCGATTACGCACACCGGCCAGCAGCTCCAACAGGGCCAGCTCAGGCAGGCTGAACGGTATGGGCCAATCCCAGGCCCCGAACGGCCGGTGATGCACGGCTGACTTGGGCAGCGGATCAAACAGTTGCGCGGTATGAATCGTGAATTGAAACGAGGTCTGAAACGACTGCACCCATGTTGGCACTTTGCCCCCGCCGTAAAGATCGATGAGTTGTGAATTGCCCAGGGGCAGGTAATGGGCCATGCCTTGCAACTCCAGGGCGCTGCGACCGCCCACGTGCACCGTCCAGCCCATCTGGTCCAAGGAATAGACCACATGCTCCCACTTGAGTGCCGGTCCAGGCCGGCGGTAAATGCCGTGGGCCACGGCGGTTAACTTGCCCGCCCGCAGGCATAGTCCACCCGGGGGCGGTTGAATCCGCGCGCCTTCAGCCAAGCACGATTAACCAATTGCCCTTCGGGCAATGTCTGTTCAAAGGAGGGGCCGGATTTGGTTGTCATGGTTTATAAAACCTTTTCAATGCATAATTTATATATGCATTGAAAGCGTTTGGCAAACCAATAGTTTAAAAATTATCGATTTTGCATAAATTATCTCTGCAAATGGAATGATTTGTAAACTCCTTACTGTCGCGTTTTGCTGAAACGATAAGCGTGCTTTGGCTAACAAAACAGGTGAGCCCGGGAAAAAACATGAACATGGATTTGGAAGCGGTCTCGCATTTGCCAGGGTGTTGCAGAGCATGTCAATGGAAACGGTGCCGTCAATAAAATAGGGTCAAGGGCCAACTTGACCCTATTTCATCGAGCGTCTCGGGATATTTCCATGACCACTGCGGATTGAGATGGGTGTCGGGTTCGTCCAGAAGGATGAGATTATGGTGCTGGTTGGTGAGGCGGATGGCACCAATAACGGCGATGAGCGTAAGCAGGATATGGCGGGCCTGCTGGTTGGTCGAGAGTACAAAGAGCGGGCAGAAATTATCGCGCTCGGGTTGCTGGATTAAGCGGCGAAAGCTCGTGGTGTAGCGGTTAATCAGGCGACGGATGCGGTCGCAGTCTCCTGAGTAGTAGGCGAAGGTGGTCTCCGGCTAATAAACCTGGGCCTCGCCATCCCGCAGGCGGCGGGTGAAGTGATTGATGGATATTTCATACCCGTCGACAATGGCGTCTATGCGACCTTCGGCGGCGGAGAGTTCGACGTACCGACCTTGGGCTTCATAATCGAAGCTGAAGTCAAACGCAGGGGGCTTGTTCAGGTAGACGCCGACTAGGATGTGGAGGATGGCCTCGACGAGGTTGGACTTGCCGCTGCCGTTGCCGCCGATCACCGCGTTGAGGAGATAGGGCTGCTCGAAAGTGACCTCGCAGTTACGGAGATTTTTAAAGCAGTCAATCCAAAGGCGGTGGAGTTTCATCGGGCAGGCTTTCTCTTTGGAGATGGTGTGCCGGCAGCGGAGAGTTCGGCGACGAGGGCTTCGAGGAGGTTTTTTGCGGTGGTGCGGGAGGCGGCGAGTTGCGTTTCTAACTCGTCCACCAGGGTCATCATTTGGTTTGCTTTGGCTATGATCCGACGTTGTTCGGCGAGGGGTGGAAGGGGCACATCGATATCCCTAATTGTTGCCATTGAAATACTAGGCTGAGCGGTAGATTTTAAGTGTTTGAAAATTTCAGACCGCCCCACCGGCGACTGCATGAAAAGCAGAAGAAAATGCCTGCGATTGGATGGGTTCTGCAAATCTCCATGCCCCATCATAACATTAGGCCAGCGAAGTGGATAGCCCATTTGAAAAATTCGATATAAGAGGTAAACATGAATCATTCATAAGAAGGATTGCCTTATATGAAGCATTGTTCTGAAGATTGTAAAAGCCTCACCAACAACTCAAAACAAGCAACAAACATTCCCGCCGAAGATTTTCTAACCCACATCGATAACCTAAAAAAAACCTGGAACTCAACTTTTGTACCACGCCCCCGATTCAGTGAATTTTCTTGTGGTGTATATTCTTCCGGTCATTTGGCCAATTGTGATTCCGCTGGTACCGGCCCCAAAGACGCTTTTTTCATTGGTCGAGTAAAGTGCTACCCCATCGACTCCGCTATCAGTTGGTTGAAAAAACAGGCGTCAGCTACCGGCCCTGGAAGAGTGAAAAGGTAAAACCCTACTTAACCCTACCGCATTTTTAGAACACACCGAGAATATCGGTGTGTTCATGCAGGATACCTATCGGCACTGAAAGCCTGAAACGTGCCAAGCAGTAGCAATATATTTTTACCTGAATCAGTGGCCTAAATTTTGCTGTAGGGTTTGGCGGCGGTTGGTCGCCCCGCACGTCAGACTTTGGTGAGAAAAAATCCTCACAGTTCTCAAAATATTATGCACATATGCTCTTTCGTCCAGGTTGTGGGCATAACCGACCACCAAGCAAATGCTTGTTAATGCCTTGCTCTTTGAAAACGTTGCTACTCCGTAGCGGGTAGTAAATTCAGGCGAAGATAGACCCGTTCCATCATTTTGGAAAATGGATTCAGCTGGCCAAACGACAGGTACCATTGTCTACCCCGGGTCACCAATCGACCGGCCATGTAAATCAAGTCCTGCATAACTGTTCGGATGCGTCGCCGGGAAACTTTCTTTTTACGGGTGCCCGGTAGTTCGTTGGGATTACTCTCCTCAAAGCTGATCTGCCCGATGATCCGCAGCATGTTGTACGTCAGCATCCCTAAATGGAGAATCAAACTGTTGCTGGAAAAACGACCGCTCGGCAAGCGCTCTAAACCCATGTCGGATTTGAGTTCAGAGTGAAATTGCTCGCTGGTGCCATGATCGTGATACAGGCGGATCACCTCATCCGGCGGCAACTGATCCAGGCTGCACCAATAGGTATCGATCTGATACTCGGGAAACAGCAGCGCCTGGCCCTTTTTGGTTTGTCTTTCCGTGACTTCAAAGATGATTGGGTAGGGCAATGGGTTGCCGTTGATATCCACACACGTCTTTCCGATCCATACTTGTTTTCCCGGGCGGCAATGGTGTTGCACTCCAGTTTGCTTTGCCAGATCAACCCACTTTTGAGGGGATTCCCTGCGCAGATTGCGCTTGATAATAAAGTGAACATTGCTTCGGGAAATGCTGGGAAAGTTGTCCTGGCTGTCATTTCCCGAATCCAACCGCACCAAAACCGGCTGAGCGGTGATTTTTCGGACATAATCCAAGGTGCTGTTGATGAATGCGGGGGTGTTCTTTTGGCAGTGTTGCTTGCCTTCCCTGAGTTCAAGATTCACCAGATATCCTTCAGTGCCCAGGTAGGCAAAGATCGGAGCGAAGCCATCAACGCCTTTGTATGTTCTGGAAACGCCTTCCTTTTGTGTCTTCGAGTTGTCGAAAGGACTCACATCCATATCCAGAGGAAGAAACTCGCCGGCACTGGTGTGTATGGGGGAGATCGCCGGAGCGCAGGATCGGACCAAATCGGCGCCTGCATCTTTAATCGCCGTATCGGCCCGGTTGCCGATCAAATCGATTCGCTGACGCAATGTCGGGCTGGACGGACATACGCTGATGCCAACGGCCTTGCTGAAAAAGTCTTGTTTCTCACGGAAAATTTCAATTGCATCGTAATCAGGTTTTCCAATGCTCATCAGAGCAATCATCGAGCCCAGGATATCAGCATGAGAAATTTTGGGATCAACACAGTGAATGCCGTTGATCGTTTCGAAACGGAATCTGAAATTAATCGCATCAAGCAATGCACCGATATTGATCAACCCGCTATGGCTGGTGAGCTTTTCCATTCCATGTTTGATGCTGATAGGGCGCCGCATGAATGTCACCTCCGAAGTGATTGTTTGACGCCCTGTTAGTTACCATATTATACATATTAATTCAATATTTTATATCTATATTAACCACATTTTATGCCACGGATTGAGGGTTAAGTTAACTATGGTTTCTTTCTTAATTTTTCATGATTCGAAATAAATTATCAAGATAGCTATCTTTATCATCACTCATGAACAGGATATGATTATCTTCAAACTGCTGGATTGTCAGCCTCCATTCAAGTTCTTTTTGCTTGATCCAGGAAAGAATAAAACTGTTCAGGATTACAGTTGGATCTCCGAGACGTGTTTGGATATCTTTTATCGTTTTATGAAATTGGATTTTCTTGCTTGTCGGTCCTTCCTGGCGAAGACCATGGGGTTCGATGAAGGAGATGTATTGCTTGTCGTTTTCAACCATCCACAGAATAAAATCAGGGTAAAAACTACCCGCTTCAAAGAAACCGACACCTTTCCCTCGACTAAAATTCCTTAGCAAATATATTTCCTGGTTATTTTTTTTCAGCCGAATTTCCCGATCCTTGCAGTAGTCATGCAACGCCATGACAAATTTATACTCACTTTCGTTAAGCGCCACTGGAGAGACCTTGATGGAAGAACCCTTGCTAATATGAAAAAGCGGTTCGTATAGATGGGTGTCAATTCTGTGAGCACGAATGTGCCCGATCTGCAACCATTTGTTTTCCGGTTTACCCAAGTCAGCCTGGATTCTTCTAATATCTTCAATAAGACTTCGTTCCGTGGAATCTACAATGAACTGATACCCCTCGGCCTCATCCGGGAAATTATCGTCGCTCTTTTCCAACTCTCTGATTTCAAGGCGGGGTTCGATAAAAGCCCGATGATTCAGGCTGTAAAAGCGGTCGCAATAGCGTTTCAATAGTTCGGCAGCGATCTGTTGCCACAAGACCACATTGCTATACCGGATGGCCGCCATATTTTCAGCAGGAATGAAAAGCGTGTACCAATCAGATACGTTAAGCAGTTCGCGGAGGCCCGATTTTGAAACGTTCAGGTTATGCCACCTTTTAAGTCGTTTGTATTGTTCCACCTCGAAAAACAACTCATCCATATTTAGGAAACTGAGTTGGGTCCGGGTCAATGACGCCGTCTCTTTGGCACTTGCCTGCTGGTTTCCTTTGGATTTAACGGTTTGGATGCGAGGATACCAGTCGGATTCAATGTTGATTCTGGCATGCAAATCTGCATGTTGACCAAGCGTTGGAACAGGCCCATCATTTTTAAAGCTATATTCCTGCCCGTCATCCCGTTTTCTCTTCGGTCGAATGATTTTCAGTTTCTTGCCGATCCCATAGGTAATGGTTAACGGAACTTTGAAAACTTCTTTTCGTTCATTGCCGGGAAGCCCCTCTTCCTTGAGGAAATCCTTGAAGCGCTGCATGAAATCGGCTTCGATGCCAAACACATTCAGACGTTCAAGCTCATCAATATAGGCTGGCTTTTTGAAAACGCCGACGTGACCGCTTCGTTTCAGGCTCCAGTTGTATCCTTTGAGGCGCACGCCCCGGCCAAACAGCTGAATGATTTGGGCGCCCTCGCTTTTGCCCACATGCATCAGCCCATGGTGCTAACCCGCCAACAATCCCACCCTTCAACGAATTTTTTCGATCCGATGAGCACGTTGATCGGTGAGGTGGATTCATTCACCGTTGCGAACATCGCGCTTGAAAAATCGCTCTCGGCAATGACCACATTGATGCCCGCGCTTTCAATATTTTTACACAGTCCAAGGGCATCACCAACATTGATCAACCCAAAGGCTCTTCGGCGGTCCCAACGTACATGGCGACTTCACCGCTATCGCCCTTGATACGATCCAATCTCAGATTCCCGCCACCAGGGTTGTTGAAAAGCCGTAATAGAATGTCTTGGTAAATGGTTTTACCGGTTTCATCATGGGTGCTTATCTCTTCGTTCAGGTAACCAAACGTGCCTGTAAAAATATCATTGCCCTGCTCATCCAACAGGCCGGTGTCTTTGCCGGTGTGAAGGACAATATTCTCGATGATCGGACAGAAACGGTTCGGCTGGCTGACGAAGTCGGATAAAAATTCAATGATTTTGGCTACATCCGAGGATACTTCTTTTTCAACCTTGGTGCCGGTGGCTTTTACCACACTGGATCCAACAAACACCCAAAGCGGCTTTTCGATATTGAATGGGGAAAGCTCGGTTTTCTTTTTGTCGAAAACCAGAAGTTGCTGATAAAACTTCAGCAGGCAGGCGGTCAGGTAAGTGGCCTGGGTTTGTTCAAACCCTTTGGTCAGGTTCAGGATGTGATAGTCCTTGCCAAAGCCGTCTTCGTAGAACCAGCGGTAGGAATAGTCGAATAACGTACACTTGGCGTAGCTGTCCTCGATTTTCTTGTCTTTGGAAGCGGTCACTGACTGAGCAAAAGTTGCCGAGTATTCAATGGTAAATCCTCGTTCGCAAAGCATATTACGGCGGGTGACCCAAGCCCCCTCTTCAGTGCCGCTCATTCCGCGGTGGCCTTCGTCAACCAGGAGCAAGTTCTCACCGCCCAGATTACGTGTGGCTTCCGTGTTGGGGCCGGCGCTGTCCGCCAGCTTGGTGATTTCCATGACATCGACCCTCTTCAAATGGGTATCCGATCTCATGAAAAGCGTATCCCGCCCCGGCACATAACGCATGGCATCAATGCCGCTTTGGCGAAACTCCTTAAGGTGCTGATCGCTTAACCGCTCGTTGGGCGTCAGCAGGATGACCCTGGAAAGTTCCCCCTCACGTCCCGCGCGTTTGGCATAATGCCTGAACTGAAGCAGATTGACATGCATGATCAGGGTTTTTCCACTACCGGTGGCGTTTTGGAAACAAAGCTTGTTCAGGTCGTCCAGAATAAAAGGTTCGATATCCTCGAAGACATCCCAATGGTCGTTGAATCGTTTGACAAAGGTGTTCAGGTTGTCCAACAGGGCCAGTGGATCGCCAAAATAACGGTCCAGGTATATTTCCGTGAACAGTAGTGTCAGCCACTGAAAGTATTTCCAGACCACGGGCCTGCTACGCTTTTCGTTGATGGCCAGGGTATGATGGCCGATGTTGTCCTCGTAAACCCGTAGCTGCTCTCGAGTGATTGCCGGTAAGGATAAATCCAGGGCGTTGGCCAGACCGTAGAAAAATTTGTGGGTATTGCTTGCGTCCATGCCTTCCGCCAAGGGATCACGGATCGGTTCGGCCAGTTTATGGAAGGGACGCAGCTTTTTTCCACTGTCGTCCTTGTATTCAAGAAACGGATCGATGCCGAAAAGGCTGATCAGCCACTGGTTCAAAATCAGCTTGTCCTTGAAATGATGCCGTTTGGTGCCTTTTGATCGTTTTGCCATGCGTTATGTATCCTGCGACTGAATCGCGTTTAGAACTTTTAATTTGAGCACTTCGTTATCTTCATCGCCGTTAACAAGGGCGCTGATAATCTCCTTGAGCAGGTCTTTACCAATACTGCCTGCCGCAACATGGTAGCTGATATTCTCCATTTCGCGGAGAAACTTGGTGGTGATGAAGACATAGCCGTTGAGAAGCAGAAACTGGGCTCCCAATGACAGAGCCAGTCGTTTGTTGCCATCCTGGAAACAGTGGAATTTATTGGTGCTGAAAAAGAGATGGGTCAGTTTATCCTCGAAGGTGGGATAATAATCGTCATTTTGAATATGTTCCAACACGCTTTCCAGCCTGGCGATGTCCAGATGAGCGACAATTCCTCCACCACTGACCGCAACGGTTCGTTCGTGAATATCGACGGCTTGTTGGATAGTGATATAAACGATTGCCATGGCTAACGGTCCTTCAACCGCTTCATGACATCCTTGGCGTCTTCAAGGCGTTCCTGTAATTCCTTGCTCTTTTCGCCCAGGAAACGTTCAAATTCGGCAGCATCCAGCGGCACGATATATCCCTTGAGTTGGGCATGCAGGGCGTCACGGAATGCCAAGTCCCTGCTGGCCATTTTTGAGCGTGCCTTTTCGATCAACGGTTTCCAATGGGCCTGGGTTTCAAAAGCAAGGAACAATTTGTCCACTTCCCATGAGGTCAGTTTTTTGCCTTTCCGGGTAAAGGCGTCCTCAAGGACCTTGGCGAAACCGTACTCATAGGCGGATACCAGATCCAGAATTTCCGAATAGAAGGTGTCGCGGACCCGGTCCTTGTCATGCAACCGCAGGATTTTACGGTACTCCTTGGCTTTTTCACGGAAAATGCTCACGTAGATTTTATCGGTATAGATCGGGTATTTGAAATTACCCATATCGACGAAATTTTTAAGGGCATCGGTGAATTCCTTGCGATAGTTTTCCTCTTGAAAGGCCGAAACCAGAAAATCTTCATCCCGTTGGTTAATGTACTTGGTCCCACCGCCGGTACGTTGATTGATGGTGTCGATAACGATGTCCAACATCATCTGGCGCAACAACCGTGCCCGCTCACTCTCGGTAATCAGCATGGCCAGATCAAGAAATGCCCGAAAATCGAAAACGCCCAATTGAGGGGTTTTATGTTAACGAAACCAATTTCGTTAACATCCTGCTCGGAAACCGCCTTTTTAAAATTTTTCAAACGGTTACCACGCAGTACCGCATAACCGTTCTGGCGCAGTTCATCGCCGAATTTTTCGATATAGTTATCGATGGTCCGACCGGTAACTTCAAAAAAGGATGCTACCTGCTCCTTGACAACCACGGTTTTCCCCTCAAAGGGAATGCCCTTGAGGCGGGTTGCTTTCTCGATTTCCTGCAAGGCGTATGGGTTATTGAGAATATTCTGCCGGTCCACCACGGAATTGGTCAGGTCCTTGGCCATCTTACACGTCCTCCACGTCCCACATCCGTTTCATGAAGTCTTTTTCAATGAGCCGGACTTTCCAGTTTTCCCCCTCCTGGCGAAGGTTCGGCAAGTTATTGGAGCCATTGACGTAGATGGTATCGTATTCGAAATCGCGCGGATTGACCCGAATGGTTTTGAACCATTCATCCAGCATCAGATTGTCTTTTTCCTGGTCGTCGGTCAGCTTGCGCCAGACAATCAAGATTTTTTCATTCTTCCCGTTATCCCCTGGCACCCAGCCTTCGATTTTCCGGAACCACCACGGGCCATCGGGGGTCTGTTTACGACTGGCCATCTTCAGGCGGGTATGCTTATCGTCCGGCAGTTCGGGATCCGGCTCACGATAAAATTCGGCGGTGAAGGATTGAGGGGCGTCCATGTGCTGGACCCGCAGGCCGATGAGATAATTGAACGTTTCGATCAGATCCACATTGCGGACCTCGTATTCATCCGTTCCCGGCTTTTTAACCTTGAGCTGGTAGGCCGTGGGATCGACAAAGCTGTCAATGTTCAGCAGGCTCTGGCTGCCACGGGTTTCCGTTTCCAGCATGTAGTGGAGCATGTATTCCTCGCGAAGTTCCTTGCTTTTGGCGAGCGCTTTGGTGCGGGTTTCTTCTTGTTTGAATTCGAGGTTGTTCAGGCAATCTTCGTATGATTCGAGCCGGAGGTATTTGAAGCAGTGAGATATGCCAGTGTGACGATCAACAGGTTTACCATTCTTCCAGTTTTCTGAATAGACAGCCTTTTGCAATCTTGGTTTTAGCACTGAATCAAAATAATCACCCATTTCGACGAGGATATACTTACGGCTACCATCATCTTCACGGTTAAGATTGATTGTGGCGTGACCAGTGGTTCCAGAACCTGCAAAAAATCGATTACAATACCTTTGTCACACAAGTTGGCAACTCGTAAATTATCCACAACTAAATTTATACTTTTTGGAAAATCAAAATCTTTATCATTAAAGAGGCTTTTTAGTAACTTTGTCCCGCTTTCGCTTGCTGAGTATTCTGGTTTTTCCCACCAAGTTCCTGGTAGAGCACCAGTTTGATTGGGCCTGTATTTTTTATGTATCTCAAGGCTACCATCGGGTTTAGTTATGAGCTTTAAGTCAGAAATTTCTTTTTTTGCCCGTTCAGCCGAACAGGTCCAAACTTTTTCATTTCCTGCTCCATCAATGGGCCATATAATCTTTTCTGTAATTCTTGTTTCTTCAGTTAAAATCCACTTCTCTGAGCTATTATCCCATTTCATCAATGGAATCCTAATTCCTTCAGGTGAAACGTAAAGCGGATAAAATGATTTTTTCCGGTCTGATCGATTCGAATCCGATCCCGATTTGCGGAAATTAGCCCAAGAAAAAATACCATTTTTATCACTATGAGGATATCGTTCTGCTTTAGTTCCTTCACGCGGCAATCGACCAATAATTACATTTTCGTTACCCCAAAAAACAGCATATTCATGGTTTGTCGAGAAACCAGTACTTGTCGGTCTGCCTTGAGGTTTGCTTCGAACAACTACAGTTGCCAAATGAGTATCATTGATCGTTGATTGCACAGCGCCAAATAAATTGGAATATTCATAATCGTCAATTGCAATGCATAAAATCGAATTATCTTTTCTCATTGATGATGTGGCTATAAGCCTGTCGACTATTAATGAAGACCATGAAGAATGCCTATATTCATTCTTGTATAATAT
>NZ_BBCC01000172.1 GCF_001311845.1 Desulfosarcina cetonica JCM 12296 | reverse complement strand
AGGTCGCTGACCTGCAGGTTGCGGCCGTCGGCGGCCACCCGGGTCATGACCATGAAACAGGTGAATTTCATCACCAGCACCGCCGCCGCATAAAACATGGCCGCCGCGTACCCGGCCGGCGTCATACAGAGCATGGCCAGAAGCAGGTAGCCGGCGTGGGCCACGCTGGAGAAGGCCATCAGGCGTTTGAAATCCCGTTGGGCAATGGCGGCCAGGTTGCCCACGGTCATGGAGAGCACGGCCATGGCAATCAGGCCGCGGGCCAACATGTCGCCATGGCCCTGGGTCAAAGAGATCAATCGCAGCAAAATGGCCACAGCAGCCACCTTGGAAACGGCGGCAATGAAGGCGGCCACGGGATTGGGCGCCCCCTGGTAGGCATCCGGTGCCCAAAAATGAAAGGGAAAGACGGCCAGCTTGAAAAAGAAGCCGGCCAGGGTCAACAGCAGGCCGGCGGCCACCAGGGGCTGATCGATCAGGTTCGGCAGCGTGTGGATCAGCCGGTCCACATGCAGCGTGCCGGTGGCCCCATAGATCAGGGCCAGGCCGAACAGCATGATCGCCGACGCACTGGCGCCCACCAAAAAGTAGCGCAGGCCCGCCACCATGCCCATTTGCCGATCGCGGCGCAGGAACACCAAGAGATAAAGGGAGTAACTGGAGAGTTCCAAGGCCAGAACGATGGCCAGCAAATGAACCGCCGAGGCCAGCAGCATCATGGACAGCGTGCAGACGCCGAGTAAAAAATAGGCTTCACGGTGATGCTCGGGCGCGACCCCGCCGAAATCGTCACACAGGATCACCACCAGGAAAAAGCCGATCCCCAATAGCGCCTTGAACACCTGGGAGAAGAGATCCACCCGGTAGACGCCGCCAAACAGATCGCCGCTAAGCGGCGTGCAGGCGATCCCGACCAGGGCGACGACCGCCGCCAGGGCCACGGCCAGGGGATAGTCCCGCCGTGGATCGGATTTCAGGCAGGCCAATACGAAAAACACGGCCGTGGTGGCCAGAAGGGTCAGTTCGGGGGTAAACCGTATCCAGTCCATCGCTATCCTATCCGGCCAGCAGTTGAATGGTGGCCGTGTGAATCATGTCGAAAAGCAGTCCCGGAAAAAGGCCGAAGAGCACGATCACCGACACCAGAATCACGCGCGGCACGGCCATGGTCAGGGAGACATCCGGCAGATTGGCGAATTTTTCCACCGGCGGCCCATAGCAGGTTTTCTGCACCACGCGCAGCATGAAGAGCGCCCCCACGGCCAGGGCGGCAATGGCCAGGACGCCGGCCACGGGGTAGGTGCGCACACAGGCGATGAAAACCACCAGCTCACCCCAGAAGCTGGCCAGGCAAGGAACGCCGATGCCGGCCAGGGCGGCGATGATGAAGAAGGAGGCCGCCCGCGGCATGATCCGTCCCAAGCCGCC
Organism: Desulfosarcina cetonica JCM 12296; assembly: GCF_001311845.1. GTDB lineage: Bacteria > Desulfobacterota > Desulfobacteria > Desulfobacterales > Desulfosarcinaceae > Desulfosarcina > Desulfosarcina cetonica. Next base: position 11,640 of record NZ_BBCC01000172.1, on the reverse strand, counting down.
CAGATCGGCGATGGTTTTGGTGTGGGTGCGGTCGTACACGTAACCCACCGATGAGAAGAAGAGCGCCGTCATGATCCCGTGGGCAAACATCTGGAAAACCGCGCCGTTCACCCCGTCGACGGTCACGGTGGAGAGGCCCAGGCCCACGATGCCCATGTGCGAGACGCTCGAGTAGCCGATGACGTACTTGAGGTCGGTCTGACTCAGCCCGACGAAAACGCCGTAAACGATGCCGCAGACCGCCAGGGTCGCCATGAGCGGTGCCCAATAATGCCACCCCTCCGGGCAGAGGAAGATCCCCACCCGCAGGATGCCGAAGGCCCCGATCTTCATCAGTACGCCGGCATGGATCATGGAAACCGCCGTGGGCGCGGCCACATGGCCCACCGGCGACCAGGTATGAAAGGGAAAGACCGCGGCCAGGATCCCGAACCCGATATAAAGCAGCAAAAAGGCCAAGCGCTGCTGGCCGGGGGTGAAGCGCTGGCCCTGCATGAGGGTGATCAGATCGAAGGTCATGCTCCCGGAATGGGCTACCAGATAAACGATCGCCGGCAAAATCAAAGCGCTGCCGGCCAGCAGGTACAGGGTCAGCTTCATGGCGCCGTACTCCTTGCGCGTGCTGCCCCAGATGGCGATGAGCAGATACATGGGAAACAGGGAGACATCGAACCAGACGAAAATGAAAAAGAGGTCCAGGGCCATGAACATGCCGAAGACGCCGGCCACGAGCAGGAAAATCAGGGCGAAGAACTCCTTGACGCGCAGTTCCAGCTCCCACATGGTCAAGACGGCGGTGAAAAAGACGATGCCGGTCAACAGCAGCATGGGCAGGGCAAAGCCGTCCACACCGTTATGGTAGGCGATGCCCAGGGAGGGAATCCAATCCACATGCTCGACAAACTGAAACCCACCCAGCTGCCGGTCATAGGCCGCATAGAGATAAATGGAAATCGCAAGGGTCAACCCGCTGAAGACGGCGCTGACGATCTTGATGGGGCGCGTCTTCTCGGCGGGGATCAGCAGGATCGCCATCAGCCCGATGCCGCAGCAAAGCAAAAGGGTCGTCAAAACAGGAAACTCGGCCAGCTGGTATGCCATGGTCAACCGCCCCATCCGATAAATATCACCAATCCGACAACCGCCGCGAACATGGCCATCAGCCGGTACTGGATCATGGCGGCGTGCAGCCGCTGCATGATCCGACCCAGCCCGATGGTGGACAGCCCCAGCGTGTCCAGGGCGCCGTCGATGACCTTGCGGTCATTGGCGGTGAAGAGTCGCGACACGGTTCCGTAGATAAACCGATCCAAGAACAACCGGTAAAACCGGTCCAGGTACCAGCGCTGAGCGAATAGATCCGCCAGCGCGGGGAACCGCTCCACCCAGCCGATCTGCGGCGCCTTCTTGCGGCCGAATTCGAACCAGGCCTGGCAGATGGCTATCAGCGCCAGACCACCGGCCAGCATGGGCAGCCACTCATGGAACCCGGCTTCGGGCGCATGGGTTGCCAGGGTCTGAAAAAGAAACCGATGCAAGGGCGCCTCGACAAAGCCCAGCACCACCGTCACCGACGCCAGGACGCCGAGCACGCCGAGCATGGCCCGCTCGCCGAATTCGCCGGCATTTGCCGCAGGGTGATCGGCGGCCGGTTCGGCTTCATCTTTCCGGGGAAACAGGATAATGAAGATCAGGCGGAACGAATAGTAGGTGGTCAGAAACGCACCGATCAGTCCCGCCAGGAAAGCGATCGGATGACCCGTGTCCAGAAGGCTGCCCAGAATCAGCTCCTTGCTGAAAAACCCCGATAAGGGCGGCAGGCCGGACAGGGCGCCCGCGCCCACGATCAGGCAGACCATCACGGTTTTGAGCCGCCGCCCGCCCCGACGACCGATGCTGAACATGTCGTTGGTGCCAAAGTGGTGGATCAATACGCCGGCACACAGGAACAACAGCGCCTTGAAGCCGGCATGCGTGGTCAGGTGGAAAACCCCGGCGAACAGGCTGCCGCCACCCAGTCCCATGAGCATGAACCCCAGTTGGCTGATGGTCGAAAAGGCCCAGACCTGTTTGATGTCACGGGCCACCATGGCCATGGTCGAAGCCATCAGCATGCTGATGGTGCCGATGGCCAGGCAGACGCCCATGGTTGTCGGCGACAGGGAAAAGAAACCGAAAAGCCGGGCGAAGAGGTAGACACCGGCGGCCACCATGGTCGCCGAGTGCAAAAGCGCGCTCACCGGCGTGGGGCCCTCCATGGCGTCGGGCAGCCAGGTGAGCAGCGGGAATTGAGCGCTCTTACCGATGATGCCACCGAAGATCAACAGCCCGCCCAGGGTGATCATGCCCGGCGACAACCGCGCGCCCACGGCCGCCGGATCGGTCAACACGGGGATGTCCAGGGTGCCCAGTTGCAGCCACAGCAGCACCAACCCCAGCAGGAAAGCCACGTCACCGGTACGGGTCATGACAAAGGCTTTCTTGCCGGCCTCGCTGGCACTGAATTTCTCGAACCAGAAACCGATCAGCAGATAGGAGGCCAGCCCGACCAGTTCCCAGAAAATGTAAAGCTGCACCAGGGAGCTGGAGAGCGTGAGGCTCAGCATGGCCCAGGCGAACAGGGACAGGCAGCCGTAATACCGGCCGAAACCCGGATCGCCGGCCATGTAGCCCAGCGAATAGATCTGCACCAAAAAACTGATCGTTGCCACCACGGTGAACATCAACAGGCTCAAGGGATCCAGCAGGATGCCAATGGGCACCGCCATCCGGCCGGATGCCATCCAGACGGTCTGGAACACCAGCGACTGGTCCATATGCCAGTGCCACGCCAGCAGAAAGATGGCCGCTAGCAATGAGCCCCCGGCCGCCCCAATGGCGATGCCGGCCGACAGCTGGTGACGGGAACGGGTGGCCACCATGATCACGCCAAAGGCGATCAGCGGCAGCAAAAGAGCGATGAGGCAACCGTCAGGCTCAGGTTCATGCGGCGCCTCCTTCCCGATCGGCGGTCATCGCCACCGCCGGATCGATGGATCCGCCGTGCCGGTAGATCCCGACAATGGCGGCCAGGCCCACGGCGACCTCGGTGGCGGCAATGGCCAGAACAAAGATGACCACCGCCTGTCCCTCCATCTGCCGCCAATTCAGGGAGGCGCCCACGAAAGCCAACGCGCCGGCGTTGAGCATGATCTCGATGCCCAGAAGCATCATGATCAGGTTGCGTCGGGCCAGGGTGGCAAACAAGCCCAGGGCGAAAAGCAGGGATGAAACGATCAATACGTGGTTGAAGGGAACGATCACGACGCCTCCTCCGGGTCGGCCGTCGTCCGGCGCGCCCTCAATCCCAAAAGGTAGGCGCCCACCAGGGCGACCAAGAGCAGCATGGAGGCGATCTCCACGGCCAGCCAGTGATTCTGGAACAGATAGATGCCGAAAGCGGTCGGATCGGCCTGGGCCGCGGCCATGGCATCCCATCCGGCGCTCGTGCGCCCCATCAACGCCGTACTGACGACCAGAAATCCGGCACTGATCAACACGGCCGGCAGTAGCTGGGCTGCCGGAAAAAACATCCCCGGCGGCTTTTTCAGCCGGAGCATCATGATCATGAAAAGGAACAGCACCATGATCGCCCCGGCATAGATGATGATCTCCAGGGCGGCCAGGAAGGGTGCGCCCAATAGATAGAAGAGCATCGCCGTGCCGAAGAAGGAAAGCACCAGGTAGAGCACCGCATGCACCATGTTGCGCCGGGTCACGGCCATGGCCGTGGCGGCGAGGATCAACAAGGCGATGGCGTAAAATAAAATCGTCAGGATGGACATGGTTGCCTGTCTCGATAAAAATGCCGTTCGGCGCCGCTCACGGCATGTTGCTGCGCACGTTGACCGGCGGCGCCTCGTTGATATGCTCGCCTTTATCCCGCTGGTCGGTGGCGATGCCGGCATGCGCGTAAAAGTTGTAGTCCGGGTCCTTGCCCGGGCCGTCGATCAACAGATCCTTTTTCTCGAAGACCAGGGTGAGAATATCCCGCTGGACGTTCTCGAAGTCCGGGGTCAACTGGATGGCCGAAGTCGGACAGGCCTCCTCGCACAGCCCGCAGTAAATACAGCGGCCGAAGTTGATACGGAACCAGCGGGCATAACGCCGGCCGTCGGCCTGCTCGGCGCTTTGCATGCTGATGCAGCTCACCGGACAGACCGCCGAGCAGAGGTAGCAGGCCACGCAGCGTTCCCGGCCGTCGGGATCGCGGGTCAACACGATGCGGGCCCGGGAACGGGCCGGCAGCTTTCGCTTGAACTCCGGATAGGATTCGGTCACCGGCCGGCGGACCAGGTGTTTGGCCGTGGTGGCGAAGCCATCCACCAGGCTTTTACGGCCGACCAGCCGCTGTTCTCCTCGGGCGTCATTTTTTTTTCATCAATTTTCATGAATCGTTATCTCGATTAAAACTGGATGAACATGCCGGTCAGCACAATATTGACCAGCGCCACCGGAATCAGCACCTTCCAGCCCAGGGCCATGAGCTGGTCATAGCGCAGCCGCGGCAGGGTGCCGCGGATCCAGATCATGATCACGGCCACGATGAAGATCTTGATCAGCAGCCAGACGATCGGCGGCAGCCAGGGGCCGTGCCAGCCGCCCAGGAAAAAGACCGCCGTGAGCGCGCCCAGCACCTGGATGTGCACGTACTCTCCCAAGAAAAAGAGTCCGAAGCGCATCCCCGAGTACTCCATGTGAAAACCGGCGCCCAGCTCGCTCTCCGCTTCGGGCAGGTCGAAGGGAATGCGCTTGCTCTCGGCCATGGCGCTCAGCATGAAAATCACAAAGGAGATCGGCTGGAGCACGATGAAGGGCACCTTGGCCTGGGCATCCACAATGGCGGTCAGGCTGAAGGAGCCGGCCAGCATGACCACCGGCACCAGGGAAAGCCCCAGGGAAAGCTCGTAGCTGATCATCTGCGCCGCGCCACGGATACCGCCCAAAAGGGCGAACTTGGAGTTGGCGGCCCAGCCGCCCAGGGCCACGCCGTAAACGCCCAGGGAGGAAAGCGCGAACACGTACAAAAGGCCCACGTTGAGATCACTGATCACCATGGGCACCGGCCGCCCGAAAAGGCGCACCTCGGGCCCCAGCGGCACCACGGCGAACATCAGCATGGCCGTCATGGCCACCACCGCCGGCGCCACCCGGAAGATCACCCCGTCTGCCGCGTCGGGAACGATGTCCTCCTTGGTGAGCAGCTTGACGGCATCGGCGATGGGTTGCAGCAGGCCGAAGATGCCGCAGCGGTTGGGTCCCAGGCGAATCTGCAGCCGGGCAAGCAGCTTACGTTCCAGCCAGACCAGGTAGCTGGCCGCCAGCAGAAGCCCGCCCAGCATCACGGCGATTCGCGAAAAGAACGATCAGGCCTAAGAGATAGTCCATGCTCAGGTGGTTTCATGTTGGGGTTCGGTCGCAATTGCCGAACGGTCGATGATCAGGCGGGTCTCTCCCGCCAGCTGCCAGTCCAGCCCATGCTGCCGGGGAATCACCAGCACGCCGGGCGCCATGGCCGGATCGGCGTCTATCGGCACATCCAGGCTGCCGCCGTTGACCGCCAGGGTGACCCGGCCACCGGCCACAAGGCCCAGTTCGGTCAACGTCTCGGGATGCATCCGCCCGGCTGACGCGACGGCCAGTTCATCCAAGGCCGGCGTCCCTGAGGACAGAGGCTCGGTGCCAAACGTGTCGGCCACCAGCAACAGGGCAATACCTGCCTCCAGGCGGCTTTGGGCATCCGCAGTCAAGGCTTCCGTCGGCTCGATGGCGCCACTCGCCGTTGTTAGATCGATCCGTCCATCCGAAAGGGACGATGGCACGGCCGGGTGAAAATCCGCCAAAGCGGCTCTGAGCCGTGCTTCAGATGTGGCGGTGGCCGGATCATCACCGGCCAGTTGGGTCAGTGCCCGCCAGGCGACCATGGGGTCGTCACCGGGAATCGTGGGGCCGAACACCCGCGGCGGATGATCCCCGCCGCCGGTCATGCTCAGGGGCTCACCGCCGGTCATCACCGGCATGGCCGATTGCAGACGCCCTTCCTGATTGATCCAACGCCCGCCGTATTCATAAACGGTCTGGGTGGGGATAAAGTGCCTTGCAACGGAATTCAGGGGGCTGGCCAAATAGTCCATCACCACCACCTGTTCCAGCCGGTTCAGAGCCGCCGCCATCTCCGGTCGATCCGTAAACACACGGGAATCCGCCTCCACCAAAATCAGGGCCTTTAGCGTTCCATCGCTGATCCGTCCGGCCAGCGTCTCCATGGAAAGGACGGCGTCGCCGATCAGGGCTGCGGCAAAGGCATTGGCGCCATCCAAGGTAAAAAAGAGCCCCACCGACTTGTGGGTCGGCCGCAGGGCCTCGGCCAGATCCGCCGCAGATGCAATATCGTCGGGCAGGGTGATCTCCGTGCCACATACCACCACCGGCCGCGGGCTGCCGTTGAGCCGCCGGGCCAGGGCGGCCAGGGGCTCGTCCATGGATGCACTGCCGCTTTCGCGAATCTCCTGAACAAGTGCCCGAAGGTTTTGCCAAGGGAGACCGGATGAATGGCAAGGTGATCGAAATCGAAGGGCAAGCGGATACCGCGCGGATCGATGACCGTCACCCGGCCGCCGCGACGCGTCGTCTGGCGCAGGGTCATGGCCAGCATGGGGGCCTCGTTCAGGGGATCGCGCCCACCACCAGCACCTCGTCGGCATCGGCGAGCTCTGCCAGGGAGACGGCCAGGTCCGGTGTCAGACGGCCAACAGCCGTCCGGATGTTCAGCATTTGACGTTGGGTAGTGGCAACGACCGGGCCGGCCCAGCCTTTTTCCCGCGCAACGGCCTTGGCCATCGCCAGGTTTCCAGGCTGCAGCGCGGAGAGACCATCACAGCCACGCTCTCGGGGCCGGACGCCTCCGCGACCCTTTGGAGCGCATCGCCGGCGGCATCCATAATCTCGCTCACGGCAGCCGGTTTGCCCACCGCCATGGCCCGGCGGGGACGGTCGGGGGCGCTGGCATAGGCATATCCGAAGCGTCCCCGGTCGCAGATGAAATGGCCGTTGACCGCCGGATGGAAGCGCGCCTCGTGACGCACCACCTGGCGGTAACGCGCCGAGGCGGTCAGATTGCAACCCAGGGAGCAGTGCAGACAGACCGACGGCTGACGCTGAAAATCCCAACGTCGGCCAAAAAAGCGCGACGGTTTGTCCGTGAATACCCCCGTGGGGCAGATGTCGATCAGGTTGCCGGCAAAGGGGCTCTCCAGCGTGCCGGAAGCCACGCGGCCAAAGTAGACCCGACTGCCGATCCCCATCACGCCCAAATCCCGGTAGCCGCTGAATTCCTGGTAGAAACGCACGCAACGGTAACACTGGATGCAGCGGTTCATCTCGTGCTGCACCAAGGGGCCCAGGGATTGGTTGCGGTGGGTGCGTTTGCGTCCCAGGTAGCGGCGCATCCCGTGGCCGCCGGCAACGGTCAGGTCCTGGAGCAGGCAGTGGCCGCCCTCGTCGCACACCGGGCAGTCGTGGGGATGGTTGAGCATGAGAAATTCGATCACGTGTCGCCGAAAGTCCACTGCCTCGGCATCGGTGGTGGAAACCACCATGCCATCCTGGGCATCGACCATGCAGCTCATCTGGATGCCCTTGACCGGTCCCTCCTTAAAGGCCACGGCACACACCCGACAGGCCCCCACCGATCCCAGGGCCGGGTGAAAGCAAAACCGGGGAATCACGATGCCCAGCCGCTGGGCGGCCTCGATCACCTTGGTCCCTTGAGGAACGGTAACTTCCCGGTCATCTATCTTTAAAGTCGGCATAATCTTTCGCACTCAACCGTATGGTGGTAATGCCAAATGTCAAAATCCGAATGACAATTGAAGGATGGGAACCGATTTTATTATTCTAAACGACAGCATGCCTTCAATTGACATTTGTCATTGGGCCTTTGACATTCTTTTCGGGCAGCCACGGTGGCCTGCCCCTACGCAAACGGGCATTTCTTTTCTTCGATGTGTTGCATAATTTCGTCTTCAAAGTGGGCCAAGAGACTCTCGATGGGCCCCACCCCGCCCGGCGCGAAGGCGCAATAGGTTTTCCACAAGTGCCGGCAGATCGTTTTGATCTGGGGGATCATGTCGGCCTCGCCCTGGCCATTTTCAATGCGCCCCAACAGATCCCGCAAATAGGGGAAGCCCTCCCGGCACGGGGTGCACCAGCCGCAGGATTCACGGGCGAAGAATTCGGTCAGGTTCAAAGTGGCCGCCACCATGCAGGTGTGGTGGTCAAACACCATGATCGCCCCGGTGCCCAATCGGTTGCCGACTTTTTTCAAGGAATCGAAATCCATGGCGATGTCGTAATGCTCGGCCGTCATGAACCCCGTTGAGGCACCGCCGGGCAGGCAGGCCTTGAACCGCGCACCGTTTTTCATCCCCCCGCAACAATCCTCGATGATCGTCGAAAGCTTGACCCCCAGGGGCAGCTCATACACGCCGGGCCGGTTCACCTTTCCCGAGACACAAAACAGTTTTGTGCCGGCGGCCTCGGGGGTCAGGGCCAGGTCCTTGAACCACTGGGCCCCATGATTGACGATATGGGGAATGCACGCCAGGGTCTCGACATTGTTGATCAGGGTCGGCTTGGCCCACAGGCCCTTGTCGGTGGCATAGGGGGGTGGCTGCTTGGGGTTGGGCCGCCGGCCCATGAGGGCGTTCAGTTGGGCGGTGACTTCGCCGCAGATATAGCGGCCGCCACTGCGGTGCACGACGATGTTGAAACCGTAGTCGCTGCCGAGAATGTTCTCCCCCACCAAGCCGGCCTCACGCGCCAGGCCGATTTCCCGCTCCAGGATGCGCGCCGCGCTCTCGTATTCGGGCCGGATGAAGATGATGCCGTGAGAGGCCCGGATGGAAAAGGCCGCCAGAGTCATGCCCTCGATGAGCATGTGCGGCTCGGCGTGCAGGAAGACGCGATCCTTGAAGGTTCCCGGTTCCATTTCATCGGCGTTGCAGACCACATAGCGCGGATGCGGGGCATCGTCGGCCACGGTCTTGAGCTTGACACCGGCCGGAAAGCCGGCCCCGCCGCGGCCCAGTAGGGTGGCATCGGCCAGCACGGCCTTGACCGGCGCCGGATCGCCGTTTTGAATGACCGACGCCAGGGCCGTGTACCCGCCATGCTGCCGGTACTCCTCGAGGGTGGTGATGCGGTCCGGCTGCCGGTATTTCAGCAACACCTGTGGATAATCGGCACTCACGCGGCATCCTCCCGCAGGCTGTCGACCAGCCGATCAAGGGATTCGATGGTCAGGGGACCGTGCACCTTGCGATTCACCAGAATGGCCGGCGCCCGGTCACAGTAGCCGATGCAGCAGACCGGCAGGACGGTGAAGAGCCCGTCGGCCGTGGTTTCGCCCAATTGGATGCCCAGCCGCGCCAGCAAATGCGCCACCAGATTGACGCCGCCCTCCATCCAGCAGATCACGCTGTCGCACACATGGATCACGTAGCGGCCCACCGGTTCGCGGTAGATGAAGGTATAGAAGGTGGCCAACTCCTCCAGCTCCAGCGGCGTCATCTCCAGAAGACCGGCGGCCAGCGCCAGGGAGTCGTCGGAGAGATAGCCGTAGTGGTCCTGCAGGCGATTGACCACGTCAATGGCCATCTCCCGCGGGTGCGGCACCCCGGCAACCATGCCTTTAAGTTCCTTCTCGAGCGTTTCCGGTAAGTTTGCTTTCAACGTAATCTGCCGTTAATCCATGCTGTGAAGTTCATAAGGCTTTGTGAGAAGCCCGAGATCAAGGCTTGCGTGAGGCGTACGTTAGTCCGTCGCAGCGACGAGGGATGCGCGTAACGCCGATATCGGGTTTCTCGCAAAGCCGCCATACTTACCTGTCGATGTCCGGTAGAATGTAGTCCACCGACCCGATAATGGTGATCAAATCCGACAGCAACCGGCCCTTGGCCATCAACGGCAGGGCCTGGACATTGGCGAACCCCGGCGAACGGATACGCATGCGGTAGGCATAGCCCAATCCGTCGCTGACAACGAAATAGCCCTGCTCGCCCCGGGGAATCTCGCAGGCTACATAGGCCGCGCCCTTGGGAATCTTGGGCCCGCGGGTGACATTGATGAAATGGTGGATCAGGCTCTCGATGTCCTTAAGCATATTCTTCCTGTCCGGCACCACGTAGCGGTAGTCATCGGTCAGGGTGCGCCCCGGCGGCATCTCTTCGGCGGCCTGGCGGATGAGGGAGAGACTCTGGCGCATCTCCTCGATACGTACCAGGTAGCGCGCATAACAATCGCCGCCCTCGGCCGTGGGCACCTGAAAATCGAACTGCTCGTAACCGCTGTAGGGAAAGGCCTTGCGCAGATCCCAGGCCAGTCCGCAGGCCCTCAGGTTGGGACCGGTGACGCCCCAGTCCATGGCGTCGGCCAGGGAGATGGCACCGACACCCATGGTGCGGGCACGGAAGATCGGATTCTTGGTGATCAGGCTTCGTACTCGTCCATGCGCGCGGCAAAAATGCGCGTGAAGTCGTCCACCATGGCCTTCCAGCCCTCGGGCAGGTCAGCGGCCACCCCGCCGATGCGCAGCCAGGCCGGGTGCAGGCGGCCGCCGGTGATCAGCTCGACGATGTCGAGGATCATCTCCCGTTCGCGGAAGGTATAGAAGGTCGGGGTCATGGCCCCCACGTCAAGCGCGTAAGTCCCCAGCCAGACCAGATGATTGCTCAGCCGGAACAGTTCCGAAAGCATCACGCGAATGCACTGGGCCCGGGATGGCACGGCAATGCCCGCCAGGGTCTCCACGGCCATCACATAGGGAAGGTTGTTGGCCGCCCCGGCCAGATAGTCCACCCGGTCGGTATAAGGGATGAACTGGTGCCAGGTCTGGCGCTCACCGATCTTCTCCGCCGCCCGGTGGTGATAGCCGATCTCGATGTCCATGCCTTCGATTGTCTCACCATCCAGGGCCAGCACGTAACGGATCAGCCCATGGGTGCTCACGTGATGGGGACCGACGTTGAGGACCAAATCGTGATGGCCGTGGCGGTTCTTCACGAAAAAGCCGCCGTCGCGCGGCTGCAACCGGCGGGCGTCGGCCTGGGTGTAGGGCGCCATATCCGTGGCCCGGCCGGGATGGGACTTGCGCAAGGGGTGCCCCTGCCAGTAATCGGGCATAAGCAGACGCCGCAGATCCGGGTGTCCGTCGAAGCCGATGCCGAACATGTCATAGACTTCACGCTCGTACCAGGCCGCCGAGGGCCAAATGCCGGTAACGCTGCCGGCGCTGGGCGCCTTACCCGCCAGTGGCACGCAAAGCCGCAGGCGCGTGGCCGGCTCGAAGGCCAATAGGTGATAGACCAGGGTGTAATCGCGATCCGCGGGCTCACGTCGCAGATTCGTCGATGGCGGTCAGGTCGTCCAGACGTTGAAACCGCGGCTCGGCCTCATTCTTCAGGAACCGCAACACATCCCCGACGATACCGGGATCCACGCTGAAGCTGGCCATGTCGCTGGTGGGCGCCTGTGCCCGTACCTGGTCGCCGAAGCGCCGGGATAGGGCGTCGGCCAGGCGGCGGTCGGTTTCACTAAACTCGC
>NZ_BBCC01000171.1 GCF_001311845.1 Desulfosarcina cetonica JCM 12296 | reverse complement strand
GGTGGGATGGGGGACGGGGATGTATGGGATGGGGGACGGGGATGTTTTTATGCGTTTTACATTTACATAACTTTATTTTGACTGGACTTCAAACTCATCGCAAATGGCATCGACAGATCAATTTGAAAGAGTTGTGATAAACACGATCTCCACTTTTTTGAGTTGAAGTAACCGGCCGTGAAGATTTGTAAAATTTATAAAGCGACAATTTATCAAATCTATCCTGTAGAATTTCGACCGGTCAAAAACGAAAGATAGCATCGCATCCTAGCTTTCACCATTTACCAGATAGGTTGAGATTATCATAATAGTGTATCAACAGTTCAATAAATCTTGATGGCGTCGCAAAAACCCGATATCTGCGCTACGCTTCATTCCTCGGAATTCGTAAACCTGGATCTTGAACCGTCTAAGGAAGTGCCCCCAAATCCGGGTGACTTCGTGAACCCAAATGTTTCTCCGCGAGAGGTAGGCTGCTTTTTACGGAGCTGTTCGGAAAACGACTCCTTTCGTTAAGGCGGCCGATGTCGCCGGCGTTGTCACCGGATACCCGGTTTGCCTGTTGTTACCGTTCGCTACGCGCGCTTTCACCGTTGGCTCTCGTTCCCGCACCATGACGAGCCATCGGGCTGGGGTTGGTACTTGATGCGCGCCAAAACAAAGGGTATGCTGACGCATCGCATCTTTTTTAAAAGTACGTGCCGTACTCGGCACACAACCTCAAGTCGCTTAGGCTGGCGGAAAGAAATAATTCCCCCAGATCGTGCCGGATTTGGGTTCGTCTACAAGGCGCCGCCACCGGTGCATATCGAGAATATGTGCCGGTGGCGGCAACGCGGTAGACGGGCACAAAGACAAGCAGGATGGTGGAATTATTTCTTTCCGCCAGCCTTAAGTGTGCATCCACGGGAATGAAAGAGAAAATGTTTGAAGCGTTGGAGAGAATCAACAAACGACCTGAACCGTTCGAATTCTACACGGCAAATGATCTATGGACGGATGAGCACACGTCGGCGCAAATGCTTTCTTTCCATCTCAATGAAGCCATCGATGTTTCTTCGCGAAATGCGAAGTTCATCAATCAATCGGTGGAATGGATCGTGTCCGAATTCAATATCGGCAAAGACACAAAAATAGCGGATTTCGGCTGCGGTCCGGGATTGTATGCAACACGCTTGGCTAAACACCGGGCCAACGTAACCGGCATCGATTTCTCGACCAGGTCCATCGCGTATGCAAGGGCGGTTGCAGCCCGCGAGCAGTTGAACATCAGCTATGTGGAGCAGAATTATCTGGACTTTGAAACACAAGACCGTTTCGACCTTGTCTTGATGATCATGTGTGATTTCTGCGCCCTCAGCCCAACCCAAAGAAAAAAAATGCTGAGTAACTTTCACAGAGTTCTAAAACCCGGCGGCTCGGTCCTTCTTGATGTTTATTCCCTAGTGGCGTTTGACCAAAGGGAAGAGGTGGCGACATACGCTGTCAACCTACTCCATGGATTCTGGTCGCCAAATAAGTACCATGGTTTTCTAAATACCTTCAAATACGAAAAAGAAAAGGTTGTACTGGACAAGTACACGATTATTGAATCGGAGCGCACCAGAACGGTGTACAACTGGCTGCAATACTTTGCATCCGAGGATCTGGAGAAGGCATTTCAGGATGCCGGATTTTCCGTTCAAGGGCTTTATTCGGACGTCAGGGGGATCCCGTATGATCGGAACTCGGGTGAATTCGCGATGATCGCCACGAGGGCTTAGACCGGCACAAAACATCAGGACATATCATCGGTAAAAATAGCGTTTACCCCCATCGATAAAGCGGCCCGGCAAAATGATGCCATTCAAATTGAGCGAAAGGACACACCGCATGTCATCCGATCCGCTGTCAGAAAAACTCAAACACGCCACCGCCATTATCTGCAAACAGGGCATGGTGCCGTTTCCCGTCACCGACACCGCCGTGAAAGCCATCCGCATGGTGATCGGAAACGCGGAGGCGGAACTGGACCTGATCGCGGCCTTCAGCGAGGCCCCCTCCCAAACCCTGGCTCAGCTGGTGACATCCAGCGGCATGGATGAGGGCCGGGTCATGCATCTGGCCGACAGCCTGGCCAGGAAGGGACTGATTTTCAACCAGCCCAGCTCCAATGGCACGATGATCTACCGGCTGCTGCCCCTGATCATGGTCGGATTGATGGAGTACAAATTCATGGGACCGCTGAGCGGCAGCCCGGAGGAGAAGGCGCTGGCGCTCCTCTTCGAGAAGATGCTCAGCGAGCTGCGGGAGCACAATCAGCGCCACTACGATACCCTTGCCACCCATGCGCTCAGGGCACCGGCCGTGGATCGCACCGTGCCCGCCGGCCGCAGCGCCGACGGCAAACCGATCCGCATCATTCCCGTCCAGCGGCGCGTCGAGAACACCGAGGAGATGATCCTGCCCAGCCAGTCGGTGGAGGCGATCATCGATAAGTTCGACGAAATCGCCGTGGGCCACTGCTTCTGCCGCCAGCGCCGCGACCTTCTGGGCGAACCCTGCCAAACCAACGCGCCCGTGCTGAACTGCTTTTCCTTCGGCAAATCGGCCCGTCACACCAGCTCCCAAGGTTTTGCCACGCTGATCTCACGCGACGAAGCCCGGCGCATTTTGCACGAGGCGGCCCAGGCCGGTCTGGTCCACAAAACCCTGCATCCGGGCTCACGCGAGGATCGTCCCGAAACCAGCATCTGCAACTGCTGCAAGGACTGCTGCGACACTTTTCGGCTGTGGCGCGACGGCACCATGCCGATGATCAACTCGACCTATCACCTGGCCGAGATCGACGGCGATGCCTGCAGCGGCTGCGGCACCTGCGTGGCGTGGTGCCCCACCGAGGCCATCGCCCTGGGCGATGACGGCATCGCCCGGCGGGATGAAAACGCCTGTTTGGGGTGCGGGGTGTGCGCGCGGTTCTGTCCGGAATCGGCGATCTCGCTCAAGCAGGGCCTGCGCCGGGTGTGCATCATGCCGCCGCGCTTGCGCGAACCGGCGTCATTGACATAGAGAATTTCTCATCCAATTTTTCGCAAATGTACTCGCCGATGGGAATCGCCGAGGTGGCCGCCGGCGAGGGCGCGTTGCACACGTGCAGGGAACGTTCGCTTTCGGCAAAGAGAAAATCGTGCACCAGGGATCCATCGCGCAGTACGGCCTGGGCGCGGATACCCGTAGGATAGGGCCGCAGATCGGAAAGCCGCACCGACGGGCAGTACTTCTGTACCCGTCTGAGGTAGCCGCGCCTGAAGAGCGCGTCGCGCATCTCGCCCAAACCGGATTTGACATTGGCGCCGATCACCTTCCAGAAGCCGGGAAAGCGCAGCATCTCCAGGCAGTCGGCCGCATCGAGGTTGATCCGACCGTAGCCTTCGCGTTTCCATCCCAAAACGGCATTGGGGCCGACGGTGACCCGTCCGTCGATCATGCGGGTCAGGTGAACGCCCAGAAAGGGCAGCCCAGGGTCGGGAATCGGATAGATCAGGTGGCTGAAACGGCCTTGGAAGACAGGTGCGAGGGCGAAGTACTCCCCGCGGAAGGGAATGATCTGAAAATCGATGGGAATGTGCATCATGCGCGCCAGGCGATCGGCCATCAGCCCGCCGCAGGCCACGAGATAACGGCCGTAGACACTGTCTTTGCCGATGGTCACCCGGACCCCGTCGGTTTTCTCATGGATGGCGGTGACCGGACGACCGGTGCGGATCCGTCCCCCCAGGGCGGTGAACTGCCGGGCCAGGGTGGCCGTGATGCGGGCGTAGTCCGTGATGCCGGTGGCCGGCACGAGAAGCGCGGCCTCGCCGGTGATATGGGGTTCGCGGCGTTTCAGCGCGTCCCCGGAAAGCCGTTCGGTATGGATCCCGTTCAGCCGGCAACGCTGCTCCAGGTCCGCCATGCGGGCCACCTCCAGGGCATCCGTGGCCACGAGCAGTTTGCCGCACTGCGCGACAGGCAGGCCGTGCTCTCGGCAAAATGCCAGGGTGACGGATGCACCGCGCCGGCAGAAGTCGGCCTTCAAGCTTCCCGGGGCGTAGTAGACGCCGGCGTGGATCACACCCGAGTTGCGACCGGTCTGGTGGCGGGCCAAACGATTCTCTTTCTCGACCAATAACACCCGGCGTCCGGGTAGCGCTGCTTCAGTTGCCAGGCCGTCGATACGCCGACGATGCCGCCCCCCACCAGTATGAAATCGAACATCCTGAACATCCCCCCTGTTACCATTCTGCCGTTCCGCCGATTTCCGGCCGGAAAGCGTGGGCGACAACCCACCGTTCCTGTTTGAAATCCGCCGGTGCAACGCCAATATCATACGGGTCGCGTGCTGATCAATGGCAGCATGTCGGCGGTTTTCCGCCAGTCGCTTTATTGAGTCGGTCAATAAAACAGCCGGGACAAAAATGTCCCGGCTGCACAAAAAACACCCGTTGAATGTTTCAGTTCACTGCGTCCGCTTCGGCGAAGATCAGTCCCCGGCCTTTTCGGTCACCATCTGTGGGCTCATGACACCGACCTTCTCCTCGCTATGCTTGGGTCGCTTGGTGAGATAGGCAAGGACCACACCGACCATCAGCAAGCCCGCCGACATATAAAATGCCCAGCGCAAGCTGCCGGTGAGATCTTCGATGGTGCCACCCAGGCTGGTCATGAAGAACCCCATGCCCCACCCGAGAAAAACCAGGCCGTAGTTAAATCCCAGATATTTCGAACCGTAGAAGTCCGCCGTAAAGGACGGCATCAGGGAAAGCCCGCCGCCATACTGCCAGTAGGCGACACCGACCACGAGGAAAAGCAGAATGACGTTTTGCTCGGCGATGACAAAAGGCAGGATGAACAAGCATCCGGCAGAAATGGCACAGTTAAGGCAATAGGCATTCACTCGACCGATCTTATCCGAGTAGAAACCGGTACCCACACGGCCCGAGGCGTTCACCAACCCGCCGAAGGAAACCAGGATCCAGGCGTTCGCCGCCAGGAATGGTACATCGGCGGCGGCTTTTTTCAGCAATCCGGCCGCGTTGGCGATAATCAGCAGACCGGACTGGGTAGAGATGGTAAACATGGCCACCAGGCGTAAAACTGCCAGGATTGGAAGATCTCCTTGGGCGTCCAATCGTGCTTGGTGGTATCCGCCACCATCTTGGTGGTGACATTTTTCGGAGCCGGCGCCACGTACCCCTTGGGCGGGGTGAAGAGCAACTGCCCGCAGAAAATACAGACTACGGCGAAGATCAGCCCCAGGGCGATGAAGCTGCCGCTGATGCCGTAATGATCGATGAAGTACTGCCCCAGGCCGCCGATGTAGATCGCCGCGCCACCATAGCCGGCCACGACGGTACCGGCAATCAAGCCCCGTTTGTGCGGGCCGAACCACTTCAGCGCCGCCGGTGTGGGCGCCGCGTACCCCAGCCCCATGCCGATGCCGCCCAGGACGCCGAAGCCGAGGATGAGACCGAGCTGGCTTCTCATCAGACCGGCAAGGATGCAACCGGCGGCAAGGAACAGACCACCGGCCGTGGCACCGACTTTGGGCCCGAATCGATCCTGGATCCGTCCGCCGGGAATCATCAACACGGCAAAAAGAATCACGCAAATGGCAAAGGGGGTGGCCGCCTGGGCGTTGGTCAGATACGTCCAGCCTGCATTTAGCCCGGTCATTACCTCACCCGCCTTGTCAACGTTGACCAGGGCCTTCTTCCAGATGCTCCACGCATACAAAATACCTAAACATAGATTGATGGTGGTTCCGGCAAAGGTGGTGATCCATCCCTTCATGGGAACACTTTCAACAGACTGTGCCGACATACGCCCTCCCTTTTCTATGGTTGATTGGCGGGGTGCAACGCGAACCATCGAATCCGGCGACACTGGCATCGCGACAACCCACGGCTTCATGAACGTAATTCAATTTTCTATAAAATTTGTTTAATTGGCTTAAAATCTTTTTCTAAATTCCATTCACTTTATTGAGCAATATACATACCAAACTATCCTTCCGCGACCGGCAACATCTCGCCAATGCGCCCGGAACGTTTCTAGCTTGAGTGGATTTTTAGAACAATTAACGGGTTAGATATTATCAAAGCGTATTCTGGGATTTACAAAAGGAGTGGAAAAAGCCGGCATGAAGACAAGCCATGCAAAAGCGTTGGCATGAGGCACGACAATCAATTTTGTAACCGGTACAATCCGGATACAAGATAAAACCCTGCATTAAAATCAAAATATTACGATTTACAATTAAATTTGAAGTCAACAACAATAGTTGTTGATCTGTCAGAAACGCTCGACACACGAATACCAACGGAGGGCCAACCGTCAGCCAGGCCCCATGGACCGGTACAGCGCCGCCTTTTCTGAAAGCAGGGCCAATTGCGCATGGACATTGGCAATTTCGCTGTCTTTCAAAAGCCGCACCGGCTTGGCGGGCTGGCCCATGACCAGCATCTTCGGCGGGATCTGGGCCTTTGGGGGAACCACCGCCCCGGCGGCGACAAGCGCATGAGCGCCGATCACGGCGCCATCCAGGACAATCGCGCCGATCCCCACCAGCGCACCGGTTTCGACCCGGGCGCATGCAGGCATGCCTTGTGGCTGATCAGGACATCGGCGGCAACGATGACGGGACGTCCTTCCGGCGACTCGAGCAGGCATTGATCCAGAATGGCGGATCGGGCCCCGATGACGATCTCGGACGCGTCGGCCCGCAACACCGCCCCCGGCCAAATACTGGCGCCATCCCCGATGCGGATATTACCGATCAGGCGTGCAAACGGATCAATCCAAACCGCCTTGCCGATTTGCGGTGTGTTTCCGTTAAAAGACGTGATCATCTCGGTATGATTCATGGTGCGCCTCGCTAATAGTTCGCCATATCAAACTATAAATCTATTGAAAAAACGACATCCATTATTATATAACCTTTAAAAGGTAATGGATGGAGACTCAAAAATGATTCATGAAACCGATTCGAATAAAACCAGCGCCACCTGCCGAATGCCAAACGGTGGTGTCGGCCTTCCGACGGAAGCGGCACCCGGTGCAACCTGGCTTGTCACGGACCCCGCGTCTGCGCCGGATTCGCAGCCGTCTATCGTACCCGGGGTCCTGCAGTCCATTCGCCAGACCCTGATCCATCAGGAAACCACTTACCAGCGCGAACGGACCGAGGCAACATTCTCCAGCCTGTGGGCCCACAGTTCGCGTGTGGGGCGCATCGCCCAACACATCGCCAGAAAGGAAGGCTGCGAGGAAATCCCGGCGCTTCTGGCCGGCCTGATGCACGACCTGGGCAAGTTCGCCTACGGCAGGTACCATGCCGACGACACCCCGGAAGAACAAAATGCGACCCGCATCGCCGAGGAAATTCTCAATGGAACGATCTATGCGCGGTGGATCCCGACGATCAAGGACGCCATCCTATCCACTTACCTCGACGGCGAGGCCACCCATGCCATCGGCCGCGTGGTCTATGATGCGGATTGCCTGGATAAGCTGGGCAACCTGGGCGTCGCCCAGTTTTTCGCCAAGCAGACGCTACGGCACCGTTTTTTAGAGAACGACCTGTTGGTACGTACCAGCGTCGAGTTGACCTACGCCCACCATGCCCCGGAGACCCTCAAGACGGCCACGGGCCGGTCCATCGCACGCCATAGCAGCCTGCAGACCCGCCAGTTTTACACCACGTTGATCGAATCGTGGAACATGCTCGGCCTGGGTGATTTTGCCATCCGTGAGGAAGAAATCGGCGGTGTCGTCTGCGTCCTGGCGGTCCCCCGGGCCTGTTCGTGCGGCGGAGAAATGGAATACCTCTCCGACATTCAAGACACACTCAAATGCCGCAGCGTGGTCGTCAGATACCTCTGCCGAACCTGCGCCAACGAAAACGCATACACCTTTTGTTTGCCCAATATCAAAGGGTTGCCTCGACGCCGGTAAAGCGCTTCAGGCAGCCCCCTTTTCGAGCCCCGTAATCGGGTACATCGGCTATCCGTCCAGGCTCAGGCCGAAGCAACCAGCCGAAACACGATCTTCCCGTCGTTCATTTCCCGCCGCGCCTCGCCTTCGCCCTCGAGATAGCGCAGATGCGAAAGCGCCTCGCCGGTGGCGAACCACTGCTGCGCCGGCGGGAAGTCTTCCCAGGTATCGGCGCGGATGTCCCAGGTCATGCGCGCGGCCGTGGAATAGGCACTCATCGGCGCCTCGGCCAGGATCTGTCGCACCTCCGCCAGACGGTGGGCATGATGGGCAAGCAACTCGTCAATCCTGGCACGATGGTCGCCAAACAGGCGGCGGTGCCCGGGCAGCACCAGGTCGACATCCAGGTCATAGATTTTTTTCAAACTCTCCAGGTAGTGTTTGAGCAGGTTCGCCCGATCCAGCCAGCCCTGGATATTCGGCGTGATATCGATCAGAAGATGATCGCCGGCCACCAAAATCTTCTCGCGCGCTTCGTAAAGGCACATATGGCCCAGGGTATGCCCCGGTGTCGCCACGCAGGTGAGCCGATAATCGCCGTAGGCGAGCGTCTGTCCATCCGTAAGAAGTTTCAGATCGGGAACCCACTCCGTACCGAACTTGGTTCCGGGATGGTTCTCGAACGCCCGTTTCAGGACCGCCACCGGAAAACCGTGGCCCTTGCTATAGCCCACCATGGTGTTGATGCCATCCCAGGATTCGATCAGTTCGGCATCCGGACGATTGAAATAGACCTGGGTCTGGGGAGTGGCCAGCATGGAGACCAGGCTGAAATGATCGGCATGGAAATGGGTAATGAAGATATCGGTGCGGTTCATATCCACGCCAAGCGTCTTAAGCCCCTTTTGCATGGCCGCACGGCAGGCCTCATGGTTGAGGCCCGTATCGATGATCAAATTTTTCTCGTCGCCAATGATCACATAGGAGTTCAGATATTTCAGCGGGGTCCCGGGCAACGGGATTTCTATCCGGTACCAGTTGGGTCTTATTTCTTCCATGAGGGGCATTCCTTTGATGATACAATTTTGATGGTCTCGTAAAAAGTCGCCGTTTCGACGATTCGTAAAAAGCCCGAGATCAAGGCTTGCGAATCCTGAGGAGTGAGGCGTACTTTTGCGTACGCCGCAGTGACGAAGGGTGAGCGTAACGCCGATATCGGGCTTTTTACGAATCCGTCAATTTTACCAATCCGGGATTATCGATGCCCGCCACCGGAAATGCAAGGTCAAAAATCAGACACGGTTTGAAAACCCGCCTAAGCTCCGCCAGCGTTTTTTAGGACATATGCCCATTTTGTTTTGACATGCCGACCCCAAAAAAATATGATTCCATTTTTCATTTTTAATTAAGGATGCCACAGACCATGCATACCACCGTTAGCATCGTTTACGACAACACCTCACGTGATCCTGCCCTGCTCGCCGATTGGGGCTTCGCCTGTGTGGTGAAAACGCCCGACAGGACCGTTCTTTTCGATACCGGCGCCAATGCGACGATTCTGCAAAGGAACATGCACCATCTGGGTATCGACCCGAAATCCATCGACACGGTATTCATTTCCCATGCACACTTTGATCACGCCGGCGGCCTGGCACCGTTCCTGGAACAGTTTCCGGTGGACGTCTTTGTGCCGCAAAGTTTTCGGCCGGACTGCCGGGACGTCCCGATCCATCCGGTGAATACGCCGCTGCCGATTGGCCCGGGGCTGTTTTCCACCGGTGAGGTGGCCGGATTTGAGCAGGCCCTGGCGGTGGACTATGGCGACGCATATGCACTGATCGTCGGCTGCTCGCACCCGGGCGCAGCGCACTGATGGAATCCGCAGCGGCTTTCGGTCGGGTGGGCGCCCTGATCGGCGGCCTGCATGGGTTTAATCAATTCAGCGCGATCGAAGGCTTGGACCTGGTATGCCCCACGCACTGTACTCAGTATATCCACACCATTCGTGATCGCTTCCCAACGATCTGTCATGCCGGTGGTGTCGGCACGACGATCCGCTTGCCGCCGGCGGGGAAAGGGAATGGGAAAACGCGGGAATACGTTTGACATCCTCGGCCCAAAAAGCCTATATTTCTCCATTAAGAAAGATCGTTCTCCACAGTATATAGCATTCCCCACCGGCCACCGCTGGAGGAAGGGCCCGAGAGGCTGTTTGAAAAATAACGGATTCGTAAAAAGTGGGAGGCGTTGAAATGGAAAAAGGTATCTCTCCGGATTTTCTGGGTCAGGAGCAAACCAGCCATCTGACCTACCTGACATGGGATTTTGCGCTTTTCGAGAACGAAGCCGATAAACAACTACTGAACAAGGATCTGGTCTGTGCGGCCTGCGGCCACCCGGTCACCAAGGTTTCCGACAAAATCGATGTCCGCGGTCGGCACGCGTACCGGTTCACCAATCTCGGCTACCCGATTCAGCTGGGCTGTTACGGCAATGCATCGGGATCTATCGGGACCGGCCGGATTTCCAACGGCTATTCGTGGTTCCGCGGCTATGCATGGGAAATCCAGCTCTGCAACCACTGCTATACCCAGGTGGGCTGGAAATACATGAATGCCGAAACACATTTTTACGGGCTTGTTTTCAAAATGCTTCGGGAAGCCGACCCCAAGGAACCCGATGTCGGGGAAACCGAATAACCGGCCTGCCCCTTTGAAATGCGCCAACCGTCGCAACGCCGGCATATCGACGCCGGTTTAAGGTTGCCCCATCCATGTGCCCCCCACGCGGCACGTCCGTGATTTTGGTCAAGCCGCCATCCAAAGACAGGGAAATTGGGACAAGATCAAGAATGATGAACTCGTAAAAAGCAGCCTACCCCGTCTTACGGAAGCCAACCTTGTTACGTGAAACGAGACAGGCGCCCGCTCTCCTGGTCATGAAGCGGAAAAGGGACATGCCGGCGCTTGCGGGTTCGCAAATTCGAATTAAAAATTGAGTGGTTTTCAGGCAACTTGTGAAGCCAGAAAAAAAGCAGATTGTAATTAAGATGTAATCAAAAAATAGCTTGAAACTCACCCACAAGGATGAGATAGAGACTGAACAATGATTCGATGAATGATCTTTCAGTATCGGCTTATCCTACAATTCTGCTAACACGTTATTCGGCAAGCCAGAGTTTGGCTGGAATTGTCCGTCATGCAAAAAGGAGGAAAAATGGCAAAGATTGAAACGGTAGGAATTATCGGATTCAACGTCATGGGCGCCGCCATCGGGCTCAACGCCGCCACTTGCGGGTACCGGGTCATCTACAAGGAACTGAACGATGAACTGGTCAAGGCCATGTACGACCGCTGGGTGACAGGCGCCCTGGAAAAACGGGTGGCCAAGGGCAAGATGACCCAGGAGGAGATGGACAAAGTAACCGGCCTGATCAGCGGCACGGCCGATTACAAGGACATGGCATCCTGCGATTTGATCATCGAGGCGGCCATCGAAAAGATGGAGATCAAAATTCAGATCTTCAAAGATCTGGATGCCGTCTGCCGTCCGGACACGATCCTGGCCAGCAACACATCCACCTTCTTGATCGAAAAACTGATGGACGGTATTTCCAACCCGGGCCGCACGGCTGGCCTGCACTACTTCTTCCCGGCCAACATCAACCGTCTGGTGGAAGTGATCCGCCAAAAGGCGACCAGCGACGAAACCTTCGATGCCCTGATGGCCTTTTCGGAAAAGAACCGCAAGGTGCCCATCAAGGTCAACGACTTCCCCGGATTCGCCATCAACCCGGTATTCATCTCCAGCTACATGGTCCTTACCGACTTTTTCGGCGACAAATACAACGCCGCCACCCTGGACGAAATCTCCAAACAGGCCCTGGGGGTGCGCTACGGGATCATGTGGGTATTGAACGGCTCCGGTCTGGGCACCGCCTACCATGCCGCCGCTTCGATGAACGAATACCTGGCCGATAGTGACGTGGGCTACCCGCCGACGCCCATGCCGCTTAAAACCCGCTTTGAAAGCGGCAAGCCCTGGGATCTCGAGGACGGCCCGATACTGGACGACCAGGCGGCCCTGGATGTGGTCAAGGAGCGTCTCCTGGGAACGATCTTCGCCATTTCGACCCATCTGATCGAAAAGGACGTGGTCTCCCTGCAAGACCTCGAACTGGGTATCCGCACCTCGTTGGCCTGGCCCAAGGGCCCCTTTACCATGATGAACGAAATGGGCATGGCCGAGGCCGCCCGACTGGTCAAGGTGGTCGTGGAAAACGGCCTTTTCAAGATGCCCAAAACCTTTGCCGAGGGCGTACCGGCAGCCTGGCAGCTCTAAGAGGCTGTTTGAAAAGTCCGCCTAAGCCGACCCACCGTCGGGGCCGGCTTGCCGCGACACCTCACCCCTGAAAAAGGGCCCGGATGCTTTCATCCGGGCCCTTTTTTATTCGCTCAGCCCTTCCAGCAGGCACAGGATACGTTCGTTGGTCAACGGCACCCGGATTCGTCCCCGGGGAATCTCACGCACCGCGCCGATCGCCGCCCGGATGGCAAAATAGGCGCCGATCCCATACATGAAGGGCGGCTCACCGACAGCCTTGCCGGTCAGGGTGACGGTCGAATCGGCGGCATCCTCCAGAAAAACCACCGTGATGGCTGGCGCACCATGGAGATCGGGGATCTTGTAAGTGCTCAGCGAATCCGACCGCAGCCGCCCATCCGGGTCATACACCAGTTCCTCGGTGGTGACCCAACCGATGCCCTGGATGACGGCCCCCTCCACCTGCCCCTGGTCCACCAGCGGATCGAGACTGCGGCCGGCATCATGGACGATCTCGACGGACTGGATCGCCGCCGTGCCGCGCAGGGCGTCCAGCCGCGCCTCGACCACAGCGGTTCCGCAAACGTGATAGGCGAAGGGATGGCCCTTTTCCCGCTGGCGATCGTAATGCAGCCGCGGCATGGCATGGAAGGCGTGGGCGGAAAGGTCCACCCGCTGCTGGTAAGCCGCCAGTACCAGCGCCGGCCAATCCAACGGGCTGGGCTGATCCGCGACCCAAACGGTTTCCTCCCGGATGCGGATCTTCCCGGGAACAACATTCCGCAGCCCGGCGGCCACATGCGTGAGGCGTTTTCGTATTTTCGCGCAGGCCTTGCGCACGGCCGCCCCGTTG
>NZ_BBCC01000170.1 GCF_001311845.1 Desulfosarcina cetonica JCM 12296 | reverse complement strand
TGAAGGATGGATCAAATAAGGCAAGCTATTACCTGCCTTATTTGATCTATCAATAAAAGCAAAAAATGAGGCGTTCAATCAGTAGAACTATTGGAATGCTACACTCGGTTGTCTGATAGATACTATTTTTTCAAAGGACCGGAAAATGAAAGACGGGAAGGAAGTATTTGATCTTAAAGATCGCGTGGTTTTGGTCACCGGCGGGTCGGGTGGCTTGGGGCGGGGCTTTTGTGAGATCCTGGCCGCTTTTGGTGCTGACATTGCGCTGACTGCAGATAAGAATGTGAAAGGTGCTCAAGAAACGGCTGAAATGGTAAAACGCCTTGACCGAAAGGCGGTGGCGATCCAAGCCGATGTGTCCTCTCCTGAGGACGTAGAGCGGATGATACAAAAGACGTTAGACGAGTTTGGAAGAATTGACATCCTTGTCAACAACGCCGCCATCAATTCCGGGCCTTCCAAAATCGCCGACATGCGAATTGAAGATTGGGATAAAGTACTGAAGGTTAATTTGAGAGGTGCTTTTTTATGTACCCGTGCAGTGCTTCCCCACATGTTATCTCAGGGATCCGGGAATATCATTAATATTGCTTCGGTTAAGGGTTTGAGAACCTTCCGCGAGATAGGTGAGGAGATGCCAATCCCTAATTATAGCGTGTCAAAGGCGGGAATGATCATGCTCACCAAGGAAACAGCAGTTCAGTATGCCAGAGAAGGAATCAGGGCAAATTGTATCGCGCCTGGATGGCATCGGGGAACGCAGCTCAGCGACCGTTGGCGCGCAGGTTCATGGGATAAAGAAAAATACGAGAGATACGAGGGGGGTATTCTTCGGGCGACCGCAATGGGAAGAAGGGGTGACCCCGATGAATTAAAGGGCTTAATCGTCTTTTTGGCATCGGATGCTTCCAGCTATATAACCGGACAGGTGCTGACTTCAGATGGTGGCATCTGTGTGTAAAGGAGAAGAAGTGGACGAGAAAAAAATAACTTTTGTGGATCAGACCTTCCGTGATGCGCAACAGAGCCTCTGGGGATTTACCATGAGGACCGATCATATCACTCCCATTGCAGAAGTTATGGATCAAGTAGGGTTCAAAAGCATCGGCACCGTCGGTGGCCATGGGATGACGGTGCAAACCCGTATTCTTGGTGAAGATCCCTGGGAGAGGATCCGTTTGCTGTCAAAAATGATGCCGAACACGCCGCTGGAAACCTCATTTATGATCGCAAGTCTGGCCTCTTTCGATATTGATACGCCTCGCAGCATCATCGAGCTCTGGATAAAACGATGCGTTGCAAACGGCATACGAAGCTTTTGGAACTGTGACTACCAGACAGACATGGAGACGGTTCGGTACTTTTCGGAGATAGCCAAAAATGAGGGTGCCAAGAACGTAGGCGGACTGATGTATACCTTCAGTCCGGCTCATGACAGCGAACACTGGCACGCAAGACCCGAATGATCGCTGAAATGAAAGATCTCGTTGACAGTATTAGAATAGAGGATGCAGGCGGTGTCCTCACACCGCAAAGGACTAGAGAGCTTCTGAAAGCGGTCCTCGAAAACTGTGACGGTATCCCCATAGAGTTCCACTCTCACTGCAATATGGGGCTTGCCCCGCTTTGTTACCTGGAAGCCATAAAGGCCGGGGTTACTATTTTACATACAGCCGTGGGCCCCCTTGGCAATGGTACGTCTTTACCGACAACAGAATCAATTTTACGTAACGCCAAAAGGATGGGCTACACGTCAGATATCGACGAAGACGCCCTGGCGGAGGTATCTGCCCATTTTTACAAAATTGCAGAAGAGGAAGGTCTTCCCGTTGGTGTGCCCATGGAATACGACATGTATTATTTCGAGCACCAGGTGCCTGGTGGCATGATGACCAACCTAAAGCGACAGTTATCCGAGATAGGGAAGGGTGAACTTTTAGACCAGGTGCTTGAAGAGATCATCCGGGTCCGGGAAGAATTCGGGTATCCCGTCATGGCCACCCCCTATTCACAGATGGTGGGGGCACAGGCCGTAGAAAACATTTTATCCGGTGAGCGCTATAAAAATTCAGCTGATGAGGCCATCAAGTATATTCTTGGATTCTATGGAGAAGCCGCGGGGCCCATCGACCAGAATGTAAAGGACAAAATAATGGCATTGCCGCGGGCGCAGGAATTGGCCGACTGGCAACCTCAAGGAAGATTTAAATCGTTGGACGCGCTTCGTGAGGAGTTCGGCAACGATTTATCAGATGACAACCTTATCCTAAGGGCGATGGTGCCGGGACTATCTTTTAAAAACGGCAAAATGAAAAAGCCGATCAACAAACCCATTGGCAACAGGACCCAAAAACCGGTTTCAACAGACAACCACTTGCCACAGGAGTTTTCGGTGGATGTGGATGGAGAGGTCTTTAGTGTCAAAATTACACCGGTGATGAACGGGAATGGCGACGTTTCTGCAAGTGTTCAGGCCGATAACGCAAAGCAGACGAAAGAAGTGCCTGAAGGCGGAGTGGTCGCCGGCATGTCCGGTCTTCTTTTATCCTATAAAGTAAAAGTCGGAGATAATGTCGATACGGGCGATACGCTTGCCACGATTGAGGCGATGAAAATGATGAGGCAACTCAACAGTCCACACAGCGGTGTCGTGAAAGAGATTCTCGCTATTGAAGGAGAAACGATTGAATCTCACGATGTTTTAATGGTGGTGAAATGATAAAGAAAATTCTTATAGCCAATCGAGGTGAGATAGCGGTCCGTATTATGCGAGCATGCAGGGAAATGGGCATTCGATCAGTGGCCATCTACTCCGAGGCGGACAAGGAGGCGCTATTTGCCAAATACGCCGATGAGGCATATTTGATCGGTCCATCGCCGGCTAGCCAGAGCTATCTCAATATGGAAAAGATAATTCAAACAGCCAAGGAATGTGGCGCCGATGCGATTCATCCAGGGTATGGGTTCCTCGCCGAAAACCCCGTGTTTGCGATAGCGTGTGAGAAAGCAAATATCAAGTTTATTGGCCCAACGAGCAAGATCCTGTCGCTCATGGGGGACAAAGTAACCGCACGTCGGGAGATGGTAAAAGCCGGCATTCCCGTGGTTCCCGGAACGGACGTTTGCGTAACCGATTATGACCAGGCCAGATCAATCGTTGAAGAGATCGGCTATCCAGTCATCATCAAGCCCTCCGGCGGTGGTGGAGGGATCGGCATGACAGTTGTGTCTCAGGAACAGGAATTGGAAAAAGCGCTTGAATCAACAAAGGTCATCGCCTCTACAACATTTGGTGTCGGGGATGTTTATATCGAAAAATACTTGGTCAACCCGCGCCATATCGAGTTTCAGATTTTAGCGGATTCCCACGGGAATGCGATTCATTTGGGAGAGCGCGAATGTTCGATCCAGCGAAGGCATCAAAAATTGCTTGAAGAATCACCTTCTCCGGCAGTGACCGATGAAACGCGCTCAACATTTGGACAATTAGTTGCAAACGCTGCCAGCATGATTGGCTACGAAGGCGCGGGAACAATGGAATTTCTCTTTAAGGATGAGAAATTCTACTTTCTTGAAATGAATACAAGAGTTCAAGTGGAGCATCCGGTAACCGAAATGGTGACCGGTGTAGATATCGTAAAAGAAGGAATACGCATCGCTTCCGGCTGTCAGTTGAGTATCCAGCAAAATGACATCAGAATCAATGGCAGCGCTATCGAGTGCCGGATAAATGCCGAAGATCCATTGAATGATTTTGTTCCCACCCCGGGAAAAATCAAACACTACCACCCGCCGGGGGGAAATGGAATCCGGGTAGACAGCGGTGTTTATCCTAATTTTGCGATACCCCCGTTTTACGACTCGATGATATCGAAACTCATCGTGTGGGATAAAACCCGCGCAGATGCAATTGATAGGATGAAAAGGGCCTTGTATGAGTATATTATTACCGGAGTAAAAACCAATATGCCCTTTCATCAAGCATTGATGGAAAACCAGCGCTTCATCGAGGGACGTTTGGGAACCCATTTTATTGAAACCGAAAAATCCCTAAAACAGGACATGCGTGATTTCATAGAAACAGAAATATCATTAATGACCAAACTGCCGATTTCATCCAGCGAAAACAAAAAAATAGCAGCCATTGCGGCAGTATCATCCGTAATGAGAAAAAAAGTGGCTTGAGAATTATTTTTTCTCAATTACATGCTTTTTAAATGACCGTTTGATTTCTTTTTAAGCTCTTTGCGCAGTCGCTTTCCATCCCCTCCAAGGGACTATTGAGATCGTCGTAAGGCCTTATTTTAACGCAATATAACCCGTTTTATGAGAATAGCAATCGTTTGATTGGTCAGTCCGGTTTTGGATGTTGCCGATGCCAAACAAAGAAACTTTTTTGTCTTTTCATGAATGATTTTAATTTTTTGAATTATGATAATTTTTTATCTTGATAAAACGAAAGCACGTTGAAGGAGTAAAAATGTATGAAAAAGAAAATTGTACTGATTGCCACGTTAGATACAAAAGGTAAAGAATCTCTCTATTTAAAAAACATTATCGAAAAAGAACACCAACTCATCTCGGTCGACATGGGAACGGGTGCCCGTGGTAGTCTGGTCTATCCGCCTGAGTTTACGAATGAAGACGTCGTCACCGCCGCAGGCAGCAATATGGACGAAATTCGATCTCTCGGAGACACCGGCCAGGAAAACAAAATCATGGATATCATGACTGAAGGCACAACAACCATATGTCACGAGTTATATGGTTCGGGGAGGATGGATGGCATCATATCCGTGGGTGGGACCATGGGTACAAATCTTGGGGCAAAAGTGATGCGTGCCCTCCCATTCGGTCTCCCGAAAGTCATGCTATCCACTGTCGCATCAGGCGATGTGCGACAATATGTCGGGACAAAAGATATCGTTATGATCCCATCTATCGCAGACATTGCCGGGCTCAATAGAATTACCGAGACGACGCTTACATATACTGCCGGAGCTATTATGGGAATGGTTGGCGTAGACAAAGTAAAAAGTTCCGATCGCCCAGTAATTGGTATAACGACCCTCGGTGGAACCACCAATTGCGCCTTAGAGGCAAAGAAGCTGTTGGAGGAAAAGAATTTCGAAGTGGTAATTTTTCATGCCAATGGTATGGGCGGAAAAGCAATGGAAGAAATGATTGAAGAGGGAATCATCCAAGGTGTCTTGGATATTTCGACCAACGAGATAGTGGATCATATGTATCAGGGATGGAGTGATGCAGGGCCGACAAGATTGCTAGCGGCTGGGAAAAAAGGCATCCCCCAAGTGATTGCCCCTGGGAATATTGACCATATCATCTATTCATCCTTGGACAAAATTCCAGCACAATTTAAGGATCAGTATGTTCATATCCATGCACCAGGAATAAACGTCCTGAGAACGAAAGAGAAAGAAATGGTTGAGGTGGCAGAATTCATGGCGGATAGGATAAAACAGGCAAAAGGAAAAACAGCAATCATTTTTCCGACAAAAGGTCTATCGATACTCGACCAGGTGGATAAAGAGTTTGATGACATAGAAGCTAACTTTGCTTGGTTCAATACAATAAAGGGCCTGTTAAATGGCGGAATGGCAATAAGAGAGATAGATGTCCATGTGACAGAAACCGCATTTGGTGTTGCGGCGGCTGATATGCTTTACGAGATGATGCAAAATTAAAAGTTTAGAAGAAAGGCAACTGTCCAGCCCTGCTGGAAAGGAGATGAAGTGAATCAAGAATATACGCCTAATGTAATGGGAGAATTAATTGCAGATAGAGCAAAAAAATTAGGAGAGAAAGTATTTCTGCGCTATAAAGATGAAAGTTACACCTATAACGAAATAAACCAACTATCTAACCGCTATGCGAACGCTTTCATAAAACAAGGGATCGAAAAAAATAATAAGGTCAGCTTCATGCTGCCAAACTGCCCTGAACTTTTATTGTTGTGGTTTGGAGCGGCAAAAATCGGTGCTGTAGAGGTACCGGTCAACACATCCTACAAAGGAGAATTCCTATATCATATCGTAGACCAGTCAGATTCGAGGATATTAGCAATTATCCCGGAATATATCGAACGCGTAATAATGATCCAGGATCGTCTGAAGAAGGTTGAAAAGCTATTGATTATAGGCGATTTTAACGCTGATAAACTGAAAGGACTAAAAATTCCAGTACTCTCATTAGCTGAGTTTATAGATGCTCCCGATATCACGCCTGACATAAAGATTTACCCTTCCGATCCTCATGCCATCATCTATACTTCCGGAACGACCGGTCTTTCGAAAGGGGCGTTAGCCCCCCATAAGTTCTGGATTGTATGCGCTCAAAAAATGTTGGAATACAGAGAAGGTACAAAAGACGATATTTTTTATACTTTCATGCCACTTTATCATTTCAACGCCCAATGTCTGACAACTGTGACGGCCCTGATTGCCGGAGCGGAAATGATCCTGGCTGATAAATTTAGCGCCTCTCGCTTCTGGGATGACATTAGAAAATACGGCGCCACTCAATTCAACTATTTGGGAGCGGTTATTCCGATTCTGATAAAACAACCTGAAAAGGAAAATGACAGAGATAATCCTGTTCGCATTGCATTGGGCGGAGGGTGCCCCCAGAATGTAATGGAAATTGCAGAAGAAAGATTTGGGATAAAGTGTTTGGAAGGCTATGGAATGAGCGAAATCGGAATTCCTATTCACATAAGGGCTAATGACAGGAGGCCTGGTTCTTGTGGAAAAGCTCTGGATATTTACGAAATAAAAATTGTCGATGAAGACGACAATGAAGTCGAAAACGGAGAGCCCGGAGAAATTATATTCCGTCCCAAAGAGCCGTTTACGATGATGCTTGAGTACTACAATATGCCTGATAAAACATTGGAAGCCTATCGCAACCTGTGGTTTCATACGGGCGATTTGGCAAAGAAAGATGAAGAGGGGTTCTATTATTTTGTTGATAGAAAAAAAGATTCTCTCAGACGGAGAGGCGAAAATATCTCATCCTTTGAAGTAGAGAAAGCTATCAACACACATCCTTCAGTCTTGGAATCTGCAGCGGTTGCGGTTGCATCTGAACTTGCAGAAGATGAGGTGAAGATTTGCATCGTTTTACAACCTGATTGCACCCTAAGTGCTGAGGATTTGATATACTATGCGAATGAAAGAATGCCATATTTCGCTGTTCCACGTTATGTAGAATTTATGGAAAGCCTGCCGAAAACACCAACCGAAAGGATCCAAAAATATGTACTAAGGCAGGCGGGTGTCAATGAAAATACTTGGGATAGAGAGGAAGCCGGTATTAAAGTAACCAGATAACAATAGAAGGGGGAGGAACTATGTATGTAAGAATGGTTTTTTTCAAGGCAAAGGCTGGCTCAAGCGATGAAATACGTAATTTGTATTTGGAAGAAGTGATCCCAAGCCACAAAACGAGGAAAGGAATCCGGTTCGTTCATCTGTTAGAGAATGTCGATAATAATGATGAAGGGATTTCAATTACCGCCTGGGACACAAAAGGAGATCTTGACATTTATGAAAAGAGTGGGGATTACCAAAAAGCAATCGATAAATTTAAGGACTATTTCGAAGAGGAGATTAAAGTAAAGTCGTTTGAGGTCGTGGCAAGTTCGGATCCTGTAATTTTGCGCTTGTTTTGAAAGATGCGACAAAAAATAAAGAAATTAAGCGGTGACGTTTATTCAGCAACAAAAATAAGGGCAAATGTCCGGTATTTTACCTTACATTTGCCCTTTATTTGACATTCGGGCACATGGGTCTTCAAAACCTACTGTATGAAGGACATACGATCGAATCTTAATATTATAATGGAGGGTTCGTAAAATGAGTGACCGGAAAAAAACAGTCCTAATCCTCGGCACCTGCGATACAAAAGGAGAAGAAGTCTTATATATGAAGAATGTCGTGGAATCACAAGATGTTAAAAGTATCGTTCTTGATTTGGGGCTTACGGAGGACTCCAAAATTATTAAAGTCGATATAACGAGACAGCAGCTTGCCGAGGCGGCAGGTGTGTCGCTGGATGAGCTTCTATGCAAGGCTAAAAAGGGACGATATGAGGTTTCGGTCGAAAAATTGGCGTCAGGTTCAAAAAGCATCATTCGCAAGCTTTATGAAAATGGCGAAATCGATGGTGTTTTGGCAATTGGCGGAACCATGGGGTCAACCATCGGGCTGACGGCACTGAGGACATTGCCGGTTGGCTTTCCCAAAGTACTGATCTCCACAGTGGCGATTTCGGATTACCTTCACCCCGATTTTGTGAAGACCGACATTATACTTGTTCAGCCGATTTCTGATTTTTTCGGTGTGAATCAATGGAACAAGAGAGATCTTAAACGGGCAGCCCTGAGTATATGTACAGTCGTTAAGGAAGAGGCTCCCATGGAGGAGGGAAGATGGATCGGTATGACCGCCAATGGATGGTCTGCCCGCTGTGCCAAGGTTTTAAGGAAACATCTGGTTGATCATGGATACAAAGTTGCTATGGCCCATGCCGTAAGCATGCAAAGTGGTATTTTGGAGCGATTGATTCGGCAAGGTGTCATCAAGGGAATGTTGGATCTTTGTCATTTTGAAATCCTCCATGAGGTCGTCGGTGCGCCTTGCCATTCCAAGGATAGATTGGCGGCTTCAGCTGAAATGGGAATCCCCCTGATATTAACCCCCAACACAATGGGCGTCTTTACGATGAAGACTTCTGAAATGCATTTATACCAAGAGAAAGGACATTTCGCGATAGAACATAATGAAATGGTTGGAACCGCTCAACCAACAACTGAACAAATGGAAAAGACGGCAGAAATCGTCTGCTCACGCTTAAACAAGTCCAACGGCAAGGTCGCTTACCTTGTACCAAGAAGAGGCTTTTTTCCCTATGATCAGGAAGGAAAAATGTACTACCACCCTGAAGGGAGAGCCGCTTATATCAGTGTTTTAGAAAGAAATTTAAAGTCCGAAATCAATCTTGAAGTTTTAGACTGCCACTATGACGATAAACAATTTGAGGAACGGCTTTGTGAATTAAGTCTTGAATATTTTGCTGAAATTTAGCACCCCGATGTATTTATTCTCAATTGTTCGTTACCTATGGAACTATTCTACATAAACTTCTTTTCCACTAAAAAGACAATGCATTCTGCACATGTCTGGATACGACCAACCACGTTACTCGGTTCATTATCGTTAGTCGTATAAAATTAAAGATTTTATGAATGCCATAAAAAGAATTATGGATAATTTTGTACAAAAAATGAACTAAATTCATAAATTTGTCGAGTTTACTATAAACAAACACGGTATATCCGCCCTTTAAACGAATATTGAACTATCAAACCCGAACGACGCGAGTCAAACATCAAGAGTAATTTGAATTTCGAAAAAGCCCCCCTATACGGGGGCTTAACAACAACTACGGTTTAAGCTTTATTCGAAAAAGAGCAGAAAATTATGAAAAAAAGTATTCGGTTTTTAAATTTGATCGCACTTTGTATCGGCTTCCTACTAAACAGCAATGTACCATCTTTGGCCGCGACGAGCGGATCCCATTATCCCTTTGGCGGAGAGGGAGTGCTTGCCGCAACGGTGCCCCCACCGGGATTTCACTACCGAATCTACAACACCTGGTATAACCCCACCACCATGAAGGACAATAATGGCGATAAGTCGGATATCGACCTGGACGTCTTCTCCATGGTGCATCGCTTTGTACACGTCACCGAAAGAAAGATCCTGGGAGCAAACTACTTTTACAATCTGATCGTGCCCCTGGTGGACAAGGACCTCACCCTGGGGCCCTATACGGACAGCCAGAGCCTGGCCTTAGGCGACACGGTTTTCGAGTTTTTCGGTCTGGCCTGGCACCAGCCGCGCTGGGATGCGGCCTTTGCCCTGGCGGTCATCGCCCCCACGGGAGAGTACGATTCCGCAAAGCTCGCCTCTCCCGGCCTCGTCTACTGGTCGGGGATGCTGACCCTGGGAGGCACCATTTATCTGGACGCCCAGCGATCCTGGTCCTTGAGCGCCCTGACACGTACCCTGGTGCATACCAAGCAGGATGAAACCGAGGTGACCCCCGGCTCCGAGTTTGTCGTCGAGTATGGCCTGGGCAAGGAGATCCCTCAACGACAAATTCTCCATCCGGCCGGGGATTGCCGGTTGCGCCTATTGGCAGATCGAGGATGACAGCGACGACGGCCCCGGGACGCTGGCTGATGAGCGCAAACGGGCCTATGCCCTGGGTGCGGAGATCAACTTCTGGCGGCCACCGTCCCTGTTCCAGGTCAATCTCAGGGCACTGCGAGAATTCCGTGCCAAAAACACCTGTTACCGGTCCGCCAATCTGACGTAACACAAAGGGAGGACCGTTTTTGAGCGGACACTGATCTTATGATCTTCAAAATGACCGAAGAAGAGAAAAAAATCTTTGGGTTGGCCTGCCCTCACCTTCAAGTGATGAGCAACGAGCTGCACACCAGGGAAGTCGTCCACTTTTGCCTTCAACTGCTGCAAATTGTTGGTGGAGATCGGCATATTGTGATTCCTGCAGCGATCTTGCATGACACAGGGTGGGCCAAGCTACCCGGAAACGTCTCCCGAAAGATAAGGGTCCCGGATGGCGACCCTGAGGCCATCAAAGTTCATGAAGAAATCAGCGCACTGATTGCCGAACTGATTTTAAGAGATGTAAATTACCAAAGGGCGTATATTGACGAAATCGTAGCCATCATCATCGGCCATGATAGCCGAAAAGAGGCTATTTCGCTGAATGACAAAATCCTCAAGGATGGAGACAAGCTCTCACGCTTCTCAAAGGACTATTCAAAAATTTGGCCACACTGGGGAGATGGGTCGGTTGCCGAAAACATCTATGCAGAATTGTCCAATGGCCTGCGAAACTGGTTTTTTTTACCGGATTCCATAAAGATTGCGGGTATCGAACTGGGCCATCGCATGCAGGAAGATCGCAGTCAATGTCGTTGAGTTAAGTCTATAGGTCAACACACTGCTGAGACGCCGTATGGAAAGAACGGAAGTAAACTTGGCTGCCATCATGAAGGCGGTGGGCTTCCGGATTTTCCGGCGCAACCCGCCGGGCAGTTTGCAGTCGTTGACTGCAACATACTGGCGCATGGAAGGTTCCATCAACCGGCCAGATCAACGGAGGAATATAGATGCTTTTACGAGCACCACTGCACAAAAAATGAACGATGTTCAAAAAATTGTTGGGTTTTTATAAACAAACGCGATATATTTACCTTTGGATGCTGAATTCAATCCGACGCATTGTTGTTTGAATAATAAAGGATTTACAGAATTGGTTCCCTATCTCCCTTATTCCAGGCTAAAGGTCTTCTATTACGTTGCACGGCATGGTAATTATAGCCAGGCTGCAGATGCGCTTTTTATCACAAAAGGGGCGATTAGTCAGCAATTAAAGGATCTTGAGTCGCGATTAGAATGCATACTGTTTGACAAATCCGGTGGAAAATCCGTCCTTACCCCGAACGGAGAAAATTTATACAATCTTGTCGCGCCCATCGTAGAGCGGTGCGAGTCTTTGGGGCTGGAATTTAAACATCAATCTGGCAAGTTGACCGGCAAAATTAAGATTGCCTCATTTACGGGGATGCTGCTTTACGTCCTGCCTGATTATGTCAAAAAATTCAAGGAACTTTATCCTGAATGTGAAATTATCCTTTTTAATGTATCGGGCAAAGAAATCCGTTCCATGGTGTTGTCTGGGGAAGCTGATTTCGGTATCGGTTCTCTTTACTATCTTCCTTATGAAATTTTGGGTAAGGCACAATGGACTTACGACAGGTATCTAATTGCTCCTTTAGGCCATAAACTTTCAAAAAAGAAGAACATCACGTTTCAACATATGGCGCAATATCCCATTATAATGCCGGACATAGGTGGGGTGGGTGGTGAATACCTTAAAAAATCGCTAAAAGAATACAATCCCAATCTGAACATAACAATGGAGGCTGTCAGTTGGGAAGTCGTTATGAAATATGTAGAATTAGGGTACGGTATTTCTATGGTTCCTGAGATAATTCTACAGCCTGATTCAAGAAAGCGACTCTGCGTCAAGAATCTATCAGAATCAGATCCAAAGGCAATGCGTTCCAAGTATGGCATCATCGTAAAAAGGGGAAAGTACCATACGCCTGCTGCGAGAAAGATGATTAAGTTTTTATCTCCGGAATTCAAAGAAGAAATATAACATCAAAATTCAGGTTTTTAATTTTCTTCCACAGTGGGTTTTAAAACCTATTTTTATCTTCATCAATTTACTTCCTAAAAGTCTTCCGTGTAAGATTCCGCCTCTTCTAACAGCATAGCCGATGCCTGACATGGGAAAATTTGCCCTTTGCCGTTTGATCATTTTTCACGGCTTGTCCTGCCTCTAAGGGCCGCTTTGAAACAGCACATCCACGGCATTGCGCACGAACTGCTCGTCGGAGATATTCTCCAGGGCCTCGGGCGGAAAGGCTGTTTTGGTCTGCAGATGGCCGGCAATGTCCTTAAACAGGGCGACCCTGGCGTCAGCGTCCAGTTCGTCGCGCCGCATCAGCGCCTGCATGGCCAGGGCGGCCTCGCCGGGAACGGTGTGCTGGCGCAGCCGGGCCACCAGATGGGGGTAGGCCCGCAAGGAGTTGTAGCGCATGGGATCCAGAAAATCCTCGGGGATTTGCAATATCGCCTTTGTTTCCCGGATCACCACGGTGTTGGCGGCGATGTCGCCCAAACGCTGGCTGTGACGGCTGATCAACGCCGCCACACCGCCCACCAGGTAGCAAAGGGGCAGGCTGTCCACCGCCCGCAACAGGTTACGGATGGCGATCTGGCCGAACCTGAGTTCCAGCCCCTGCAAATCCATCACCCGCAGACCCAACAGGCGTTTGCCCACGGTCTGACCGTGCCAGAACCATTCCAAGGCCATGGCATAGCCCATGTTCAGTATAAAAAAGAACAGAATCAAGGCGGCATGGGAAAAATCCGGGCTGAGCACCCCCAACAGGGTCAGGAAAACGCCGGCGATCCGGGCCGTGGCCGCGATGCACAGGCGTCCACGATCCAGG
>NZ_BBCC01000169.1 GCF_001311845.1 Desulfosarcina cetonica JCM 12296 | reverse complement strand
TTCTTCAAAAGTGTTTGAATTCGCTCAACGGCAGTCATTTCGTTTATCCATGCCTCCGGAATGGCGGCCATGCCATGGGCTGCGCCCAGGATCATTCCCGTCAGGATGCCGCGTGCCGAGGAGTCTCCGCCCGCCATGACATTTTCCACCAGGGCCGTTTTGAAGTCGTCGGCGTAGCTGGCGATCAGATGGACGGTGCCTGGCAGGCCGGCCTCCACGCTGCACATCTGACCAAAGCCGGCAATGGTTTCTCGGGTGTTTTGGCCACGGCTTTCAAGACCCATGCGGATCGGTTGGGCGATGGGGCTGTCGGCAAAGTGCGTTTTCAAGGTGGTCTCCAGGGCGGTAAGGGGGGATTGGCCGTGCAGCACGGCATCCACCGTGCGGGCGAAAAAATCGGCACTGGCGATGACGGATGCATTGTTGTGGGTGATGGCCGTCTGGGTACGGGCGGCCGCGACCAGGTCCGCCAAACGGTCCGGGTAGGCGGGCAGCAGGGCGGCCAACCGCGATGCACCGGCCAGGTCGTCCGAGTCGGAACCCGAGGCCGTTAACTCCTTCCCCGCAGCCATGTTTTCCAGTGTCGTTTGGGTGGCTTTGTCAAAGTAGCCCTGGTAGTTTGCAAAGAAGCCGCGCCAGGTTTCGGCAAACCGTTTTGCATCAAACCCGCCATTATCCTTGACCGATTCAAGCAGAACCCGCATTTGGTCCCCATAATGGGTGAAATCGCCGGCTTTCTTGCCTTTGTGGTAGGAGGTGAGTGGGTCGTAATAGCGCTCCACCCGTCCGAATTTTTTGTCAATCACGCCGGTGTTGTACACCCAGTGCACCCCCAGGGAGAGGGCGTCGGCCACGAATGCACCCATCACGGCGGCCTTTCGATTGTCTGTCATGGTGTTTTCTCCTGTTCGTGTTGATCGTTAAAAATGCATATCCGATGATCCATGAAAACTACACAATAACCATGTCCGGGCGGATTTCCAGGCTGAGCCGGGATATGGTGATGCGGGTCGCGGTGCTTGCCGGTACGGCTAAAGTTTGGCGGGTTTGCGCACGATAGTAGAAAGGTATGTTTGCGAAAAAGAGAACCTCAATGATTTGCGCCCGGAGGGGCAGTACATGGCCTTTATTCCGATCAGCCAAGTTAAACCGGGGATGATTCTTTCCGCCGACGCCGCCGATGTCAATGGTCGTCTCCTGCTCGCAAAGGGTCAGACGATTGATGCCAACCACCTGATGGTGTTCAAAATGTGGGGTGTGTCGGATGTCGCTGTGGAACAGGCTGATACTGATATGCCCGATGCGGACAAGCCGCTGGACCCGGCGATCATGCGACGGGTGGCCGAACAGTTGCGACCGGCGTTCGCCAACAATGACCTTTCCCATCCGGCAGTGGCCGAGATATTTCGCCAGGCGGTTTTGCACCGGGCCCGCCTGGCGCCTCCGGCCCGGGTAGGGGCTGTCACCGAATTCAGTCGGCCACCTTCACCGCCGTCATCCGACGGCGCCGCACGACGCCGCAATTTGCAATCACGCGATATCCAGCTGCCTGAAATTCCTTCCATGATTTTCAAGATCAACGATATCATCGCCGATCCATTCTCCTCGGCCGACGACATCGCCCAGGTGATTTCCAATAGTCCGGGGCTCTCCGCGCTTTTGCTGCGGATTGTCAACAGCGCCTTTTACGGGTTCCCTTCGCGAATTGACAGTATTACCCGGGCCGTGACCATCATCGGCTCAAGAGAGGTCTCTGCCTTGGCCGTGGGCGTCATTACCATGGAGGTTTTCAAGGATATTCCCAAAAACGTGTTCGATATGCGGGCTTTTATTCACCATAGCCTGGCCTGCGGCGTGTTGGCCCGTATTCTGGCGGCCAGCGGGAACATCCGCAATACCGAGCAGATGTTTGTCTCTGGACTGCTGCACGATATCGGCCGGATGGTAATTTTCCATTATTTTCCCGACCAGGCGCCTGCGATGCTGGCCATGACCGGCACCGGCTCCTTGTATGAGCAGGAAAAACAGGTGCTCGGTTTCCGGCATACCGAGATTGCCGCCGATCTGTTCGAAAAATGGAAATTCCCGGTAACCTTGAGTCAGAATATCGTTTTTCATCACCGCCCCATGGCGGCGCAGGATCCGGTCAAGGCCGCCGTTGTGCACCTGGCCGACATATTGGCCCATGGTCTCGGCGAGGGCAAGAGCGGTGAGTGGCGGATCCCCACACTGGATGCAACCGCATGGGAGAAGCTTCGCTTGTCACCGCATATCCTGTCGGGGGTTATTCCCCAGGCGTTGCATCATCTGGGTTTTCTGATGACGGTTTTCCCGGCATAGGGGGCGGACGTGCAGACCGAACACGATACGGATACCTTGATCGACCGGATCGCGCATTTGGAGGATAATCGCCGGTATATCCAAAATGCCTTGGAGATGGTGCTCTCCCTCGAGGATTTTTTTGCCGAAAGCAGCGGTGGCAACGCCATCCTGGAAACCCTGCTGCCCGAGGCCAAGCGTCGCATCGACGCCATCTTTCCCTTTGAGATGCTGGCCTTTTACATGGTTGACGAAAAGGATGCCTCTTTCCAACCGACCTTTCGCCATCCGCCGGGCATGGCCGATACCATCCAGCGGGAAGTGGACACGATGGTCGAGCGGGGCTATTTTGCCTGGGCCATCCGCGAACGACGGGGGGTGATCATCTCCTCCATGGACCATTCGCGGCAGTATTTGCTGCATGTGATCGCCACCCACGACAACATCAAGGGCATGTTCGGCGGATTGCTGCCGGCCGGTCAGACGACCCTGCCCGGTACGGCCATGACCCTTTTGTCGATTATTTTGCTGCACGTGGCCAATGCGACGGAGAGCATGGCCTACACCAAATTGCTTAAAAACCAGAGTCTGCTGCTGGAGCGTCAGGTCACCGAGCGCACCCGTGCCTTGACCCTTTCCCAACAGGAGTTGGAACAGGCCATTCGGCGCGCCAATGCCCTGGCCGAAGAAGCCCAGGCTGCCAGTCAGGCCAAAAGTGATTTCCTGGCCAAAATGAGCCACGAATTGCGAACCCCGCTCAACGGGATTATCGGCATGACCGAAGTGGCCCTATCCACCCAACTTGACGACAACCAGCGCCGGATTGTCGAAATCATCGGGCAGGAATCCTTTTCCCTGCTGAGCCAGATCAATGACGTGCTCGATTTTTCGAAAATCGAGTCCGGCAAGCTGGAGTTGGAAGAGATCGGTTTCGATCTGCGCCGCCTGTTGGAAAAGATCGGCGACGGTTTTGTATTCCAGACCGCCGAAAAAGGAGTTGAACTCAATGTCTTTGTGGCGCCGTCGGTGCCCACGGCCCTGGTGGGGGACCCCGTGCGGTTGCGCCAGATTCTGCTCAACCTGTGCGGAAATGCGGTCAAATTCACCCAGACGGGAGAGATCCTCATCGAGGCCCATCTGGACAGCCAAACCCCAGATCGGGCCTGCATTCGTTTCACCATCCAGGATACCGGCATCGGTATCGCCCCGGAAAAGGTCGCACGCATCTTCAGTAGTTTCACCCAGGCGGATAATTCCACGACCCGGCAGTACGGCGGAACCGGATTGGGAACGACCATCAGCAAGCAGCTGGTCGAACTGATGGGGGGCGAGATCGGTGTGGAGAGCCAACTGGGGCATGGCAGCACATTCTGGTTCCGGGTTGCCTTTCCCCTGCAACCGGATCGGCCGGTATCTGCAGAAGAGGAACATCCCGCATTATCATCGTTGACCGCTTTGGTGGTGGAGCGCCATGCCACCACGGCCAGGATCATCGGCACCTATCTAAAGGCCCTGGGGCTGGTCGTGGAAAACGTTGATGGCGGCCATCCCGCGCTTGCCCGCCTGGCCGAAAGCACTGCCCCGGCCCTCTGCGCCATCATCACGGATGCGCACATGGACGATATGGATATCCTGAATTTCAAGGCGCAGGCTCGACAGGCCGCCGGGGGACGCCCGATTCGCCTGGTCGTGGCCACCAATCTGAAGGAGATTGTGTCCGGTCGGGATGCGTCTGCCTGGGGGTTTGACCACGTTTTGTCCAAACCGGTCAAACTGGCCGATCTAAAGGCCGTGATCACTGGCTTGGCAGGCGATTCGGCCGATCCATCGGCGCCTGCGCCCCCCCTGCATAAGGTGCCTACCCGGCCGGCGTTCAAAGCGCCTCCGGCTGCCGACAACGGTCACGTTTTGGTGGTGGACGATTACGTGGTCAATCAGCAGGTCGCTTTGATGCACCTGAAGGCAGCCGGTATTCGCGTTGATCTGGCCGAAAACGGCCGGCAAGCCGTTGCGGCATTCCTTCAGACCCCCTATGACCTGATTCTGATGGATATCCAGATGCCCGTTATGAACGGTTATGACGCCACCACTGAAATCCGCCGGCTGGAATCGGCAAGCGGCCGCCGGCAGCGGGTTCCCATCATTGCCCTGACCGCCAACGCCATGAAGGGCGATGAGGAGAAGTGCCTTGCCGCCGGGATGGATGGCTATTTGGTCAAGCCGGTTCACCGCCACCAGCTGATCAAGACGGCCAACCACTGGATCGGACAAAAGCACCAGACCAACCCTCCTGCGCTACCATCACCGTCGGCGCAAGCTGCGGTCGTGACCGCCGATAACGGGCCCATGGTCATGGACACGGCGATTGCCGTGGAAGAGTTCGGCGATGCCGATACGGTTCTGTTGGTCGCCGGCCAGCTGATCGACAATGTCGCCGGCCAGCTCCAAACGCTCCGGAAGGCCATCGCCGATGTCGATCGGGAGCGCATTCGAAAGGAAGCGCATGCCATCAAGGGGGGGGCCGCAACCATGGAGGCACATGCTTTGTCAACGGCGGCAGCTATCTGGAAAAAATCAGCCCGGCGGCTTCGTTGTCAGAGATCGATGCCGGTTTTAACGCGCTGGCACGCCGGTTTGACGAATTCAGGGCGTTCATCGCCCATTGGAAAGGACCCTGACATGCGTATTCTTCTGATTGACGACGAGCCGATTGCCCTGACCAAGTTAGGGATGATGCTGGCCAAGGTGGGCACCTGCGACAAGGCCGCCAGTGGTATCGAAGCCACAGGGCACTTCGTCAAGGCGATGGGCAAGAACATCCCGTACGACCTGGTGGCCATCGACATCGAGCTGCCGGATATTACCGGACTGGACCTGTTGGCGCGCTTCTGTCAGTTGGAGAAGCAGAACAACACGCCGCCCGCCAAGAAAATCATGGTGACGGCCCACAGCAAGGTGGATTATGTGGTCAAGGCCCGTGACCGATGCGACGCCTTTCTGGTCAAGCCGATTCGCAAGGATACCCTGCTGGCCAAAGTCAAGGAGTTGTGTCCCGATGTCGACCTGCCGACCTGAACGGTGGGGCGTCGGCGAGCACCAATTACTTTTTCAGCCGCGCTACCGGGTCATGGAAAGAGCAGGGAACGATGGCCGCGCACTTGCCGCACACATCGGCAAGGCCGTAGCGCTCATAGACCTCGGCGTTTTCCATCAAGCGGTCGTAGCAGGCACGCCGGTGAAAGGGGGCTTGGCTCAGCGCCTCGGCGGGACAGCGCTTTTCACACAGGCGGCAGGACCCGTCGTGCTTGTACAGACAGCGTTCCCCCTCCGGGTGCGTTGTGGGCAGGATCACGGCGTCGGTGACCACGCTTCCCAGTCGGCCGCAGCAACCCTTTTCCGTGATCAGCATATGGTGGTGGCCGAATCGGCCGATGCCGGCAATGTAGGCGATATGCTTGTGGGACCAGTCGCTCATCAGCATGCCTTTGTCAAAGTTGTGCGTGGCCGGCAGTCGGGTACCCCGGTAACCCGACCGCTCCAGAACGGTATTGATCCCATCGTTGATCCGCGCGATCAGCCGGTTGGTCTCGACATAGGCGACGGCCCACGCCTCCGAACTCATTACGCCCCGATGGTTGGTCCGCGCGATCTCCCGATCAAAAGGCAGGAAATACGCGATGACCGTGCGTGCACCGGGCAGGAGGTCGCCGGGAAGGCTGTGGGAAGGACGCACGGCTCGCTTCAATGCCCCGAAGAGCGGGTCATCGGCGTCGGCAAAGCCCACGATCGGTTCTCCCCAGGTGGACCGGATGGTCTTGTCCTGGCTCGCGGATGCCAGCTCCGCGCGGATGGCGTCAACAATTTTTACCTGCATGGGCTTTCCCTCCATTCAATCCTGGTAAAGCTCGTCCAGGGCCAGAAACATTCCTTTGGATGAGCCGTGAGGGCGCCGACACCGCTGGTGACCTCGCGGGAAAGCCGGCCCCGCGTGTCCACCATTCGGTTCAAGGCAAGCCCCAACGCGCCGACTGCATTGAATTGTACCTCATGGGTATCATATACGCCATCTTGGATTCGCGGGGTTATGAAGCTTTTTCGTGTTCGGGTTTCTCTCGGCCCTCATTC
This sequence comes from Desulfosarcina cetonica JCM 12296, assembly GCF_001311845.1. Classification (GTDB taxonomy): domain Bacteria; phylum Desulfobacterota; class Desulfobacteria; order Desulfobacterales; family Desulfosarcinaceae; genus Desulfosarcina; species Desulfosarcina cetonica. The sequence goes on along the minus strand of NZ_BBCC01000169.1, from coordinate 6,786 downwards.
AGGCCATCGGCTTGTTCCAATCGTTCAATAACTTTTTTAATTCCATAAAACCGATCTCGTTTATTTCTTTCAGCTTGGAATGGAGCACCAGTGCAATGGCTTCCAAACGGTCACCATCACACGTGGTCTTCGATAAAAGGTGGTTGATCTCATTTTGAAAGCCGTCAAGGTTCGGTTTGCTTTTCAGTAAATGATCCCGTTTACGACATGCTTGTTCCAATTGCTCGGCAGAAATCATCATCGGCTCCTTTTCGTTTTCTCTATACGGTCGTGTTCCGTGGTTTGCTGGATGATCGTTGCCCATCATTCGCTCGTGGCCAAACTATCGGTTTGTTACGCGTGTTATTGAGTTGATAACCCATAATCATCATTTCATTTGACAGACAGTGAAGTTACAGTGTGGCCCTGTTGTCGGTTGTTGCCTACCTGGCCGGTAAACAGAATGCCGATGGCATGTTCTGAGCGTTTTCCTTTTAGCGACATTGGAATGACAGGTAAAAACCTGTCATCAATTGTCCGGATGCGCCTGGAAGGCCTTTAACAATTCGCTAACTCATTTAAATTCGAAATCAATCCTACAAGCCGGCAGCATTCCTGAAATATTTCATGGATCGGATGAAGTGCCCGAATTTTGCCCGTATACCCAGCCTCTTGAAGACGGTCTTGAGCATTTTTTGGAATTTCATGAAAGCCGAAACGACATGGATTTCCACGCCAGCGTCTCTCCGCTGACCGATGCCACCGGCAAGCTGGTCGGCAGCCTCCACATTGCCCGTGACATCACCGAACGCAAGCGGCGTGACCGGCGGCTGGCATATCTCAACACCATGCGTGAAGATATTTTGCGAACGCCAGACTTCGCCGAGAAAATGAGTGCCATTCGGACCTGCATGGAAAGCTTGTTCCCAAAATCCATTTTGCGGGTCTGGATAACGGATCTGCCGAACAACCATCATGACACCTCGGAAATGGCGGGTGAACGGGAATCGGAGGCGCCTAAAATCATCGGTAACCGCGCGTTTACGCTTGTCGCTGCCTCCGGCGGTCCATTGCCGCTGCCGTCAACCGGCCGTTGGGATGCGTTTGAATGCGACTGCCTTCATCAGCTGGTGACGGGCGACGTCTCTCCATTGGTGTTCGATGATCATTGCCTTGAAGGCATCCCTGCCCACCATCGTGTCGCCGGATCCCGGATCCTTTCCAATACCGGCACGGCGATCGGCGTTTTCTTTTATATCGGTGAGGATCCCCTTGTGCCTCCAACGAGCAACCTGCTGGCGACCGTTTTCTCGGCGATGACCTATGTGCTTGGTGCCGAAATATCCGCCCACACCTTGAGACAGAGCGAAAAGCGCTACCGGGAACTTTTCGAAAGCCTTATGGATGTATACGTCAGAACAAACACCATGGGCATCGTCACCATGGTGTCGCCATCGGTTGAAGCGGTGATGGGATTCCGACCGGAAGAGATCCTGGGCACCCCCACGATAGACTATTGGGTCAACCCGGAGCTGCGAGAGCCGTTTTTACGGGACGTCCGGGAGTACGAAACCCTATTCAACCGGGAAGTGCTGTTGAAGAAAAAGGATGGCGCCATCTTTTGGGCGTCTTACAATGCCAAACTGCTCCGGGATAGCCGGGGGCAGGAAGCCGGCATCGAGGTGATGTTTCGGGATGTGACCGAAAAAAAACAAATGGAGGCGTTGATGCGCATCCAGCGCGACTTGAGTGTCGCGTTGATCCACGCTGATGATCTCAAGTCGGCGCTGACGGTTTGCCTGGAGGCCGCACTGAAAGTGCAGGAAGTCGATGCCGGCGGAATCTATCTGGAGAGCGCGGAGAAGGATGGCTTTGATCTGATGGTTCACCGCAACCTGCCGCCGGAACTTGTGACCGCGGTGGCGCATCTGGACAAGGACTCGCCGCAGGTAGAGCTGGTATCCCGGGGACAGTCCATTTTTGAGACTTACAATACCGTGATCGATGGCTTCGGTTCTGTCCTCGGTGGCCGGAATTTGCACCATCGGGCCGGCCTGCGTGCTTTTACCGCGATCCCCATCTCCCATGCGGGTGGAATCATCGGCTGCCTCAATGCCTCCTCCACCACTGCCGATACATTCAGCCCCATTTCCAGATCCCACATCGAAGCCATCGCCGGCCAGATGGCCGCCGCACTGGGCAAAATCAAAATCGATCAAGAGCTGAAAACCAGCCAGCGCAATCTCGAAACCCTGCTCAAGGAGATCCACCACCGCGTCAAGAACAACCTCGCCGTCGTGGCCAGCATGCTGAACCTGCAAATCAAACACAGCAAGAACAGTGTCGTTCGGGAATCCTTGAAAGAGAGCCGCGCCAGGGTGCGCTCCATGGCGTTGATCCACGAGACCTTGTATCAGAATGAAGATCTGTCGGCCGTCAATTTGAAGGAATACGCCCGTAAATTGATGCGCGACCTGTTGTCGGTTTATGAGAATATTTCCGAACAGGTCGTCATCGACTATGATATTGACGATCTTCAACTGGAGCTCAATCAGGCGGTGTACTGCGGCATGATTGTCAACGAGTTGGTGACGAATGCATTGAAATATGCCTTTGTCGGCAGGCGCAAAGGGAACCTTTGCATATCCGCCCGAAGGGTTGCCGACAATGAAACCCGGCTTAGCGTGAAGGATAACGGCGTTGGACTTCCGCCGACATTCGACTGGAAAAACGCCAGTACCTTGGGATTGCGGCTGATTTCACTCATGGCCGAACAATTGCGCGGATCCTTGGCGCTTAACTCGAAGCATGGACATGGATTGGAAGCGATTATTCAATGGAACGGCAACTTGCGAGAAGAAAGCCAGGAACGCAGATCCTGATCGTTGAGAATGAGATTCTGCTGGCCGAGGATCTTGTGCTCACGCTTCAGGACATGGGCTATGGGGCCTGCGAGCGGGTGAGCACCGGCGAGGCGGCTGTCGATCGGGTTTCCCGGGGCCGTGTCGACCTGGTGCTGATGGATATCCGGTTGGACGGCCGGATGGATGGGATTGAGACGGCCGAGCGGATCAACGCCATGGCGGATATCCCCATCGTCTACATCACCGCGTTTTCCGATGAGACCGTTCTGGAAAGGGCCAAGAAGACAATGCCCCAGGGATATCTCCTCAAACCCTTCCGAAACAACCAACTGAAAGCCGCCATCGAAATATCCTTCTATCGCGCAGAAAGGGACAAGCGCGGACGCAACCGCCTAAAAACACCGGAACAAGGAGCCGGCCAAAATGCCATGACGGACCCGGTGCTGGTGCTTTGTTCCCATTGCAAGCGGATAAAGAATCAGGATGATTTGTGGCAAGATGTCGAGGGCTATATCGAATCGCATTTGCCAACAGCATGTTCTCACTCCATCTGTCCGGCATGTGCCCAAGCGTTTTATCCGGATTACGGGCTTTACGAATGATCCAACAGAATACGGCCTTTTCCGCGGCTCCACGCCACCCACAAGCGTCCAGGAATGGGAACCCCAAATGACGGAGACCAATATTTTAATCGTTGAGGATGAAAGAATTATAGCGGAAGATCTTAAAGACATTTTGCTGGAATTGGGCTACGGGGTGTGCGGTAGCGTCAGTTCCGGAGAAGCGGCGGTCGATCTGGCCGAGAAGACAGAGACGGACCTGGTGTTGATGGATATCAAGCTGGATGGGGCGATGGACGGCATCGATACGGCAGATGCATGATGCGCCGTTTTGGCATTCCCATTGTCTATACGACCGCTTTTTCCGATGATGCCATCTTGCAGCGGGCAAGGCAGACCGAACCTTCCGGTTACATTATCAAGCCGTATCGGGCCAGCGAAATTAAATCGGTCATCGAAATCGCGTTGTTCAAGGCACGGATGGAAAAAGAGCGTAAAACGTTCCATCACCAGCTCGCCGAAAAGGCAAAACAGGATGCCGAGCAGCTCCACGAGATGCAGTCGGCCCTGAAAATTCTCATGGAATATCGCGAAAATGAAAAAACGGAAATCCTTCGATCGGTTGCCAAGAATTTAAATGACCGTGTGCTTTCCCATTTTGATACGATCCGGATGCGGTGGCCCAACGCGGACCTGAACCAACTGCTGGGCGCCCTGGAAGTGACGATCATGGAGATTGCCAGCCCCATGGGGAGCAAAATCTCCGAGCATGTTCATCTGACACCGATGGAGTCCCGCGTCATCGATTTGATCCGTCAGGGCCGCACCAGCAAGGAGATCGCCAATTTATTGGGGATTACCGTGCGCGGCGTGACATTCCACAGGGGGAATATCCGCCGTAAGCTGGGGATCCACAACCGGAAGAAAAACCTGCAGACATTGCTCAATGAATTGAAGTGAAGCGTTGATCAATAAATTGACAAATCCTCGGGATTCTGACACGTTGCAGCGGGCTTGTGCCATACCTTCAGGCAGATGCAGGCGCCACCGGAACCTGTTGCCGCAACCTTATGCCAAAACGATAAGAAACCCATGAGATTAAAAACCATCCTGACCCACCCGCGACTGAAGTTGCTCCTGGCCCTTTCCCGTACCCCCCATGGCATCATCGATCTTGCCACGCCGGCGTTGGCCGCGCTCTTGTGCTTGGGGCATTTCCCGTCCCTACCGATCCTTTTACTGGGCCTGTTGACGGTATTTGCCGGCTACACGGCGGTTTATGCCCTCAACGATCTGGTGGATTACCGCACAGATAAAGAAAAAGGTCCGCCATGGCGGCTATAGCGATGGTGAGGATTTCCTAGATGGCGTGTTGGTGCGTCACCCCCTGGCCAAAGGGGTTTTGGGCCTGACCGAGGGCGTGCTGTGGGCGCTGGGATGGGCGTGCGTGGCCATGGTCGGTGCCTGGCTGCTCAATCCGGTCTGTTTTTTTATCTTCCTGGCCGGCGGGGTTTTGGAAGTCGTCTATTGCCGTTTGTGGCAGGTGACGCCCCTGCGATCCCTGATCAATGGCATCGTTAAATCCCTGGGGGCCGTGGCGGCGGTCTTTGCTGTGGATCCGCGGCCGTCGGCCCTTTTTGTGCTGGTCCTCGTGGCGTTGATTTTTTTCTGGGAGATCGGTGGGCAGAACATTCCCAACGACTGGACCGATATCGAGGAGGACCGTCGCTTCAAGGCCAAAACCATTCCGGTCAAGCTGGGATTGGGGCGGGCCGGCCTGCTCGCCCTGGTCTGCCTGGTGGTGGCCTTTCTGTTGACCTTTCTCCTGCTGTGGATCTCGCCACTGTCCTTCAACGCGTTTTATCTGCTGATCGTTACCGGCCTGGGCTGCTGGCTGCTGCTCCTGCCGGTGATGCGGTTGGTGCAGGCCAATGCGCGCCGGCAGGCCATGGATCTGTTCAACAGGGCCAGCCACTTCCCCTTGAGCCTTTTGGCCGTTGTCCTGGTGCGGCTGATTTTTTCATAGAAACTTGTTCCGTTTTGTCCCCACGTGGGCCACGCTGATGCCGTTGGTCAAGAACGTCCAGCGGACACCATCGAGGCCGAGGTCGGTCAGCATGGCGGCCAGTTCGTCGGGCAGCGGGAACATGCGAATCGTTTCGGGCAGACAGGCATAGGACTCGGCCGATCCGGCCAAAAGCTGCCCCAGGGCCGGCATGATGTTGAAGGAGTAGAAATCGTAGAGGCTGCGAAAGACTGGGTTGAGGGGACGTGAGAATTCCAGGCAGAGCAGGCGCCCGCCCGGCTTGAGCACACGGATCATCTCGGCGAAGCCTTGTTTCAGGTGCGTGACATTGCGGATACCGAACCCCACCATGGCACAGTCAAAGGTGTTGTCCGGGAAGGTGATCGCCTCGGCGTTGCCTGAACATAGCCGATGTGGCCGAGATCGGCAAAAGGGTCGATTTTGTGACGGCCGGCTTGGATCATGGCCCGGTTGATGTCGAAAATCACCACCTGACCCGAGGGGCCGGTGCGTCGGGCCGCCAGGATGGCAAGATCGCCGGTGCCACCACACACGTCCAGCACCCGTTCCCCCGCGTGGATGTCGAGCATGCGCACGGCGGCGCGTTTCCAGGCGTGCTGAATGCCGAAGCTGAGCAAGGAGTTCATGAAGTCGTATTTGGGGGCCACCCGGTCGAAATGGATGCGCACCGCCTCGGCTTTTTTCTCCTCGGCATACTCACGAATGCCGAAGCGTGCCTTGCCGGTGGCATGAATGTAGTCATCGATCTGCTCCTGCCGCTTGCTGTCGTCGAACCAGCGGGGGTTCTGCCAGAAGGCCATGAATTTTCCTTTCTGCGGGCGGATTCGGTAAACCAACGTGCCCGAGGTGCATTGTCAGGCGGATCGGCGCAAGTGCATCATATAGTTCATTGCCGTGCTGCGACAAAGCGCGGCATATCCGCCGAAGGGAAGGTAGCGCAGACCGCTGAGGTCGACGGTGGTCAACCCGGCCGCCGCCCCCCATTTTCTCAATTCTTCCGGTTTGACCAATTTCTCGTAGGTATGGGTACCCTTGCGCACGATGCCCAGAACCTGTTCGGAGGCCCAGATCACCAGAAGGCGTGAGAGCCAGGTCCGGTTGACCGTGGCGAAGAACACGTCGCCGCCGGGTTTGACCAATTGGCCGCAGGCCTTGAGAATCGACGCCGGACTGGGGACATGCTCGAGAAGTTCCATGCAGACCACTGTGTCGAAACGGCTTGGCGCCTGTTCGGCAAGCGCCTCGGCGGTCGTCTGACGATAGTCAATGGCCAGGCCGCTGGTCTGCATGTGTGACCGGGCAACGCACAGGGAGGCCTCGGCCATGTCGATGCCGG
>NZ_BBCC01000168.1 GCF_001311845.1 Desulfosarcina cetonica JCM 12296 | reverse complement strand
CCACGCCAACGGTTCGATCGCCCCCCCTGCCATCGGCCTGGATCGCAAAGCGCTGGAGGCCGCCATTGCCGCCAACATTGGCGACCTGGGCATTCACACCATCTGCCCGATCATTGATGGACCGGATGATGTTATCGACTTCGAAGCCTTTGGTTTGGTTCTTACCGGCCACGTTTGTCTGGAAGAAAAGAGGTAACCGATGCACCACGACAACCTCGCCCCCCAGCTCGTCTTGCCGCCACAGAGCCCCACCATGCAACGGAAATGGGAGCATATCCGCATTTGCACCCAGGAAGCCGTGACCTTTGAAAAGAGCAACGGTTTCGAACATTACCACTTCGATCACCAGGCGCTTCCCGAGCTTTGCCTGGAGGAGATCGACACATCGACCACCTTTCTGGGCAAACGGTTCCGGTATCCGTTTTTCATCGAAGCCCTCACCGGCGGATGCCCGGGGACCGAAACCATCAACCAGAATCTCGCCCGCGCGGCCCAGACGATGGGCATCGGCATGGGCGTGGGCTCACAACGGGCCATGCTCGATGATCCCTCGCTGGCCTATACCTACCAGGTCCGCCACGTGGCACCGGATATTCTCATTCTGGGCAACATCGGCGCAACCCAACTGACGGGACGACATGCGGAGGAAATCGGAGCCCTGGTCCCGGCGATCGGGGCGGACGGTCTGGCCATTCACCTCAACGCCGCCCAGGAGTTGTGTCAACCGGAAGGTGACAGGGATTGGCGCGCGGTAAGTTCGAACATCAGGACCCTATGCCGGTCCCTGTCCGTTCCGGTCATCGTCAAGGAGACGGGATGTGGCCTGTCCGGCGGGATTGCCGCAACGCTTGAATCCGCCGGCGTCAGTGCGCTGGACGTGGCCGGCGCGGGCGGCACCTCATTTACCCGCGTCGAGTATCACCGCGGTGCCAACCTGGCCGAGGCCTTTTTTGAGTGGGGGATTCCCACGGCGGAATCGTTGCGCCAATGCACACGCATGGTGAATCTCCCCATCATCGCTTCGGGCGGAATACGAACGGGCCTCGAAGCGGCCAAGGCAATCGCCATGGGGGCATCCATCGTCGGGCTCGCCCTGCCCTTGTTGAAACCGGCCATGCAGTCCTCCAAGGTCGTTGTCGACACGTTGCAACGGCTCGCCAAGGAGCTGAAAATGGCCATGTTCCTGACCGGCGCCCCAAACCTTCGGGCGCTTGCCCAAACCCGCGTGGTGGAATCGGTACATCGGAAAGCACGACCTTATGGAAGAAAACAAATTTATCACCTCTCGAATTGTAATGGACGCCCCCCCTTTCCCGTTTGAATGGGAAGAGAAACCCGTCAACGTTGAAATGAACCAAGAAATGAAGCCATCACCATTGTCAGCGTATCGTTTCTGAAAAACTCTAACACCGTTTTGAAGATCTTTTTATATGACCGGCAGCAGCACTGACTATTCGTCCATGACTGTAGGCATCAAACAAAAAGGGGATAACATTTATGAAGACAATTCTGGTAGTGGCGGCACTGGACACAAAAGGCCTGGAGATCGCGTTCTGCAAAAAGCGGATTGAGGAACTTGGCGCAAAAGCATTGTTAATTGACGGAGGGGTGCTGGGTGAACCGACTATTCCACCGGATATCACTCGTGAAGAGGTTGCTAAAGCTGCTGGTACGACCATTGATAACGTTAGAAAAATTCCCGCTGAAGCTGAGGCGCTCGGCCTGCAGACAGAAGGGGCGGCCATTATTGCCAATCGTCTGCTTAAAGAGGGTAAAATTCACGGGGTCTTGGGTGTCGGCGGCGGCATGGGAACAGCCCTGGGTACCGGTGTTATGCGCTCTCTTCCCATTGGCGTGCCCAAATTCATGGTATCTTCTCAGGCCGGTAATCCGGCTGTGGTCGGCCCGTCAGTGGGCACAAAAGATATCTGCATGTTTCATTCCGTCACGGATGTTGTGGGTATCAATCATTTGACCAGAACAGTGTTTACCAGGGCCTGCGGTGGCGTTGTCGGCATGGCAAATGCGGCGGTATCCCAGGATACAAACAACAAAAAGATTGTGGCCCTGATGGCCAAAGGCACCACAGAGCCCACGAACCGTGCCCTTCGGGACCGCATCGCGGCTGCCGGGTTTCAGCCCATGACCTTTCACTGCTTTGGATATGGTCCTGCCAGCCAGGAACAGGTTATAGCAGACGGGTTCATTGACGGCGGGGTCATTGAGCTTGCCAGTGACTGGCTTGATCACATTGCCGGCGGCGATTCCTTTCCCCCGCCGGACCGTTATGAAAATGCCGGTAAACAAGGACTTCCCCAGGTATTTATTCCGGGCTCCTGCGACTTTGTCGCTGCCGCACCGGGCAAGTTTCCCGGCCGGAAAGTTGCACCCCATAACCGGGCCGTTGCACTTTTCCGCTCCAGCAGGGAAGAGCTTCGCAAGGTGGGAAAAGACGTGGGCCGAAAACTGAGCAAAGCGGATGCGCCGGCAACGGTTGTGATCCCCATGAGGGGGTTTGCCGTCCATGATCAGGAAGGCGGGCAGCTGTGGGATCCGGAAGCTGATATGGGTTTTCTGGAGGGCATCTCTCCTTACGAGGGAAAAATCAAGATCAAACAGGTGAATGCCCACATATTTGATCCGGAATTTATTGACGTCGTCATGGAATCATTCCTGGAGAATGTTGCCATGTGCAGATAATTCCTGATCCAAGGACTGATTGCTGCCACCTTACTGGAATCAGGCACGGGTTACGTTTTTAAGGAATGCATTCATCACGGCATCGATAAATTTTAAATCGGTGATATGCGCATCAACTTTTATAATTTCCAGTTGATCTTTAAAAGCGGATATGCCGTCGATAAAGCCCTGGTTGGCCGCAGGATCCCACAGGGGTTCATCTTCCCTGTCGTATTCACTGAAGCCTTTCATGGGAATGACGACGGTCACGGGAGACTCGCTTCTGGCCAGTTTTTCGCCGATCTGTTTTCCTGCACGAAAAAGCTCTTCCCGGGATGACCTGAAAAGCGTCATCTGTTTATTGAGGTGGACGGATTTTCGTCCCTCAAATGTTTCCGGGACGGCTGCAATAAAGTCGCAGGAGCCCGGAACAAAAACCTGGGGCAGGCCCATATATCCTGCGTTTTCATAGCGGTTTTTCGGCGGGAAGGATTCTCCGCCGGCCAGGCTGTCCAGCCAGTCACTGGACAGCTCTATTACGCCGCCGTCGATAACGCCGTCTGTGATGACCTGCTCGAGATTTAGCGGTCCGTAGCCGGAGCAATTGAATGATACCGGTTCAAAACCGGCGGCAGCAATTCGATAACGGAGTGTTTGATTGACGGAATCAGTGGTGCTCTTTGCCATGAGCGCCACTGTTTTCTTTTTATGGTCCGTAAAGGGAACCTGAGCACCAGCCATGCCGACAACGGCGCCGCAGGCCCTGCGCAAAACGCCTTCTGTCAGGGGATTCAGCCCCACGACCTCGCTGACGGAATTAAACATGCAGATGTCTTTTGCACCGACGGCCTGCTTTATTACAGCGGGATCATCGGCCTGGGACGTTACCATGATTTTGGGCATGCCCAGGGGAAGCAATTTCATCACTCCGATTTCAAGGCAGGGAACCATGCTGCTGCCAATGCCCAAGACCCCGTGTATTTTACCTTCTTCAGCCAGCTTTGATGCAAGCACGCCGGCGCCTTTTGTCTGCACACCAAAGGCCTCTGCTTCTGATGGAATTTTTTTGACGCCATCCATGGTCAGACCCGCCGCCCCGGAAACCGCTTCACGGGTAATATCAGCAGGGATGGACGGCTCACCATGAATGCCGCTGTCCATCAATAATGCTGCCGCACCGATTTTTTTGATCTGCTCGAGGCAGTATCTGATTTCAAGTCCTTTTTTATCCAGTGCCGCTATAATCAAGATGGTTTTCATGACTATTTATTATCCTTGTGACGCTTCCTGCGTAAATTCTTGTGCTAAGACTGCTTAATCTTTTGATTAAAAACGTTTTTTTTCATTCAATCCACCACTGGCTGCCGTAAGCAGCATACAGGCAAACCATTCATAAGCATAATGTTTATATTTGATCACAGTAATGCCGATATGTTATAAATCGGTATGGAAATAAAAACGCTTAAAAGCTTTCTATTCGTGGCAACCTTAAAAAGTTTTTCTGAGGCGGCGCGAAAATTGAATACGGTTCAGCCGGCGGTCAGCCGGCACATCTCAGATCTGGAAGAAGAGTTAGGCGTCCGTCTTTTCTGGCGGAACACCCGGGAGGTGAAAATTACAGCTGCCGGCCAAAGCCTGCTGAATGATGCCCAGGAGATTCTGGCCCGCGCGCATTTGGCCAAAGAACGGGCCCGGCTGGCAGCCAAGGGGAAAATCGGACGTCTGCGCATCGGTTACGTGGGGCCGGCCTGTTTCAGTTTTATTCCATGGCTGGTGAAGGGTTACATAAAATCTTATCCCGATGTTCAGGTTCATCTCCGAGAAATGTCCAGACGGCAGCAGCTCGGTGCATTTCAAGACGGACAGCTGGACGTGGGGTTTTCCGGGCCCATGACCGGCACCGAGAAAAATTTTTTTTCCGTGCAGCGGCTGTACGAGGATACGCTGGTGGCCATTCTTCCGGAAACCCATCCGCTTGCCGGGAAAAACGCCTGAGGCTGCAGGACCTTAAAGAGGATGCCTTTGTGATGCTCAAACGCAGTGAATCAACGGGCATGTTCGATCTGATTCTCAGTTCGTGTCAGCAGGAAGATTTTGTACCGGTCATCTTCAGCCAGCCTGAAAATATGCAGACCGTGTTGACGGAGGTCGCATCCGGTCTCGGCGTTACCATTCTGCCAAGGTATGTTCGGAAGATGTATACGAAAGGCTGCGTGTTTTTACCAATTGAAGGTCAGAAGCCGTCTGTGCCCACAGAAATGAATTATCTGTCTCAATCATCCCTCCCTACGGTGGAGGCTTTTGTGGCACTGACCCTGGCGTCGAAAAAAAAGATACAAAAGCAGATGCTGGAATGGTGAGCAGGATAAAAAAGTAAATACCGGCAGAGACAAGGCGCTCCAGAGAATGATGGCGTTCTGGAGGACCACGGTCAAGAACCAGAACATCTCCTCTTGGTCCTCTAACGTCTTTTCGCGAATAAGATCACCAAAAGCCTGCACCTTGAGGGTTATCTGCCGGGCGTTCCATAACATCATCTTATGGGACCCATAATATTTATCGTTTTGACAACCATCCGGATCGTGACTAAAAATTTATTTCATGATTAATATTCATTTTTTAGTCATTTATCTTTTCTCTAACCCGGACCTTTCCATGCACGAACGGATCGACCATCATTTCGGTGGAGATGTCGATGCCGGTGTAAATCGTGGCCGCGCGGTTTTGCACACTGGCGTTCCGACAATTATCGCCCCCGGGAATATCGATTTTCTGGTTACCGGCCCCTCAACTTCGGATCATCCTTGTAAACGCACCCAACAGCCATGAACGCTTACCAACAGACGATTTACCTGAAAGAGATTCCCAGCAGCACAACCGGCGCTTTCTGGGTCAGTTTCGAAGACCATCCCCGCATGGTGAAGACCCGGGGCGATATTTACGGGCGCTGCCTGCCCTGCATTCAGAATCTCTACAATCAGCTGAAATCCGGCAAAACACGCATCCGGCTCGGCAATGCCTATCACTGCTGGAAGGTAACGGCTGTCTTGGACCATCTCGACCTCTGTTTTGCACTGCTGGAGAAATTCTCCACCCATGCGGTTCCAGGTCCCATTTACGGCAAACTGGGAAGTGGCCGCAGTGACGCGTCCACCCGCGTTCTCGTCTTCCATACCCAAGACGAGGCGCAAAGGGATCAAATCCGGTCGGCCGTGGACCTAAGTCTGAAGGAACTGAAAATCGCTGCCAAGGCTGAAATTTCGCGGGCCTGTGCCGTTCTCTACCATGGCCTGCTGGGAGATTGGCGCAACTGGCAACCGATAACAGCGATACGACACCACGAGCGGATCAGCGGGCAGATCGGCTATCTCAAACGTGTCCTTTACCAGAGTGCCCTTTGAGCCGAATAAACGCCCAAAGGTACTAAGGTGCCTTTTCATCTGTTCCAAGAGGCGCGGCAAAACCGCTCACGCCGCCTTTCACGGGAGTCGCTTCATGACGCTTCAGCCCGGCATTGTTAAGTGCATGATGTTCGACCTGGATGGAACCCTCATTGACTCCATTCCGCCCTATTTCAGGCTTCTGGAGGCGATCTTTGACGCGATTGGGTTGCCCCAGCCGGCCGTGGCCCTCAAAAAAGAATTCATCGGCATCGGTCCGTCCGTCTTTACCAAGATGATTCCGCCGGAACGTAAACACGAAACCGATGCGCTGGTCCGATCGTGCATGCGGGTCGGCCGCCAGTTGTCCCAAAATATGTTTCGCGACGCGGTCAGCGTGTTTCCGGGCGTGGGGAGCTTTTCGATCTGCTTTGGTTTCATGGCATCCCGATCGCCATTGTCAGCACCACCGAACGACAATTCATCGAGCGAAAGCTCCAGCCATTGGCCAAAATGAATCTGGTCGAAAAAGTGGCCGCGATTGTCGCCATCGAAGATGCCCCCAGACGCAAACCCGCGCCTGATCCGCTGCTGGTGGGTGCCCGCCGGCTATCGATGGATCCCGCCGCCTGTGTTTATGTTGGGGATTCTTGCGTGGACATCCGTGCCGGAAAAGCAGCCGGCATGCAAACGATCGCTGTTTTAAGCGGTGTCGATGACCGCGATGCGTTGGCGCAAGAAAAACCAACCGAGATGAGCGATGGTGTCCTCGACATCTGGCAGCGCTTGAGCGCATTTTTCTCACCATCCACACCCATGCCAAAGGAATCCACGACGCATGAACAAAAGAAAAAAAACGTTTGAAACGACCATGACCATTTCGGGAAGCATTCAAAGCGGTATTGGAAAAGGCGGCTATTTCACCTCCGTCGACTGGGTGGTGCAACAGTGCCGGGACAAGCTGGGGTATGCACCCTTTCCCGGGACACTGAATATCCGGGTGCGTGATGAGGATATGGACAAACTTGAACGTTTTCTTGCGAAGACCGACGCGGAATTGGTACCGGACAGCAGCACCTTTTGTGCGGCACCACTGAAAAAGGTAACGATCAAGGGTGTTCCCGCAGCGGTGGTCCTTCCGGCCGAGAATGTTCGTGTCCATGAAAACCGGATTCTGGAAATCATCTCGCCACGCAGCTTCAAACAATCTTTTGGTTTGAAAGACGGTGATCAGATCAGCGTCATTGGAAAAACCACCCTCGTAAAGAAAGATAACGGATGAATCGGGAAAAAGAAATCTACGAGTTCGCCGCGTCGGCAGGTGCATTGGAAGGTTATTTGTTTTTAAAGAAAGAGCTTGAAGCGGACAGTCTTGACAACTGGATCCGAAATCTTTACCGGCAGTACGCGAATTTCCCTGATGAAATTCGCGCGCGTTTTCAAGGCGCCCTGGACCGGACCTTGGGACGCGCGGTTCGGTCACTCGTCACCCTTCTCGGCGATGGCCATGCGCATGTATCGACCCTGAGGTCAATGATCAAGGGAGCACTGCCGGATTCGGCACAGGATTTCGAGCAAGAGAAGAAAGAGAAGTTGGCAAAGTTTGGTACATCCTAGGAGGGTTATGCCAAAACGACCTCCGTCCGAAACCCGAAGCGGACTTCATTATCCAGGTAGTAAGCACGAAGCGGTGTGAACCGATACAATTTGACCCGGAAACGCCGGCTGAACCCGATCAGATCCAGCATCTGGCCCTCGTCAAAAAATTCTTGGACAAAGGGAAATTTGGCGAGATAGGCACGAATCGCCCGCACCGCGGTCATCCCTGGCCGAACGGGGGTGATGCGTCCGTTCATCTGGATGCCGCGAATGCCCTGCCACGTCTCGGCAAAGGGATGGATGGATGCGCCGACCTGATCATTCATCAGCCCCTGCTCGATATGGGTTGACTCCGGCTTTGAGAAAAAAAAGAAATCGGCCGTATGAAATACGTAGTACACGGGTGCCGCCCAGGCTGGTTTGACGCGGCAGTGGCCAGTGTCATGATGAACTGCTGATCCACAAGCCGGAGCGCACGTTCCGCATAGTCGGATGGAGAGGCGTCGGTGGGTGTTTTCATGGTATACTTCTCAGGCAGCCGCTTGGTGCGTCCACCGGCTACGACTTATTGATCGACCCCGCCGGTGGACGCACATCGGGCTTGAGTATGGCTTACTTGTCCAGCCCCAATTCTTCCCAACGGGACTTGATCCGCTCCGTTACCTCCTCGTTCATATTGACAATCGGCGGCTTCCGCTGCCATTCAAAGGGGAATGTGGCATCCATGACAATCCGCGAAGTGATGAACTTGTTCTCGTCTTCACTCAAAGCCGGATCAAGCGGGGTTGAACGTCCGCGTTTGATGATCTGGGTACCCCGCTCGGATGGTAGCGCGTGGCCAGGGCCCACCAAACTCTGGGAAGGTCGTCCGCCCGAATGTCATCGTCCACGATGATCAACCCTTTAAGACCGTAGGTGCAGGTATTACTGGCAATCACAGCGGCGGCGACCTGATTGGAATGACCGGGATACATCTGCTTGATGGAGACGATGGCCCAGAAACGCCCACATGCTTCCGGTGGCATATAGACCGACTGGATTCCACGAATCCCCATGCGGGTCAACTCGGTCCACAAGGTCGCATTTCTCACAAAGGCCAGCATCATATGGTTGTCGTTGATGGGCCGTCCGACAGAAGCACACAACATGATTGGATCATTGCGGTGATAAATGCGCTTGACCTCGATGGCCGGTTTCTCAATGGTCTTATAGAGCTCGTCGGTGTAGTATCCGGTGTATTCCCCAAAAGGACCTTCGGCTCTGAGGTTGTCGCCGTCCACATAGCCTTCCAATACCAATTCGGCGCTTGCCGGTATGGGCAGGCCGGTCAGTTTGGCATTAACGGTTTCGACCGGTTCACCCCTCAACGTCCCAACCACGTCATATTCGCTGGCGTCTTCGACCATGGCGCTACCCGCCAGCATCAGCAATGGATCGCAGCCAACCACCAGGCAAATCGGCATCTTCTTTCCGGCCTTGCGATACTTCTGCAGGATACGGTCGCCACGCTTGCCCTTCAAAATCTGGGCACCGACGGTCTTCTCATCCAAAACCTGACTGCGGTAGGTACCGAGATTGATTTCATCGGTTTCCGGATCCCGGGTTACCATAAAGCATGCCGTTCCAATATAGCGGCCACCGTCCTTTTCATAAAACCGGGGGGCCGGAAACTTGAAGACATTGACATCTTCCTCGTAAATGATGTTATCAAAGACCGGACCGGTTTCCACCTCCTTGGATCGAATCACATCGCCAATGGACATTTTCATCCAGGCGTGGCTTAATTCGCACATGGTAAGATCGGCCGGCTTGCCCAAGGCCATGGCCATTCGCTTGGTACTGCTGTAGGCGCCGAAAAACACCGGGCTGTCATGGCCTTTTACATTTTCGAACAACACCGCACGGCCGTCTTTCTCTTCCACCATTTTGGCGATGTGAGTCATCTCAAGATCCCAATCGACTTCTGCCGTAATACGCTTCAGGTCGCCCTCTTTTTCGCAAAGCGTGATGAAATCTCGCAGATCCATGGTGTTCCTCCTCTTTTCCGGTTGCGGGGTATTGAAGGGAATTCCTTCTCATAGAATGAAGTACGTTTTCCTATCCATTTCTATTCTCCTCATGAAAGCTTTCTATAAATTCGGTAACCTGTCAAAATCATAATTTTTATAAGATATATAAGGTGAACTTATGGGTAGGATGACGAAAGAAGACAGGAAGAATAAAGACCGGCGACCACGGCAAAGGTTATGCCAGGGCTACGGTGAAGGCATGGTCATTTGATTGGCGGTTGGGGCAACAGGCGGGAACCGTCTTCAACCAATCCCGAAATTGGTGAATTCATAAGACTGGTGTTGGATCGCCCGTAACGTCTTTTCATGCTTTGAGAGCAGACTGCGGATCCCATTGATGGGGCATTGTCCTTCGCACAATTCATCCAATGTCTCGAGAAAAGCACGGGCGGGTTGTGATAGGGGCTCATTTTTCAAATAGGCGATACTCGCATCCAAATAAACTTTTTGGGCTTTGATCGCCACTGTGGCCAATTTGCGTTGATTCAGTTCTTTTTGCACCGCTTCGCGAACCAAAATGGAAATTCCATTCCCCTTGGCAACCAGCTCCTTGATAAATTCAGAGTTGGCCGTCTCCATAAAAATGTTCGGCGAACAGCCGGCTTGATCAAACAGCATATTCACAAATTTCCGCGTCCCGGAACCGGTTTCCCGCAGAATAAGGGGTTCTTTGGCCAGCTCGTCGACAGATACGGACAACCGCCCGGCAAAAGGATGCTGGGGACTGATAATCGGAATGAGTTCTTCTTCGGCAAAGGGCGTGAACATAATGTCCGGGTTATCCAGGACCTGGGTCACAATGGCAATCTCGTTGGCCAGCTTGGGGAGGGTATTCAGGATTTCTTTCGAGCTGCCTTCATTAAGGCAAATTCGAATCATCGGGTATTTGCGCCGGAAGGCTTCAGCGACCAGGGGCATGAGAAATCGAACATAGGTCTTGGTTGTACCGATGCGTAAAACGCCCTGTTTCATCTGCCGGATATCATCGATGAGGCGTTCGACCTCCTTTTCGTATTCAAAAATTTTGAGACCCGGGAATAGAGCGCATTGCCGGCATCCGTGAGTTGAACGCCGCGACCCTTTTTTTTGAAAAATTTGAGTTCGCACCATCCTTCAAACAGCTTCATTTGGGCGGTAACGGCTGGCTGGGTGATGAAGAGTTCTTTGGCTGCCTTGGTAAAACTGAGGTTCTTCGCAACACAGTAGAAGATCCTGAGATGATTGAGATTGAGCATTTAAATAATCCTTCCGCGCAACGAAATAAAATCGTCTAAATATTTCATAGCAATATTACTTTCTAAAAACAAGATAGCTTCTAAATTATATTTATTATATGAGAAAAGGGTATTGATCCAAAACTACGTATAATCGCCCCACAAAATTGTCAAAATTTTATGGGTTCCGACCCAATCCCTTGCTCTACCTGAAAAAAACCGCTTCAGCGCTGTTGCATGGATACCCGAACCGGTCGCCAAACGCTGAAATGGGTTTGACTTTTCGGCAGCATCAGATTATTTTTACGCATAGTTGCAAGCCAGCCGAATAAAAACCAGGAGTACCGGAATGAAGCGAAAACTGACCTACGCCGATGCCGGCGTCGACATCGACGCGGCGGACAACCTTGTCGACACCATCAAACAGATTGCCAAGAAAACCCGTCGGACCGGTGTCATGGGTGAAATTGGCGGCTTCGGCGGCTTGTTTTCGCTGAACACCACCAACATGGAAAGCCCGGTCCTGGTCAGTTCCACGGACGGCGTGGGGACCAAGCTCAAAATCGCCTTTCTGATGGATCGCCATGACACGGTGGGCATCGACTTGGTGGCCATGTGCGTCAACGATATTGCCGTGCAGGGGGCCCGACCCCTCTTTTTCCTCGACTACCTGGCGACCGGCAAGCTGAAAAGTGAAACCGTCACCGCCATCATCAAGGGCATCGGCGACGGTTGCATCCAGGCCGACTGTGCCTGATCGGCGGCGAAACCGCCGAAATGCCGGGGTTCTACCAGGACAATGAATACGATCTGGCCGCTTTGCCGTAGGTATTGTGGACAATGCCAAGATCGTTGACGGCTCGGAGATCCGCCCCGGCCATCAGTTGGTGGGCATTGCCTCCAGCGGTCTGCACAGCAACGGATTTTCCCTGGTGCGCAAAATCTGCTTTGACGTCCTGGGACTCACGATGGAGAGTCATGTGCCGAGTTGGGAAAAGCCCTGGGCGAGGAGCTGATCACGCCTACGCGAATCTATTCCGAGACCATCCAGCATCTGGTACGCGACCTGCCCATCCAGGGTCTGGCCCATATCACCGGTGGTGGCATCATGGACAACATCATCCGGGTCATCCCCCAGGCCTGCGGCATCAGCATCCATCGCGATTCCTGGGAAAGGCCGCCCATCTTCGCCTTTTTGCAGGCCGCCGGCAATGTGGAGGAAAAAGAGATGATGCGGACCTTCAACAACGGCATCGGTCTTGTGGCGGTGGTCCCCGAGGAGAACACCCAGGACGTGCTCAACCGCCTCACCGGCAGCGGTGAAAAAGCCTGGGTGATCGGCGAAGTGACCAAAACCCGTAAAAACGCCCGCAGCCGGGTACAACTGACCTGATTCCGCCGGCAGGGCAAAAGGAACCCCCGGGAGGCTATCCGACATGTTGAAAAAATCGCCGATACCGTGGGCCGTCTGCTGCAATGGATTGCCGAAGGCCAGAAAAGGCAGCCGATCTGCAAGTCCTGAGCGCCTGCCGCACGGCGTCCCGGGACGGGACGCAATACCACGACACGCCGGTGAAGCCGACGTGATCCAGATAAGGGGCCTCCCCTTCCCTCGGATCGGACCGGACGTCGGGCGATGGTGTAAAAATATAATGGGAAATCCACCGGAACGGGACGGATGCCGCAACCGCCGTTCCGGTTTTTGTTTTAAAGACCCCTTTTTGCGCGTTGATCCGCTTACAGGCAATCTCCATGATCGTTTTGGGTATCGAATCCTCCTGCGATGAGACGGCTGCCGCCGTTGTCCGTGACGGTCGCCAGGTATGCTCATCCGTGGTCGCCTCCCAGGTGGCCGTCCATCATCCATACGGCGGCGTAGTGCCGGAACTGGCCTCGCGCAAGCATATCGAGGCCATTGTGCCCGTGGTCGACCAGGCCATCGGCGAGGCAGGTGTCGACGCCGGCGCCATCGACGGCGTGGCTGTCACCCAGGGACCGGCCTGATCGGGTCGCTGCTGGTGGGGTTTTCATTCGCCAAGGGATTTGCCTATGGCCACCGGATTCCCTGGATCGGCGTGGACCACCTGGAAGCGCACATCAACTCGGTTTTTCTGGAGGCCGACCCGCCCTCCTTCCCTTTCGTAGCCCTGCTCGTCTCCGGCGGCCACACCAGTATCTACCATGTCACCTCCCATCGCGACTTTCACCCCATGGGACAAACCCGCGATGATGCCGCCGGCGAGGCGTATGACAAGGTGGCCAAGATGCTCGGCCTGGGTTATCCCGGGGGGGGCGTCATCGACCGCCTGGCCGCCCAAGGCGATCCAACGCGAATTGCCTTCACCCGCCCTTTCCTAGACCGGAAACAGTTCGACTTCTCGTTCAGTGGCATCAAGTCGGCGGTCATGCGCCATCTGCAGCTGCACCCGGATCCCGGGCCGGAAGACCAGGCCCATATCGCCGCCGGTTTCCAGGCCGCCGTGGTGGAGGTGCTGACCGAAAAAATCATTCATGCGGCCAAGGCCAAGGATTGCGCGCATCTGGCGGTGGTGGGGG
>NZ_BBCC01000167.1 GCF_001311845.1 Desulfosarcina cetonica JCM 12296 | reverse complement strand
TCTCCCGGTCCTCCTGTTAACGGGGAGTGTCACCCCAACAAGGCAATAGGTTGATCGTCAGGCAGCGGGTTGGCCTGATCACCGCTCAAAACCTAATGCAAGTAAAAATTATATAGAAGTAAATGATTACCAGCGGTAATGGGCAAAGGCCTTGTTGGCCTCCGCCATCTTGTGCGTATCCTCGCGTTTCTTAACCGAAGCCCCGCGTCCGTTGGCCGCATCCATCAATTCACCGGCCAGCTTGGCACCGAAGCCTTTCTCACCGCGACTGCGAGCATAGTTGATGACCCAGCGGATCCCCAAAGCCGTCCGCCGGGAAGGCCGGATCTCCGTCGGCACCTGATAGGTGGACCCACCGACCCGCCGGGATTTGACTTCGATCATCGGCTTCACATTTTCCAAGGCCTTTTCAAAAACCTTCAACGGTTCTTCCTTGGTTTTATCGCCAATAATCATGAAAGCACCATAGAGCAACGCCTCGGCAGTACTCTTCTTGCCATCGCGCATGATGGAAGCGATAAACTTTGAGACCAGCTTACTGTTATATTTGGCATCCGGGATAATCACCCGTTCCGGGACTTCTCTTCTTCTCGGCATAATTCACACCATTTCGATTAAGTAGCAAATCTTCGCCAGACTATTTCGGCCGTTTGGCGCCGTATTTCGAACGCCCTTGCCGCCGGCCATCCACTCCCAGCGTATCCAAGGTTCCGCGGACAATATGGTAGCGCACACCAGGCAAGTCCTTGACGCGCCCGCCGCGCACCAAAACGACCGAGTGCTCCTGCAGGTTGTGTCCGATACCCGGAATGTAGGCCGTCACCTCAACACCGGTCGTCAAGCGCACCCTGGCAACTTTGCGCAGCGCCGAGTTCGGTTTTTTCGGCGTTGAGGTATAAACACGCGTGCAGACTCCGCGCTTTTGCGGTGCACCTTTAAGAGCCGGCGTATTGGTCTTTTTTTCTACGCGGTTGCGGCCCTTTCGAACGAGCTGGTTAATTGTCGGCATAGTAACCCCTTCAACTGGTCTTTGGCATCAGTTTTATCGCGCACAGAAACTGGCTAAGTATATTTTATGACGCCATTTGTCAATATAATTTTTACATCCCGCCTGGGAAGACTAATCGAACACGCTGGCCTGGACGGAAAGGTCGCGATAGTCGGAAACGCCTGTGCCGGCAGGGATCAGGCGCCCCATGATGACGTTTTCCTTGAGCCCGCGCAACGAATCGACCGAACCGGCGATGCTGGCATCGGTCAGCACCTTGGTGGTTTCCTGGAAGGATGCCGCCGAAATGAAACTGTCGGTGCTCAGCGAGGCCTTGGTGATCCCCAGGATCAACGGCTCCGCCGTCGCCGGTTGGCCGCCCTTGGCAATAACCGCCTCGTTGGTCTCTTCGAAGGTGATCTTGTCCACCTGCTCTTCGAGGATAAAATCGGTGTCGCCGATATCGGTCACCTTGACCCGACGCATCATCTGCCGGACGATTACCTCGATGTGTTTGTCGTTGATGCGCACACCCTGCAACCGGTAAACTTCCTGGACCTCGTCCACCAGATACTTGGCCAAGGCGACCTCCCCCTTGATCTTCAGGATATCCTGGGGATTGGCCGCGCCACCGATGAGCGGCTCGCCCGCCCGGACATAGTCACCCTCGTAGACGTTGATGTGCTTGCCCCGGGGAATCAGGTACTCCTTCTTCTCACCGACATCCACGGGGGTGATGGTCACGCGCTGTTTGCCTTTTTGGTGGCCTTGGAAATCGACACGTAACCGTCGATCTCGCTCAGCACGGCGACCTCCTTGGGCTTGCGCACTTCAAAAAGCTCGGCCACGCGAGGCAGACCACCGGTAATGTCCTTGGTCTTCGTGGTTGCCCGGGGCAGTTTGGCGATAATGTCACCGGCCTTTACCGGATCGCCCTCTTCGACCAGGACAATGGCATCCACCGGCAGCATATACCTGGCCATGCCCGAACCTTTGGGCAGCTTGGCCGTTTTGCTATCCTCGCCCTTGATGGAGATTCGCGGGCGCTCCTCGGCGGTCTTGGATTCGATCACCGTGCGGCTGGATTTACCCGTGACCGGGTCGACTTTTTCCTGGATGGTCTTACCGGGAATCAGGTCGCCGAACTTGACCGTACCGGGCACTTCGGTGATGATCGGGGTGGTGAATGGGTCCCACACCGCGAGCAGATCGCCCGGGTTGACCGTCTGACCTTCCTGCACCACGATATGTGCGCCGTAAATCACCGGGCAGCGCTCGCGCTCGCGGCCGGTGTCGCTGACAATGGCGAATTCGCCGCCGCGACGGTTCATGACGATCAACTCGTTGTCGGCGTTTTTCACCACGTTGAGGTCGACGAACTGGATCTTGCCGGTCGTACGCGCCCGGATATCGGCCTGTTCCACACGTCGACTGGCGGTTCCACCGATATGGAAGGTACGCATGGTCAACTGGGTACCCGGCTCGCCGATGGACTGCGCGGCCAGGATGCCCACGGCCTGCCCCATCTCAACCGTTCGCCCATGGGCCAAATCACGGCCGTAACATTTGGCGCACACCCCATGCTTGGTCTTGCAGGTGAGCACCGAACGGATCAAGACCACATTGACACCGGCATTATCGATCTTCAAGGCGTCTTTTTCATCGATCTCCTTGCCCGCCCGGATAATGACTTCGTCGGTAAAGGGGTCGAGGATGTCCTTCAACGTGGTGCGACCGAGAATACGTTCGCTCAGCCGTTGAATCACTTCGCCGCCTTCCAAAAGCGGCTCCACTTCAACCCCCTCGGTGGTTCCACAATCCACGTCAACCACCGCGCAGTCCTGGGCCACGTCGGCCAGACGTCGGGTCAGATAACCGGAGTTGGCCGTCTTCAGGGCGGTGTCGGCCAACCCCTTGCGAGCGCCGTGCGTGGAGATGAAGTACTGCAGCACGGAAAGTCCTTCGCGGAAATTGGCCTGGATGGGCGTTTCGATGATTTCGCCCGATGGTTTGGCCATCAGGCCACGCATGCCGGCCAGCTGTCGCATCTGATCCTTGCTACCCCGCGCGCCCGAGTCGGCCATCATGTAGATCGGATTGAAACTCTCGACCATGACCGGCTTGCCGGAGGCATCCAGCTTCGGATTTCCGTCGCTATCCAGCAGGGGCTCAACCTTCATGGCGTCCATCATCTCGTTGGCGACATCGTCGGTGGCCTTGGCCCAGATGTCGACCACCTTATTGTATTTCTCTCCCTGGGTGATCAACCCCTCGGTGTATTGCCGCCCGATTTCAATCACCTGACGATCCGCACGCCCGAGGATCTCACTTTTCTTTTCAGGGATGATCATGGCATCGATGGAGATGGAAAGCCCCCCCTTGGTGGAATACTTGTAGCCGATATCCTTGAGCCGGTCGGCCAGAATAACCGTGGCCTTGGGCCCCAGGTTCCGGTAGACATAGTCCACCAGGCCGCGCAAGGCACCTTTGTCCATGACCTTGTTGATGGTCTCGAAGGGAATCTCCGGCCGACGCTCCATGAGCTGAAAGAGGTGATACCCGGTACGGGTGGCGATGACCGACGAAATCCCCTCTTCGTCAAGTTCGAAGAGAGCCTCGATATCATCTGGATCGGCGTTGAAGATGCGAACCAGCTCTTCTCTAAGAAACAGACCGATCTCCCCGTAGTTTTCCTTGTCCGGACTTTCCGAGTGGGTGTCGACCAGGTCCGCGAAGGCTTCACCGGCGTTGATCGCGTCGACGATAGCGGTCATGGCCTTTTCGTCACGGGCCATGATATGCCGCAGCCGGACCACATCTTCTTTGGGCATGATCTCCCAAAGCAGGATCCGGCCCACGGATGTTTCCACACGCTGCCCGTCGATGCGCACGATGATCTTGGCATGCAGGTCGACGGCGCGGCCGTCATACGCGGCGCGGACCTCTTCCGGATTGGCGAATATTTTGCCTTCTCCCCGACAGCCATCCTTTCTACGCGTCATGTAGTAGAGTCCCAGGACGATGTCCTGGCTGGGCACGATAATCGGGCTGCCGTTGGCCGGCGACAAGATGTTGTTGCTGGCCAGCATCAGCACCCGGGCTTCGATCTGGGATTCCACCGAAAGCGGTACATGCACGGCCATCTGGTCGCCGTCAAAGTCGGCATTGAAAGCCGTACAGACCAATGGGTGAAGTTGGATGGCCTTGCCCTCGATGAGGGTCGGTTCAAACGCCTGGATACCGAGACGGTGCAGGGTGGGCGCACGGTTGAGCATGACCGGATACTCCTTGACCACCTCGTCAAGGGTATCCCAGACCTCCGGCACCTCGCGTTCGACCATCTTCTTGGCGCTTTTCACCGTCGACACCAGTCCCTTTTGTTCCAACCGGTAGTAGACGAAGGGCTTGAACAGCTCCAGGGCCATCTTTTTGGGCAATCCGCACTGATGCAGACGCAGGTTGGGTCCCACGGTGATAACCGTACGGCCGGAGTAATCCACGCGCTTGCCCAGCAGGTTCTGACGGAAACGGCCCTGCTTGCCCTTGAGGGTATCGCTCAGGGATTTGAGCGGCCGCTTGTTGGTTCCGGTGATGACCCGGCCATGGCGACCGTTGTCAAAAAGCACATCCACCGACTCCTGAAGCATCCGTTTTTCATTGCGCACAATGATTTCCGGGGCCTTCAAGTCCATGAGCCGTTTGAGCCGGTTGTTGCGGTTGATCACCCGGCGGTAAAGGTCGTTGAGATCCGAAGTGGCGAAACGCCCGCCCTCCAGCGGAACCAGGGGACGCAAATCGGGCGGCAACACCGGAATGACATCCATGATCATCCAGACCGGTTCGAGCCCCGAGCGCATGAAGGCATCGACGATTTTCAGGCGCTTGGACAATTTCTGGCGCTTGGCGACGCTGCTGGTGGAACGGATATCCTTGCGCAGTTCATGATACAGCGTATCCAATTCGATATTCTCAAGCAGCGTTTTGACCGCCTCGGCCCCGATACCGGCTTCGAATTTACCCGCGCCAAAGGTCTCGATGGCTTCCTGGTATTTTTCGTCGGACAAAAGCTGTCCCCGGGTAAGGGTGGTATCCTTGGGATCGATGACAATGTAGGAATCGAAGTAAAGCACCTTCTCCATGTTCTTCAGCGTAATGTCGAGAAGGTTGCCGATCTTGCTGGGCAGGCTCTTGAGAAACCAGATATGCGAAACCGGCGTGGCCAGCTCGATATGCCCCATGCGCTCACGCCGCACTTTCGACTGGATGACTTCGACGCCACATTTCTCGCAGATGA
Source organism: Desulfosarcina cetonica JCM 12296 (assembly GCF_001311845.1). GTDB lineage: Bacteria > Desulfobacterota > Desulfobacteria > Desulfobacterales > Desulfosarcinaceae > Desulfosarcina > Desulfosarcina cetonica. The sequence continues at coordinate 8,387 of NZ_BBCC01000167.1, read as the reverse complement.
CGCCACGGTGCTTCATGCGTTTATACTTGCCGCAGTTGCACTCATAATCTTTGGTGGGGCCGAAAATCTTCGCGCAGAACAAACCATCGCGCTCGGGTTTGAACGTCCGGTAGTTTATGGTTTCCGGCTTCTTGATCTCGCCGTGAGACCATTGCCGGATTTGATCCGAAGAAGCCAGAGAGACTTTTACGCCGGTATAGCGCCGGGGGTCCGTCGGCTTGGAGAAAAAATCGTATAATGTTTCCATAACTCTTTCCTTATAAAGCGTTAGGGATGATGGATCGGATGGTGCGACGCTTTCGCCGTTGTCCGCTGATTAGTCCTCAAGCAGGGACACATCCAAGCCTAGACTCTGAAGCTCCTTGGTAAGCACCTTGAAGGATTCGGGAATCCCCGGCTCCAGAACGTTCTGCCCCTTAACGATCTTCTCGTACATGCGGGTCCGACCGGCCATATCGTCTGATTTGACCGTGAGGAATTCCTGCAAAGCGTATGCGGCACCGTAGGCTTCCATGGCCCAGACCTCCATTTCGCCCAACCGCTGCCCGCCAAACTGGGCCTTGCCACCCAAGGGCTGTTGGGTCACCAGGGAATACGGACCGATGGATCGGGCATGGATCTTGTCATCGACCAGGTGATGGAGCTTGAGCATGTACATCGTGCCAACGGTGATCTTCTCCTTAAACGCCTCTCCGGTATGGCCGTCATAGAGGGTGGTCTGTCCGGTCGGGCTCAGATCCCCCTCGGTCAGCAAGGTTTTGATTTCTTCCTCCTTGGCACCGTCAAAAACCGGCGTGGCCATATGCACACCATTGCGATAGAAATTGGCCAGGCCCATGACCTGGCCTTCATCCATGCTGTCCACGTCGCCGACCGCCTCGCCAAATATATTTCGCAGCTTGCTGCGGATGGCATCCACCTGATAGGCCTCGATCAGGGCGTTGAGTTGATCGCCCAGCCCCTTGGCCGCCAGGCCCAGGTGAATTTCAAGAATTTGCCCAACGTTCATTCGGGATGGCACACCCAAGGGATTGAGCACCATGTCGACGGTACGGCCGTCGGCAAAATAAGGCATGTCTTCGATGGGCAGGATCCGGGAGACGACACCCTTGTTGCCATGTCGGCCGGCCATCTTGTCGCCCACGGACAACTTGCGTTTCATGGCCACGTAAACCTTGACCATCTTGATCACGCCCGGGGGCAGTTCATCCCCCCGCTCGAATCGGCCCAACCGGTTTTCAAACTCCTCCTCGCAGCGCTCGACCTGTTCACGGTAGATTTCCAGGGCCTGATGGACCGTTCGGTCAATTCGGGATCGTCAAACAGCAGTCCCTCCAGATCGGCCACGGGAACGTCAGCCAGGCAGCCCGGTTCGATGACGGCGCCCTTGGTCAGATAAATTCTCTTGGCTTTTTTAAGCGGCGCGGCACAGGGTTGGCCCTGAAGGGTCTGCTCGAGTTGCTCGCGCACGCTCTGACCGATGATTTTGATCTCATCGTTCTTGTTCTTTTCCATGCCAGCCATTTCGGCGGCCTCGATGGATTGGGTCCGATCGTCTTTCTCGACGCCGCGCCGTGAAAAATCTTGGCATCGATAACGATGCCTTCCACGCCGGGCGGAACCCGCAGGGAGGTATCTTTGACGTCACCCGCCTTTTCACCGAAGATGGCCCGGAGCAGTTTTTCTTCCGGGGAGAGCTGCGTTTCTCCCTTGGGGGTGATCTTCCCCACCAGGATATCCCCCTGCTTGACCTCGGCGCCCAGTCGAATGATGCCGCTGTCGTCCAGGTTTTTCAGCGCCTCCTCACCCACGTTGGGAATATCGCGGGTCACCTCTTCCTTACCGAGTTTGGTGTCCCGGGCGACCACTTCGAACTCTTCAATGTGCACCGAGGTGTAGACACCGTCGCGCACCAGGCGCTCGCTGACCAGGATGGAATCCTCGAAATTGTACCCGCCCCAAGGCATGAAGGCCACGGTGACATTCTTGCCCAAGGCCAGCTCGCCCTGTTCGGTGGCAGGGCCATCGGCGATGATTTCTCCGGCTTGGACGAACTGTCCCTGCTTGACGATGGGACGCTGGTTGAAGCAGGTGTTCTGGTTGGAGCGAACGAACTTGAGCAAGTTGTGAATCGTCACCGGCTTGCCGGTGCGCGGGTCGGGCTCGTCATGCTTGAGAACAATCCGGGAGGCATCTACGTCCACCACGACGCCATCCCGCTGGGCGACAATCGTCACTCCCGAATCCTTGGCCACGACACCTTCGATCCCGGTACCGACCAAAGGGGCCTCCGCCTTGATCAGCGGAACGGCCTGACGCTGCATGTTGGATCCCATCAGCGCGCGGTTGGCGTCGTCGTTCTCCAAAAAGGGAATCAACGAGGCCGATACACTCACCAACTGGTTGGGCGAAATATCCATCAGTTCGATACGCTCGCGATCGACCATCATGAATTCGCCGGCCACCCGTGAGGTCACCGTCGAATTAATGTAGACGGAATTCTCGTCGATGGGCGCGTTGGCCTGGGCAATCGGGTGATCCTTCTCTTCGAAGGCGCTCAGAAAACGAACCGTTTTGGAGACCGTCGCATTTTCCACCACGCGGTAGGGCGTTTCGATAAAACCGAAATCGTTGACCTTCGCATAGGTACTGAGGGACACGATCAAGCCGATATTAGGACCTTCCGGCGTCTCGATGGGACAAATCCGGCCGTAGTGGGAGGGATGCACGTCACGCACTTCGAAACCGGCGCGTTCACGGGTAAGGCCCCCGGGCCCCAGGGCGCTGAGGCGCCGCTTGTGCGTGGTTTCGGAGAGCGGGTTGGTCTTGTCCATGAACTGGCTGAGCTGGCTGGTTCCGAAAAATTCCTTGACCACGGCGGAAACCGGTTTGGGGTTCACCAGGTCGTGGGGCATCAGCGCATCCACCTCCTGAAGACTCATGCGCTCCTTGATGGCCCGCTCCATGCGCACCAGGCCGATGCGGTATTGGTTTTCAAGCAGTTCACCCACCGCGCGGACCCGTCGGTTGCCCAAATGGTCGATATCATCGACCACCCCCTGGGTGTCGCGCAGTTCGATCAGGGTCTTGGTCGTGAGAAGGATGTCCTCCTTGCGCAAGGTGCGCACATTGACCGGCGTTTCGATCCCAAGGCGCAAGTTGATTTTAAGGCGGCCAACCCCGGAGAGGTCGTAGTAGGCGGACTTGAAGAACAGATGGTCCAGGAAATCCTGGGCACTTCCGGGGTGGCGGGGTTGCCGGGGCGCAGAAGCCGGTAGATTTCGATCAGGGCCTCTTCCTTGGTGCTGACCTTGTCGAGCAGCAAGGTTTTGCGAATGGAGTCACTGCTGGAAGCACCGTCGATGAAGAGAATCTCAAATTCCTGAATACCATGTTCGGCAAACCGCTTGAGCAGGGTCTCGTCGATCACGTCATTGGCATGGGCAAGCACCTCACCGGTCTCCGGGTGGGTGATGGATGAAGCAATGGCCTTGTCGAAAACATCTTCCTGCTCGATGGGAACCCGCGTGAAATTGCTGGCGGTCATTTGTCTCAGCGCACGCTGGGTGAACATGCGGCCCTTTTTGACCAGCACCTCGCCACTGTCCGGATCGACAACGTCTTTGGTGGCCCGCGTGCCCTTGAGCAGCTCCGGGGTAAACCCACGATAGTAGGCATCCGCATCCACGAGGACTTTCTCCGTCTTGTAGAAGTAGCTGAGCAGGTCCTCCGTGGAGTAGCCAAACGCCTTGAACAGCACGGTCACGGGGAATTTACGCCGTCGGTCGATACGGATGTAGACAATGTCCTTGGGATCGATTTCGAGATCGATCCACGATCCCCGCACGGGGATGATCCTGGAGCTGTAGATAATTTTTCCACTGGAGTGGCTTTTTCCCTTGTCGTGGTCGAAAAAAACACCGGACGAGCGGTGCAGCTGGCTGACGACCACACGCTCGGTACCATTGATGATGAACGTGCCCTTGGCGGTCATCAGCGGAATGGTGCCGAAATAGATCTCCTGTTCCTTAATGTCGCGAATATTGGATACGCCGGTTTCCTTATCGGTGTCGTAAACGACCAGCCGGACAGTAATCCTGACCGGCAGTTCATAGGTCATGCCACGGTGGACACACTCTTCCTCACTATGCTTGATCTCAGCAAATCGATAAGACACGAACTCGAGAGAAGCGCTTCCGGTGAAATCTTTAATTGGAAATACGGACTTGAATACGGCCTGCAAGCCGATATCCTCCCGTTTTTCAGGAGGGATATCCATTTGTAGAAAACGCTGATAGGAATCCCGCTGCATTCCGATGAGATCGGGAATTTCAACGATTTTCTTGATTTTGCCGAAGTTTTTTCTGATTCTCTTGTTCGCCGTTGGTCTTTTCGACATGGCAACTCCGATAATATAATTAGGAACACGAAAATGGGATCAAAGGATGTTTATCCTTTGCACCCCATTTTCGAATTCACTGCGTTTGATTATAACAGCCTGATCTTACGCGCAAATCTAAATACTTCGCATCTTATTTGAGTTCGACCTGCGCACCGGCCTCTTCAAGCTGGGCCTTGATCTTTTCAGCTTCTTCCTTGGGAACGCCTTCTTTAACCGGCTTGGGCGCTTCGTCCACCAGCGCCTTGGCTTCTTTGAGGCCCAGGCCGGTGATGGCGCGGACTTCTTTGATGACGGCAATTTTCTTGTCGCCGGCCGTTGTCAGGACAACGTCGAATTCATTCTTTTCTTCAGCGGCGTCGGCACCACCGGCATCGCCAGCAGGGCCGGCAGCCATCATGGCTACCGGGGCGGCAGCGGAAACACCGAACTTCTCTTCCATCTCCTTGACCATCTCGGAGAGCTCGAGAACGGACATGTTGGCGATAAATTCAATTACATCAGCTTTGGTAATATCAGCCATGGGACTTTATTCCTCCAGAATTTTCGTTTTGCAGTTTTGTCGTTTTGCAATCAATGGTTGAGGGCGGCGTTGAATCAGGCTTGCGCTTCTTTTTGCTCTTTGATGGCCTGGAGTACGTTCAACATCCGCCGCGGTACATCGCTGAGGGCAGTAACCAGAGAGGTCGGCACGGCATTCATCACCGACAGGACTTTGGCCAGCATAACCTCGCGGGAAGGTAGCGTGGACAGCGCTTTAATCGCATCGAGATCCAGTGCTTTACCGTTGAGGACACCGACTTTGACCTCGAAGTTCTTGTTCTCCTTGACGAAATCCGCCAGGACTTTGGCCGGTGCGACCGGATCGGTGCTGCTGAGGGCAATGGCACTGGGGCCTTTGAAATGCTCCTTGATCAGCGCAACGTCATTGCCTTCAGAAGCCCGCACAAGCAGGGAGTTCTTTACCACCTGGTATTCGGCCCCCGCTTCCCTGAGCTTCCTTCTCAGCAGGTTCATTGATTCGACGTTAAGTCCTTTGTAATCCGTCAGGATGACAATGATGGACTTTTCGAAACGCGCCTGTAGATCGTCAGCAATCCGCTTTTTCTCGTTAATATCCAATGTTCGATTTCACCTCCTTCCTGAATCTGCAAAAACCGGAGGGTACAGCATGGCGTTATCGTTCAACGAAGACCTTCGAATGACATCCCAATCGTGGCGATGGTATAAAAGGAAGGGCTTGGCAAACACGCAACTCCGTCTCGGCAGGCCGGTGTGCACCGATTAAACACGTCGTCCCCCTGATTGAAGGGACCTTGTGAACCTACGGTCTTTGACAGCGTAGTGAAGCGGGCGCAAAAAGGCCCGCAATTATTCAAGTTGCTGTTAAGCTTTAAAGATAAAAGCAACCTGTCTATTTGACAAGATCTTTTACCATGGTGGTATCGATTCTGACACCCGGCCCCATGGTGGTGGAAACAGCGATTCCCTTCAGGTAGGTGCCTTTGCTGGAAGATGGTTTCAATTTCATTATCATTTCGAGGAATGCAGCAATATTTTCGATGAGTTTCTGGGTTCCGAAAGATACTTTGCCCATGGGTGCATGCACAATACCGGCTTTTTCTACCCGGAACTCGATCTTACCCGCCTTGAGTTCTTGGACGGTCTTGGCCACATCAAAGGTGACCGTTCCGGTTTTGGCATTCGGCATCAGCCCGCGGGGGCCCAATAGCCGGCCAATCTTTCCAACGGTTCCCATCATGTCAGGCGTGGCGATGGCTTTATCGAACCCGAACCAACCCTCTTTTATCTTTTCGACCAGCTCCTCGTTCCCGACGAAGTCGGCCCCGGCCTCTCTCGCCTCTGCCTCTTTTTCGCCCTTGGCAAAAACGAGCACCTTGACTTCCTTGCCCAGGCCATTGGGAAGCACTACCGTGCCGCGGACCATCTGGTCCGCATGCCGGGGATCGACACCGAGTCTGACCGCGACATCGACAGTTTCATCAAACTTGGCATAAGAAGCGGAAATGGCGGTATCAACGGCTTCGGCGAAATCGTATCGCTTGGTGGATTCGACCTTGCTTCTCGATTCTTTATATTTTTTACCACGCTTCGGCATTTTTACTTGTACTCCTTGATAATGGGCAACTCAACGCCCTCTTCTTGTTCTGGCTGCGATCCTGTTGTCCGTGGAATCACCAAGCGTTCGCAATTCCAGATGGTTAGTTGACCTCGATGCCCATGCTTCGCGCAGTGCCCTGGATAATCCGGCAGGCGGCGGCAAGATCGTTGGCATTAAGATCTTCCATCTTGATTTTGGCAATCTCTTCAACCTGAGCCATGCTCACCTTTCCGACGCGGTCCCGTTTGGGGTCTCCGGCGCCCTTGGCGATCTTTGCCGCTTTCTTGAGCAGAACGGCAGCCGGAGGGGTCTTGGTCACAAAGGTAAAAGAGCGGTCCTGGTAAACCGTGATGACCACGGGAATGATCATTCCCGCGTCGTTTGCCGTGCGCGCGTTGAATGCCTTACAGAAGTCCATGATATTGACGCCGTGCTGCCCCAGCGCCGGACCGATGGGTGGAGATGGGTTCGCCTTTCCTGCTTCAACTTGAAGCTTGATTTGAGCCATTACCTTTTTAGCCATTGTTCGATCGATTCCCCTGCAATTCTGTTATGGTATAATGGTATACATATGGATGCAAACCGCGTTGTCCGAGAACTTAGAGCTTCATCACCTGGACGAAGTCCAACTCTACCGGTGTCGAACGGCCGAAAATGCTCACCAGCACCTTGATTTTTCCCTTCTCGGGATTGACCTCTTCCACGGTTCCATTAAAATTTGTGAACGGGCCGTCGATGACGCGAATTTCATCACCGGTCTCGAAGAAGTATTTGGGTTGCGGCTGGTTTTTCCCCGCCTCCATCCGGTTCAAAATGGCCTCAGCCTCTTCTTCCGAAATGGGGGTTGGTTTTTCACGGCCGCCGAGAAAACCGGTAACCTTCGGTGTATTGTTCACGATGTGCCAGGTTTCGTCATCGAGGTCCATGCGCACAAGCAGGTATCCGGGGTAGAACTTGCGTGAAGAGGTACGGCGCTTTCCCTTGACCAGCTCGACAACTTCTTCAGTCGGCACAATGACCTTGTCGAACTTCGACGGATTGGGGGAAGTAGCGATCTTCTCGTCCAAGGACGCCTTGACCTTGTTCTCAAATCCCGAATAAACGTGAACGATATACCATTTTTTAGCCACTATAAAAGCTCCTGCTTACCGCAATACCGCGCGGATGAGACCGGCAAGGCCTGCATCGACAACCCCGAGGAACAGGGAGATGATGGCCACGATGATAATGACCACCGCCGTCGATCCCAGGGTTTGCTTCCGCGAGGGCCAGGTCACCTTCTTCAGTTCAACCTTAACCTCCCGCAGAAACTGGATCGACTTGTCGATAACGGTCTTTTCCTTTGGAGCTGTCGGCTTGCTGACCGGCGTGTAGGTCTTCTTGACCGCCGGCGGCGACACACTCACCTGGGTAGCGGGGTCGCTCTGGTTCTGGCCGATGTCATCCACGGATCGCGTTTTTTTGACTTTCTTGGTTGAATCTTTTTTTCGAAGTAACCGTCCCATCGTGCCCCGTTATCCCGAACAGCGGACGCCTGTCGATTGTGCAACCGGCGATCCGTCAGCTGCCGCCTGAATGACAAATAATGGCAGGCCAGGAGGGATTCGAACCCCCAACACCCGGATTTGGAGTCCGATGCTCTACCAATTCGAGCTACTGGCCTGCAGGTTTGCCCTTTTCCCGAAAACCGAACCTACTTGGTTTCCTTGTGAGGGGTGTGTTTTTTGCAAAAACGACAATATTTGCTGAACTCAAGTTTGTCCGGCGTTGTCCGTTTATTCTTGGTCGTCGTGTAGTTCCTGCGTTTACATTCCTGACACGCCAATGTTATGATCACTCTCACTTGGAGACGCTCCTTGAAAGACT
>NZ_BBCC01000166.1 GCF_001311845.1 Desulfosarcina cetonica JCM 12296 | reverse complement strand
TCGGACCCGAAGGCGTGGCCCATCGCATCAACGCCGTCGCCGTGGCCCTGCATGCGAAAATGACCGTCGCCACCTTTGCCCAGACCGATCTGGCCTATGCGCCGCCTTTCGGACCGGTCTGGGATCCCCTGCTCACCGCCGCCAACCAGCTCTTGAAAAAAATGTAGCCTCCGGTCCCAGGCCGCAAAGTAGGGGCGAAAATTTTTCGCCCCTACGGCCCCCTCCCCTGTTGAATATTATGCAACCGCTATGTTACCCGTTACCCATCTGCCATTGGTAACACGACGGTAACGTTATTTATCCGTTCCCTCCCCCTGAAAAGTTGTTCGAAACCTGGCCGACCAACAGACAAGTCGCTGAAAAATCATATCATTTCGACCAAAACAAACATTGGCACGCCCTTTGATAGAAGCATTGCTTGATCATCAAAACAACACCCGTCATGTCAAGGAGGCAAGCCCATGTGGAAATACCTGCAGAAGATCAACAAGAACCTCATCATGGCCATCCCGGTGATGATGCTCTCCGGCTTCGTCGCCGGCATGTTGATGAATGCCGCGCCCCTGAAACAGCTGATCGTTCCCTTTACCTTTCTCATGGTCTACCCCATGATGGTCACCCTGAAGATCAAGAAGGTAATCGAGGGGGGTGACACCAAGGCCCAGATCCTGACCCAGCTGATCAATTTCGGCTTGATTCCCTTCATCGCCTTTGGCCTGGGCACGATCTTTTTCAAGGATCAGCCTTACATGGCCCTGGGGCTTCTGATGGCCGGGCTGGTCCCCACCAGCGGCATGACGATCTCCTGGACCGGATTCGCCAAAGGCAACGTCGAAGCCGCCGTAAAGATGACCGTGATCGGCCTGACCCTCGGCAGCCTGGCAACCCCCTTTTATGTGCGCGCCCTGATGGGCGCCACGCTGGAGGTTGACATCGCCGCGGTGATGAAACAGATCGTGATGATCGTTTTTATCCCCATGCTCGCCGGCTACGCCACCCAGCAGGTACTGGTGAAGAAGTATGGCCAGAAAGCCTTTCAGACCCGCTTGGCACCCCGTTTTCCAGCCTTGTCCACGGTGGGCGTGCTGGGCATTGTCTTCATCGCCATGGCCCTCAAGGCCAAGGCCATCGCCGGCGCACCCCAGTTGCTGCTTTACCTGCTGACGCCGCTGGCCATTATCTATGCCCTCAACTTCACCATCAGCACGGTGATCGGCAAGCTGCTGCTGCCACGGGACGACGCCATCGCCCTGGTCTACGGTTCGGTCATGCGCAACCTCTCCATCGCCCTGGCCATCGCCATCAACGCCTTCGGCCCCCAGGGATCCAGCGCGGCCCTGGTGGTGGCCATGGCCTATATCATCCAGGTTCAATCGGCGGCCTGGTATGTGAAATACGCCGACGGTATCTTCGGCAAGCCCGGTCAAGCTGCCCCGGCGGCCCGGCCGCAAGAACCGGCCGTGGCAACGGCCGCGCCCCAAATGGCGACGTCCGGAGCGGGTGCCCTGGCCATGGTTCCCACGTTCCGCAACATCCTTTACGCCACCGATCTTTCCGAAACGGCCCGCCATGCCGTGCGCTACGCCTGCAGCATTGGCAACCAGTTCGGTGCCGCGGTGAAGGTGCTGCATGTGGTGCCGGACCAGACCGACCTGTACGCCTCGGAAACCGGCATCCCCGTCAAGGGCGGCAACGGAAACGCGGATGCCAACGATTTGAATCGTCCGGCCGTTGAAGCGGCCATTGAAAAAGTCCACCAGCGCATCCGCGAAACCGCCAGCAACGTGGTCCAGGAAATCCCCAAATGCCCCCTGGCGGCCGAGGAAATCATTGTCAAGGTCGGCGATCCGGCGAAGCAAATTATCGACACCGCACAAAGCGGCGACTACGACCTGGTCATCATGGGAACCCATGGCCATACCAAATTCGACGACCTGGTGCTCGGCAGCGTGGCCCGGGATGTGGTCCACGCCAGTCCGGTGCCGGTGCTGACCGTCAGGCTGCCCGCATGAGCCACAGATTCGCCGGCAGCATCCTTCTTGATGGAGAAGAAGCATGGCAACAGACCACAGTTTGGAACGAAGATTCAAACAATCCGTCGCCCGGGGGGTGACCCTGGTGGATCTGGGCGCCTCCTGGTGCGATCCCTGCCGGGCGCAGACATCCATCATCCGTGAACTTGAAAGACGCTTCAGCCCTGCGGCACGCTTCAAAATCATGGATATCGAAAAGTATCGGGACATCGCCCTTCAACTGGGCATCCAAAGCATCCCGACGATCATTCTCTACAAGAACGGCCGTGAAATGCGTCGCTTCATCGGCCTGCAGACCCGAGATACCCTTGGCCGGGCACTCCGCCTGCTAATGGAATAGACCTTCAACCGCATCCGTCCTGGAGAAAACATGGGAAAATGTATCAATCACCCTGACCGTGAAACACCTTATATCTGCATGAAACACCAGATCTACCTGTGTGAGGAATGTCTGAAATGCAGGGATCCCAACGTCTACTGTAAACATCGCCCCAGCTGTCCCATCTGGTTCATGGACAAACGCCAGGAAACTTGGGCGGACGAAGACCGACAGGCCGCGGCCACCGCGACGCACACGGTCACCTTTCAGCCCCAGGGCCGCACCGTTGACATTGCCGACGGCACCACGCTGCTGGAAGCGGCCCAGGCGGCGGACGTTCATCTCAACGCCTCCTGCAATGGCAAGGGATCATGCGGCAAGTGCAAGCTGATCGTCACCCAGGGAAAGGTGGTCGCGACACAAACGCCGCTGTTGACCGAGGCCGAACAAGACAAAGGCTACGTCCTGGCTTGCCAGAGTCGCGTCACCGGCGATGTGACCGTAACCATTCCCGAAGAAACCATTCAGCGCAAACTCAAGATCGCCGGCATGGGAAAAACCGTTACGGCTAGGCTTAAGGGTTGGTGGAAGAGGTCCAACCCATGCTTGAAACCGTTCCCCTGAGCCTGTCGCCACCCAGTCTGACCGACTCGGTAAGCGACCTGGACCGGTTGCAGCGCGGGTTGAAAAAAGCGGGCTGGGATCTCAGCCGACTCAACGTGGGCCTTGCGTCATGCGCCAGTTGGCCGATATCGTACGGCAGGACAATTGGAATATCACCACCTCGGTCATCCGCCGGAAATGCGCCAACGAAATTCTCGAAGTGAAGCCGGGCAACGGGTCGACGCCCAACCTCGGTCTGGCCATCGATGTGGGTACCACGACCATTGTCGTCTACCTGGTGGACATGGCCGATGGATCGGTTCTGGCGGCCACGGCGGGTCACAACCGTCAGGCCGATTGCGGTGACGATGTGATCAACCGCATCGTTTGTGCCGAGAAAAACGGGGTTAAAAAGCTCAGTCGCATGGCCCTTGCCACCATCAACAGCCTGATCGGAGAGGCCCTGGACAGCGCCGCGGCAAAGGCCGACACGATCCGCAACGTGGTCATCTCCGGAAACACCACCATGGCGCATTTGCTGCTGCAAATCGAACCGCGCTACATCCGCCGCGATCCCTACATCCCCACGGCGTCCGAGTTTCCCATCCTCAAGGCGGGTGAAATCGGCATCAAGGCCAACCCCATCGCCGCGGTTTTCATCATGCCCGGTCCGGCCAGCTACGTGGGGGGCGATATCGTCTCGGGCATTCTTTATACCGGTTTCCACCGCGAGGATCCGGTGACCCTGTTCATCGACATCGGTACCAACGGCGAAATTGTCCTGGGCAACCAGGAGTGCTGATGACCGCCGCCTGCAGCGCCGGTCCGGCCTTCGAGGGCGGGGGATCCGCTGGGGCATGCGCGCCGAGGCCGGGGCGATCGAAAAGGTGAGCATCGACCCGCAAACCTTCGCGCCGACATTGTCAACGGTGGACGACGCCCCGCCACGGGGCATCTGCGGATCGGGCATGATCGACCTTATCGCCGAGCTGCTAAACGCCGGCATCGTCGACCGCAGCGGAAGCTTTGCCGGCGACCGCGAGCATCCCCGCATCGTCCGCACGGGCGATGAAGCGGCCTACGTGCTGGTTTTTGCCGATCAGACGCCCATGGGGGAAGACATCGTCTTCACCGCTTCGGACCTGAAAAACCTGATCTACAGCAAGGGCGCCGTCTACGCGGGATTCACCACCCTGCTGGGCGAGGCGGGCATGGATTTCAGCTTGGTCGAGCGTGTCATCATTACCGGTGGGTTCGGCCAATACCTCAATATCGACAAGGCCGTGGCCATCGGGCTACTTCCCGACATCGAACGCGGGAAATTCGCCTACATGGGCAACAGTTCCATCAAGGGCGCCTACATGGCCCTGTTGTCCAACGACTATCGCCAGGAAGCCCGGGACATCTGCAACCGCATGACCTATGTGGATTTTTCCAGCAACCCGCACTACATGGAGGAATTCACCTCGGCGTGCTTTTTGCCCCACACCAACCTGAACGCCTTTCCAAGCGTGACGGAAGCAAAGAAGGCCAGCTGAGAACAACAAATCACGCTGAATCATGCAACCACCCCCGACACGCGTCTCACAGCGTGTCGGGGGCGAGTTGGATGCAGCAACCAAACGGAGATCATCAAAACCATGCGCGATGGCTCCAGATGTCTTCCTCCAGATTTTTCTTCTCTTCCTGAAGCTGCAGGAACATGGAGGCGTTTTGGATGGCGAGTCCGCCTTGATGGGCGAGTGCCTCCACCATGACCATGAGGTCTGAAGGGAATTCCCGCTGAATGCCGCTATAAAGGCGCATCACGCCGATGACCTTGTCACGGGCCAGGATGGGGGTGACGACCATGGAAACGATGCCCTCTTTTTTCATCTCCGCCTTGAACTGGATTCGCTCGTCGGTGGTGGCATCGCTGATCACCATGGTTTCACCCTTCAGCGCCCGGTTGGCCGTTTCCGTTGTGGTGCTGGCGCCTATTTTGAGAAATGCTTCGCTGAGGCCATGGTTGGCAACCACTTTCAACGAACCGCTGTCTTCGTCCAACAGCCGGATAAGCGCAGCCTTCATGCCCAGGGTTTCGCAAATGTTCGTGGTCAGGTTGCTGAGGACTTGCTTGATGTCCAGCGACGAGTTAATGCTGGAGGCCAAATCCAAAAACAACATGGCATTTTTTTGCATCCGTCGACGCAGGCGATTGTTTTCGATGGCAATGCCGCCCTGCTCCGCCAAGGCCTGTAAAAATTCGATTTCATCGGACACAAACTCGCGCCGAGATGCGCTGTACAGGCTTAGCACGCCGATAATCCGGTCCTTGACCCTTACCGGAACGGTCAATATGGTGGCGATTCCTTCCGCTTTCTTGGCGGCGTGATTTTCAAGCCGGGGGTCGGCGGTGGCATCCGCAAAGTAGAGATAGCCTTCCTTTTCCAATGCGGATACAATCTTGCGGGCTTTCAAGGGGTTGGCATGCAAGTAGTTGTCAGAAAGACCGGCCTGGGCCGTTGGGATAAAGCAGTCCTCCTCCTCATCGGCCAGAAACAAACAAGCGGCCTTGCCTTGCATGGATTCAATGGCACTATCGACAATCAGGTTGAGCAGGTCATTTTTCTTTACAGCCGTGCCAAATGCCTTACTAACCTTGCAAAATGTTTTGAAATAGTCCATTTCTCGCGTCATTGCGAATCTCCTCTGGATAAAACCGGCGTGCCTTATGATGGCGTGGTTTCAGATGGGTCTTGTGCCGGCGAAGGTTTGGGCTTGGGTTTCGACGTTGCCGCTGTTTTTGCGCTTTTGGCGACGACCTTTTTCTTGGGCGAGGCGGCCTTTGCCGCAACGGCTTTTCGGGCCGGCGCCGCCTTTTTGGGCGGTGATTCGTTCTTCTCCAGGGCGTCTCTCTCCTTGAGCCAGTCGGCGATCTCGGGAGCAAACGCCTTCTGGTACTTAGAGCTGACGTAAATGCCGATATGTCCCGTATCCAGGCATATATTTTTCTTGTCCGTACTGCCCACGTGATCGATCAACTTTTCGCAAGCTTCCGGCGGGACAAGATGATCGTACTTTCCGTAAATGTTAAGCAGGGGCATGGTCAGCTGCTTAAGGTCGACGCGCCGCCCCCCCACTTCCAGCTTATTCTTCAACAGCAGGTTTCCCTGGTAGCAATTCTTCACGAACTCGCGAAAGACTTCTCCCGGAAGATCGGGGCTGTCAAAGATCCATTTGTCCATTCGAACGAAATTTTCGACAAATTGCTTGTCGTCGACATTTTCCATGAACCCGACATACTTATCAATCATCAGGCGAGCCGGGTTGAGCAGTAAAAACCCGAAATTCATGACATCGGCGGGCAGGTTTCCGAACGTGTCGACGACACGGTCCACGTCAACATGTTTCATCCATACATGCAGGAGCCCTTTCTTCGTATCGAAATTCGTGGGCGTGACCGTGGTGACCAGGTTTTTGATTTTTTCCGGATGGAGGGCCGAGTAGATGACGCTGAAGGTCCCGCCCATACAGATGCCCATCAGGTTGACTTTATCGACTTTGTTCTGATCACGAATAAAATCGATGGCGTTGTCCATATACCCGTTGATGTGGTCGTCAAATCCCAGGAAACGGTCTTTGTGTGTCGGATATCCCCAATCGATCATATACAGGTCAATTCCCGCATCCAAAAACCGCTCCACGACACTGCGCCCCGGCTGCAGGTCAAGCATGGTTTCACGGTTGATCAAGGCATAAACCACGATCAGGGGGGTTTTATAACGAATCTTGGTTTTGGGGCGATAGTGCTTCAGCTTGACCCGATCCTCCTGGTAGACGACATCATATTCGGTCTTGGCCAATTCGGTATCAAGCTCACCTAAAAGTACTTCAGATGCTTTTTTAGCACGCGATTGCACTTTTTCCGATTCTTCCACCACCTTCGAGAGAATCAGATCCACAGGAATTTTTACTTGCGACATATCCTACCCTTTATAGAAAGACGGCAATATCGATTTATGAATGACGCGATTCCTTCTCAAGTTTGCGAAGACGCTTTTTAAGTTCGTACAGATCTCGAGAGATGTCATCCATGTCGGTTTTTCTGGCCACGGGCAACAAGTAAAGCATGTCTTCGAACACCGCATCCCTGGCGGCATGAAAGTCGGACAACGAGTTTACCGTGCGTGCCAAGACTTCAACATATTCAGGCGTCTGGAAAAGGGTCATATAATGACCTTCCAGGACCTTGATCCACATCCGGTAGTACGCCTGAACGTCTTCGGAAAGTTCTCCATTTTCCGCCAATCTAGTCAGTTTGTCCTGCATCACTTGTGAGGAGTGATTAAAGGGAAGTCCCAACATCCGCACAAATTCTGCAAGGTTTGCCTGAAACAGGTTGAATTTGTCCATCGTCTGATACGTTTTTTCCTGGTACTCGCGCAGCAAACCCAGTTGCGGGACATTAAAAAACTGACGAAACTCTTTTTCGTAAATGTCGGTCCACAGGCGGAAGATGTTCTCCTCCATGTCCTGAAATTCATAGGCCTTAACCGATTCGCCGACCCGACCGAGACGCTGAAACAAACTCTGTTGCAGCTCAAGGAAACTGCCAACGGATGTCTGCGCCATCTTGATCAGCACGTCCGGCATCGCGCCGCTGCCTTTGAGCAAGGAACTCACGGATTCAGGCGCGGCCATGGCCGTCGCCAGGGTCTGCCAGTTCTTAAGCGCCGCATTCATGGCACCTTGTGCTTTGGGAAAGGTACCATTGGCTGTCTTTTTCTCGGTTTGTCCCTGCCCCAGGAATGTGGCCCACTGATCCGTCATGCGACCCCATAAATCGCCGTAAAATTTCAACCCCATGTTCAGCATCGCGTTGATGTCAACCGTTTCTTCCGTTTTATCCATCATGAATGATCTTTCCTGTTGGTAAAAGTCCGTTCATTTCATTAGCCCTTAGAGCCGAGACGCAATCCCCCGTGAATAAAAAAGACTTCGCCGGCCATCGCTTCGTTGCGATAGATATCGCCCACCAGCGTGGCAACTTCTTGGGGCTCGATGAGCCGGCCGATGGGCACTTGCCCAATGATATAATCCAGGGCTTTTTGGTTCATGCCCTTGACCATCGGTGTACCCACATATCCCGGTGCCACGGCCACGCAGCGGATCCTGTCCGCCAATCCCTTCCTGAAAAACTCGGCGGTAATGACTTTGGGGATCACGGACATGGCGGCCTTGGTGGAAGAATAGTTGATCTGACCGGCCGTGCCCAAGGATCCGGTAGATGAAATCAAACAGAGCAACCCCTTGCAATTATGGTTGATCATGCGCTCGGCGCATTCACGAATCGTCAGAAAGACGCCCGTCAAATTGATGTCGACAACGGCCTTGAAAGCATCCAATGCCATTTTTTTGGTAACCTTACCGCTTTCCCTGTCCGGGGCCACCATCATCCCATCTTTTATAATACCGGCAAAAGGTGCAACAAGATTGATTTGCCCGAACGTCTCAATGGCGGTATCAGCCAGGCGGGCACAATCTTCCTCTTTGGTGACATTGCAGGCGACCGTAACGACATCACCGCCCATCCCCTTGAGTTCCGCTTCCGCCTCCTGCAACAGCTTTTCAGCCACGTCGGCAACAACGACTTTGCCGCCATTTTCTACCCAATGCTTAGCCAGCGCCAATCCGATGCCGCCACCACTGCCGGTGATTACCGCTACCGAATCTTTAATCTGCAACATATCGCCACCTATTCTTCCTCTAGTATTTAAGATAATGTTTTTGGCAAGGCCAGAGGGAGGAAGCTGTATAAACCATACCGCGACGACCGATAACGCAGCCCAAAAACATTATCTTGAATGCTATCATTTGGTTTTAGGGGTACCTTTTTTCCCAAAAGCATCGTCCATGTCCATGTGAAAACGGACCGGCCCTCGGTATTTGCCGTCTTCATAGCGCGCGTGCAGGGCATAGGCGGAGTCCGGTGACGACCAGGACGTGGCGATGGCCACGTGTCCCTTGGGAAACGGTGTCACTTCGGCCTCGATAAAGTCCAGCGGCGCCAGAGCCGTTTCCTTTTCCACCAGGTCGTCGTTGGTACCATAACAGATCAGCACGGTACCTTTTTCTCTTGGATGCGCTTCAGCTCAAGCTTGCCGCCAAAGAGATCGACAGGCAGGCGCCCGTCCGAAGTAATCGGCCTATTGTAAGCGCTGAAACTGATCTCGGTGATCCCAAGGGGTAAATCGGTTCGGTCATTTTGCAGCCAGTAGTTTAGCGCGGCGGCGGTTTTATTAACCGGTTGCGCGCCTGCGCGTGAACGCGCAAACATCATCAAATCGCGGTAGAATACGGCGGCGGGGATCTCCTGCTCGATGCTCTTGAGTTTATAAACCCACCCCATGAGCTGACCGTCGGCCACCAGGTTGTTATTGGGCAGCACCTTGGTCCCATATTCCAGGTCATTGAACCGCTTGGGCAGACGCGCCAAGAATCGCGCCAGTCCCTGGCTTCGCGTGCCATCCATGGGCGAGACACAGGTGATGAAAGCATCCACCAGGCCATCCAAAATACCACTTAGCAAGCTGCACAAGGCATTGTAGCCACCCTGGCAATATCCGTTGAGGGTGACCTGTTTCCCGTGGTTTTTGAAAATGGTTTCACAAAACTGGCGGGTGTCCCTGGCATCGTCCTCGCCGCTCATGACCTGCATGGCCGGTGTGGTGTCGATGGGCTTCAGGATACGAATATAGGTCGGGTATCCCTGGTCCGCGAAACAATGCGCGTAGCTGCGTTGTTCGCCGGGCAGGAAGCCCAGAATGTTGGCGCCAAGCACATACGGCGGAATGATCAAAACCGGCTTGGCGTCCTGTCGCGTCTTTACCTGTGGCAGGGACGGTGTCACCCGGTACAGGATAAAGCGGTCTGTTTCATCGACCTTGGGATGGTGACCTTGCTCGAAATGAAACCCGTACTCCGGTTCGATGGCGGCGATGGCTGCAGGATATTCATTCACCACAAGGTTCATGAGGTCGGCCTGGCGGGCGGAAAATGCCTTCATTTTGCTGGAATTGAATTCGAACAGGCACTGCTTGAGGGCCTCGGTGAATCCGTTGGCCTCATTCTTCAGATACATCAGCATCATCCGGACACTGCCATCCATGCTGCGCGTCATCAGCTCGATATTGTTTTCCAACAGTCCCAGATAGGCATCCGCACTGTCCTGTGGATCGGCGCTAAAAAGGCGTTCCTGTTCGACGCGTTGAAAATAATTCACCGCCAGCAGGTAAGGGATAAAAAAATCGGTGGTGTATTTTGCCATGCCGGCCAGCTGGGTTTGACCTGCCGTAAACAGGTTCCCCATCGTGGCGACGCCATCCGCAAAACCATTGGTTATTTTAAGGGCTTCTTCGCATATCGGTTTTTTATCTGCCATAGTGCTATCGCTTTCCCGTCCAAATCTTGAAAAAGGGTGTGCCGTTATCCGCCAATCCTTTTCCGCTGCTTTCAGGCTTTATTAAAATAGGCTTCGACTTGGGCATAGTTGTTGTCGACCATTTGTTTAAACTCCTCACACCCTTTTTGATACGAAGCCATCCAGTCTTTGAGGGCTTTTTTACCTTCCTCCGGCATCCATGCGGCTTGGCCGAGGAAGGATTCCAGTAGTTTTTGATTTTGCTCGTAAACCAGGGACATGGCACTAAAACTGTTGTCAAAGGCCATCTTGTTAAAGTTGATAATTTGTTTTGCAATTTGGCTGTATTCCATTTTCAGGCCTCCATTTTATCTGGGTTGAGGGGGTTATGAAAAATATATTGCCACTTTTCTTGTGTTATCATCCATTGGTTTACCGGTTGGTTGTAGTTCATGAAGTCAGGCGTTTTTTCAAGAAAATTCATGAATTCAAAGCCTATTTTTTTAAGATTTTATTTGGTGCGGGATTCAGCGCATACGGTTCGCAATATAAACTTCTGAGATTAAAAACCTTAAAAAATAGGAGATCGAATCTTTAACCAACAGGGTCCCGTTTCCGATGTTTCTTTGTTCCGGTTCCCATATGTGTAAATGTAAGCAAGCGTTGCTACTAAACATGATCTTGTTTATGTTTGAATGTCCGATGGAGATATCGTTCAGCTCCCATATGAGATGGCAACTGGTTTTTTCTTCAGGCCTGCTTTTGATTTCATTCATCAATGCAGATACAAACTCTATCTTGAATGGCACTTTCTTTGGATCGATACCGATATGAATTAAAAAATCAGGATCCGATTTTAAGAAATAATCCGATATCCGCTCAATATCTGTTTCTGAAACGGCTCTGATCCTCAATCTGCAAGCATTCATGGGAGATTCGATTTGTCGAGAAACGGATTTATCCGCCTGCAATGATGATAACATATTGTTATTGTCAACTTTCAATATGTTAGCAGCGCAATGCCGCCACCATGCCCATCGGATCAGGCAAGTTCAATACATCAACGTATTCTTTCAGTACCAAAACCATATTGGATCATGTTCTTCACCACGACTACTTTATTCGGTTACTGCTTAAAGGATAAACTTGTCAATAAAAAAATATTGCAGCGCACAAATTTATATTACCAAATCTTTACAGGATACAGCACAACATCTTGTTATTAAATGATAATTTATTGCCATTCGCCCTTGTCAAAGACCGACGAATACACATGTGCACTGCAGAAAAAGCTTTTTTAATTGACGACAAAACGTATTGGCGGTAGCTGCTTTTTGCATATTCTTTTTGTTGAAGCGGAGGTCGCTTTTGTTGATCAAGCAAATATAAATGACGTTCATTTTTTATAAAAATAACAATTCACTTTGCGGGAAAACGCATGGGGAGAAAAAGCATCTGTTTCTCAGGTGAGAAGACGGAAGGAAGCAACCAAGGCGAACTGTAAACGCAGACCCAGAATGTAAAATAGCCCGGCCGTTTATCGGCCGGGCTATTCGTCAATTTTAGGCTGAAACCCCACTCATGGTTTTGCCTTATATCCCATGGGCAGCTTCTTGAACCGCCCGCCGAAAAGAATCGGGTCGCCCTTATAGCCAAGCGCCTTGAAATCGATGTAATCCGTGGCGCCCACCAAATGGCGCACGTCACGTCCCTTGCCGGCCATATAGGAGAAGTCGGTCCCTTTGTGAGCAATGGCCGCAAAATTTACCTTGCGGCTGTCCTGGTGGCAGCGATCGCAGGTGCGTTCTCCCTTGAGGCTCGCATGGCACTGCACACAGGAGAGCGCCATGTCGGCCGGCATCACCTCGTGCTCGACCCCCCAGTACATGTTGGTGGTAACCCAATCAAACTTGCCGGAGTACTTCATCCCCATGGCCTTCATGCCGTCCGCAAAGGCCTTTTGCCAATCGCGATGCTTCCAGTAGGCGGTCTTGTCCGTCTTGTCCCGGGGAAACAGATGCGGAACGAGCAGGTAGTCATACTCGGCATCCACGGCCTGCACGCCTTTCATGATCTTGAAGGGCGAGATCTTGGAATTGGGATCATTGATCGACCCCACCGGCGCTGTGATGTTGATTTCCGCCAGGCTGCGGTCGATCCGGTCGCCGAGCAGCACCCGTTCCATGAACCCGCCGTACCAGGCGTAGACCGGTTTGGCCGACTCCTTCCAGATGAAATCGCCCTTCTTCCAGTCGTAGTCGGGCATGCCATATTTATCCGGCTTGGGCTTGCGCGACGTGTCGCCCGCCGTCGACCAGTCCCAGAACACCTTGGTCGGTTTGCATTTGGCGTAAAGGGGTGCATGACAGGTGGTGCAGGCGATGTTTTCGCAGTGCTTGTTCAGATGATGATCCAACAGGTCATCCCCGTAGTGGGGTGTCTTCGAATGACAGCCGGTGCACGCCATGCGCCCCTCGACCACGGGAACCGACGAACTGCGGCCGGCAATCCGGTGGTTGCGGGTACGGTGGCATTCACTGCATTGGAAATCATAGCCCCCCATGTGGACATCGCAGTTGCGTTCGGGTTCCAGCAGCTGGCGGGAGAGGTCGGCGTGCTTGACCGCCTCTCCGCCACCGCCATTGAAGTGGCAGTCGCCACAGGTCTTGCGCGATGTCAGGCCAACGCTTTGGGCCACGGCCACCAGATCCACGCTGGGATCGGGCATGCCCGCCGCCGTGGGGGTCTTCTTGTAGGTTCCGGTCGTATCATGACAGACCAGACAGTCGATTTTGGTCATATCGGAAAAATCAAAAGAATCGTCTTTCCATCCATAGCCGGCGTGACAACTGGTGCAACGAGCCTCGTTGCTTCTGATGCTGATTCAGAAGTTGTTGGTGGCAAGGGTGGCTTTGCCGAGCTGGACCTCCTTTCGATGATCCAGGGTATAGGGAGACGGTCCTTTCCAGAGCCAATGGGCCGATTTCAACATGTCCTCGCCGGCGGATGGGTGGCAGCGCAAGCACTCGGCGGTCACCTGCCACGGCTGCGGGTTGGCCGCCAGCTGGATCTTCTCCTTGTGGTCGGGAACGTTTTTGGCGTGGCAACCGGCACAGTCGATGGGCCCCTGATCCATCTTTTGATGGCAGCCCATGCACTGCTGATGGTAGGCGGCCTTCAGACCGATCCGTTCGGGATGGTCCTTTTTAAAGGGTTCCTGGTGGCAGGCCGAACAACGCACCGTTTCCGATGCGGCCTCATCCAGCGGCCGATAGTGATGGCACAAGGCGCAGTCCTTGACCACCACGGCATGCTTGGCGTGCATGAAACGCACCGGCCCGTAATGATCCTCGGTTCGGCGGAGGATCGGACTGTCCAGCAGAAAATAGCTTTGGGATTGATCCTTGACGCCAAGGCCCTGGTCGCGCAGCCGTTGCTGACGGCACAGCCGGCACTCGTCCCGCACGGCCTCGACAAAGGGTACAACCTTTTGGGCGCGCTCTTTGGCGGCAGCCTGATCCGGGGCGATCCAGGCCGACCGCGTGGCGCCGGTGTCGGATCCGTTGCCGGACCGGC
>NZ_BBCC01000165.1 GCF_001311845.1 Desulfosarcina cetonica JCM 12296 | reverse complement strand
AGGCCTCGAGACCGCGACCCGTTCATGGGAAACGCTCGCCCAAACCGGTGAGACGGTTTTCTCCCCCCCCACCCTTGATCGCCTCGGTATCGCCATCGACTGTGCCGACAACGACCGCTGCCTGGAATTGGAACTGGATGAGAACAAATTCCGGCAGATCGTGGGCAATCTGATCAAAAATGCCCTGCAGTACCGCCGGCAGCGGATCGATATCCGCCTGGGCCGCCAGGATGAGTGGTTCTGCCTGGCGGTGACCGACGATGGGCCCGGCGTTGCCGCGGCGCACAGCGAGCTGATTTTCAATTGCTACACGCGCATCAACGCCAATGCCCTGCCTTCCCGTAGCGGCCACGGCCTGGGATTGGCCGGGGCGCGGATCCTGGCCCGCCGCATGGGCGGCGACATTACCGTTACGGCCGGGCCGGGCAGTGGTGCCCGGTTCAAGCTGATGCTGCCCCTGAATTCCGTGGCCATGGCATGCGAGTGACCGGGGGCGTGCCGTTGCAAGGGGCGAACTTCCCAATAACAGCCAAACAAAGGAAAAGAACATGACTGCCGAATCCAACCATCTTTCCGGAAAGGGAATTTTGGCCGGAAAACGAATCTTGGCCGTGGACGATGAAAACGACATTTTGGAAACCATCGTCGACATCCTCGACATGGCCGAGGTGGACACGGCCCGCGACTACGACAGCGCTTCGGCGAAGATCCGCACCGGCCGCTACGATCTGGCCATTCTCGACATCATGGGCGTGGACGGCCTGACGCTCCTGGACGAGGCCGTGGCCATGGGCATCCCCACGGTGATGCTCACCGCCCATGCGGTCAATCCGGAAACCCTCATGGCCTCCATCCGCAAGGGGGCCATCTCCTATCTGCCCAAGGAGACCCTCATCGACCTGGACGACCTGCTGGAAGCGCTCCTGGGCGCCCAGGCGGCCGGTAAACCGCCCTGGAAACTGCTTTTCGACCGGTTGGGCGGCTACTTCGACGAGCGTTTCGGGCCGGACTGGAAGGCCAAGGACGAGACTTTTTGGTCCGACTTCTCCCGCAACTGGCAGGTGGGCCGCGGAATTCAGGCCCGTTTGAAAAACGATCCCCGGGTGCGCGATATCGGGGTTTGATGCCAATATGAATCAAGGAGGGCTAACCCATGTTGCCATGGCTGCAATCCAATATCAATTTTCCGCTCAGCGGTGACGTCAACCAGCGAATCGAGCCCGACTGGTTTTTCGGAAGCATTGGCGCCGAGGTCGGTGACGGCGAGATCGAGCGGGAGGTTTTCCAGAAGGTGGCCTCCTATGGCCGGCAGATCGGCGTGCTTACGGACGTGCTGTTGTCCATCATTGATCAGTTGGACCTGGATGAGGGGCGGATCGATGCGCTGGCAGCGTTGAAAACCCTGCATGCCCGGGTGGCGGAAGTAAAGGCGTCCAAAAAAGAGCGTCTCCAGGAACGGGCGCGGGCGCTGCTCGACAAATTGGAAAAGAGTGACGCCGAGGCATTCAAGCAACTCATCGACGACTATTCGGCCCGCCGTTGACCCACCGGCCGTCGAACGCGCCATCGTCCACAGGAAGACTTGAAACCCGTGCGAAAATCGTTTATCTTGCCGTTATCTATTACGAAAAGGAGGTCCCTTTGGTGAAAATCGATCGATTGTCATGGGTGCCGGCCGGTCTCTTTGTCATGGTGATGGTTTTCGGCGTCGCCGCAACGGCAAATGCTTCCTCAAGTGGTGCGCATTGGGGGTACACCGGCGACGTCGGTCCGGCCCATTGGGGCGCGCTGGATCCGACATTCGAGATGTGCGCCAAGGGTAAGAACCAGGCGCCCATCGATATTACCGGCGCATGGACACCGAACTGGCACCCATCCAGTTTGCCTATGGCCCCTCGGAGGCCGAAATCCTGAACAACGGGCACACCGTTCAGGTAAACCTGGCCGCTGGCAACCAGATCATGCTGAACGGGCGGACCTTTCATCTGAAGCAGTTTCATTTTCACACGCCCAGCGAAAACACCGTCAACGGCAAGTTCTTTGCCATGGAGGCGCATCTGGTGCACGCTGATGCCGACGGCAACCTGGCGGTGATCGGCGTGATGTTCAACAAGGGGGATGCGAATCCGGTGATCGCATCCCTGTGGGCGCAGATGCCGAAAAAGGCGGGGGCGCATAAAAAACTGGAAGCCACCGTCGATCCCATGACCCTCCTGCCGGCGGCCAAGGACCACTACCGGTTTAACGGCTCCCTGACCACGCCGCCGTGTTCCGAGGGGGTTTTTTGGCTCGTGATGAAGAACGCCCTGCCGGTATCCAGCGCCCAGGCGGACGCCTTCACCGCCCTGATGCACGGGCCCAACAACCGTCCGGTGCAACCCATCAACGCCCGCCCGATTCTCGAATAGCCAGTGTCCCGACGATCCCCCATCCCCCTTCGGAACAAAAACCACGGTCACCTTTGCCATGAAGGACCCGTGGTTTTTATTCCGACCCGGACGATAGCCTTGATTTTTTTTGAGGTATAAATCGTCAAATATAGCGAATTGAATGGTTTGTATGCGTTAAGTCGTCTTTAAAGACGACTTGAAAAATATTGCAAAGTAATATATAAAACGACATTTATGACGACTAACAATCATATTAACCCATAAAATCGACGGATATGACGATAAATGAGCTTTCAACCCTCATGACCGATGACGCCATCCTGGCCGAATTGGGCCGTCGCCTGGCCCGCTGCCGCATCGACCGGCAGTTGACCCAGGCCGAGCTGGCCCACCAGGCCGGTGTGTCCAAGCGCACCGTGGAGCGTATCGAGGCGGGGGCCTCGACCCAGATGGTGAGCGTGATCCGGATCAGCCGGATACTGGATCTCATTCCCGGCATCGAGCAGTGGATTCCCCAGCCGGGCCTCCGGCCGATGGACCTGATCGGCCGCAAGGGCAAGACCCGCCAGCGGGCTTCATCCGGTCGCAAGACAACGGGCGCGGATAAGCCCTGGACCTGGGATCCATGAGTACCACCGCCGAAGTCAACCTCTGGGGGCGCACCATCGGCGCCGTGGCCCTGCAGGACGGCCAGCGCGTGACGGCCTTCGAATACGACCCGGCCTTCGCTCGAAGCGGCATCGAACTTTCCCCGCTGACGATGCCGCTTTCCACCCGGGTGTACACGTTTCCGCAGTTGGCTTACGGGACGTTTCACGGCCTGCCGGGCCTGCTCGCCGATTCGCTGCCCGACCGTTTCGGCAACGCCCTGATCAATGCCTGGCTGGCCACCCAGGGGCGTTCGGCGGATTCGTTCAACGCCGTCGAGCGGCTTTGCTATGTGGGTAAACGGGGGACGGGCGCTTTGGAATTCGTGCCGGTCATCGGCCCCCGTGACCAGCGCGCGGTGCGGCTCAACGTCGACCGGCTGGTGGCCCTGGCATCGGAGATCCTCAGTCAGCGCGATCACCTGGCCGAATCCTTTGCCGGTCCGCAGAAAGCCAGGGGCTTGGCCAATATTCTGCGCGTGGGCACATCGGCGGGCGGCGCCCGGGCCAAGGCGATCATCGCCCTGAACCCGGTCACCAACGAGGTCCGGTCCGGCCAGGTCGACGCCGGTGAGGGCTTCGAGTACTGGCTGCTCAAGTTCGACGGGGTCAGCGGCAACCGCGACAAGGAGCTGGCTGACCCCAAGGGCTACGGTGCCGTCGAATACGCCTATTGGAAAATGGCCACCGACGCCGGCATCCGCATGAGCGAGTGCCGCCTTTTGGAGGAGAACGACCGCCGGCACTTCATGACCCGCCGGTTCGATCGCGGCCCCCGGGGCGAGAAACTGCACATGCAGTCGCTGTGCGCCATGGCCCACTTCGACTTCAACCTGGCCGGCGCCTACGCGTATGAGCAGGCCCTGTTGGTCATCCGGCGACTGGGGCTTTCCATGGATGCGGTGGAAGAGCAGTTCCGGCGCATGGTCTTCAACGTCGTGGCCCGCAACCAGGACGACCATGTGAAGAATATCGCCTTTTTGATGACGCCCGACGGCACCTGGTCGCTCTCGCCGGCCTTTGATTTGACCTACAGCTACAACCCCGACGGCGCGTGGACCGCCAGCCATCAGATGACGCTCAACGGCAAGCGGGACGACTTCACCCGGGAAGATTTCCGGGCCTGTGCCAAGACGGCCATGCTCAAGCGCGGGCGGCTGAGACGATCATCGCACAGGTGCAGCGCGTCGTCGCCCGCTGGCCAGACTATGCCGACGCCGCCGGGGTTCCGCCGGCCTGGCGGGATCAGATCTACGCCACCTTGCGGTTGAAACCGTTTCGCTGAAGCTGTGGTGCCCCTGACAAAGCGCCGTCACCGGCAATTGAGGGCCGGGGACGGCGCTTGATAAATCGATCAACGGTTACCTGATGGATAGCGATTTCAACTCGGGGTCCGGTCCGGAACCTGGATCATCAGCTTCGCCCTTGGCGCGCACCTTGTCGCCGGACGAGACGGTGACATCCACCCAGACCTTGCGACCGTTGATTTCACGAACCTTGGCGCGCAGTTCGATGGTATCCACCGGCGTGGGGGTGAGATAGTCGACCTTGATGGAGGCGGTCACGAAGCGCTCCAGGGGTTGAACCTCAGGGTCGATGCCTTCTTCGCGGGCCTTGGCGGCCGCGGCCGTGCCGGCGGCGTGACAGTCGATCAGAGAGGCGATCAGCCCGCCGTAGAGATAATCGGGAAACCCGCCCGTGTGGTAGCTGCGCGGGCTGAACTGGCAGACACTTTCGTCTCCGTCCCAGTAGCTCTTGATTTTCAGGCCGTGTTCGTTGAGATGGCCGCAGCCGTAACAGTGGGCATAGTTGTCCGGGTAGTAATCCTGAAATGCTTTAAGACGCATGTACGTTTCTCCCCCCTCTGGTTTGCAGGATGCTGAAATGTGATGTTGTCGTGACCGGTTGGATCACGCAAGGAGCGGTGTGCGATGATAAACCTTTTTTCTCTTTTGCCACCGACAACGATCTTTTTCAACCCCTGGCCGGCATTTCGAATTTCAAGGGAGATGGTCCCGGGGAATGGGACCATCTCCGATCGGCAAAGCCGGATGGAGGGTCATGCAAGCGTCCGGGCGGCCGGAATGCAAGCGATCAGTTGACCCGGCGCTCGCGTCCCTTCCATTCCCTTTCGCGCAGCTTGAACTTCTGGATCTTGCCGGTGGCTGTCTTGGGCAAGGGGCCAAATTCGATGGTCTTGGGAGCCTTGAAGCGTGCCAGATTGGCCTTGCAGAACTCGATGATCGATTCGGCGGTTGGATTCGAGCCGGGTTTGGGCACCACGAAGGCCTTGGGCACCTCGCCCCATTTGGGGTCGGGCACCGGTACCACGGCCACTTCCATGACATCCGGATGGCGGTAGAGGACGTTTTCCACCTCGACGGTGGAGATGTTTTCCCCGCCGCTGATGATGATGTCTTTCTTGCGGTCCATGATCTGGATGTAGTTGTCCGGGTGCATCACCGCCAGATCACCGCTGTGGAACCAACCACCGGCAAAGGCCGTCTCGGTGGCCTCGGGGTCGTTGTAGTAGCCCAGCATGACGTTGTTGCCGCGCATGACGATCTCCCCCATGGTCTGGCCGTCCCGCGGCACCGGTTGCATGGTCTTCGGGTTGACCACATCCATGTGCTGGGCGACGATATAGGGAACCCCCTGGCGGGCCTTGAGCTGGGCCCGCTCGTCATCGGAAAGGCCGTCCCACTTGGTTTGCCACTGGCATACGCTATGGGGGCCGAACACCTCGGTCAGGCCATAGGTCTGGGTAATGTTGGCGCCGATGCCCTCCATGTTGCCGATGATGGTGGGGGCCGGCGGGGCGCCGGCGGTCATGATCTCCAGACGCTTTTCCAGGTGCAGTTTGTGCTCGGTGGCGTAAGCGGACATGCCGATCAGAATGGTCGGGGCGGCGCACAGGTGGGTGACGCCTTCCTGGGCGATGATCTTGAAGATTTCCTCGGGAACCACCTTGCGCAGGCAGACATGGGTGGCCCCCATGGCCGTGATGCCCCAGGTGAAGCACCAGCCGTTGCAGTGGAACATGGGCAGGGTCCACAGGTAAACCGAGTTTGCCGTGGTGCTGAATTCCAACTGCTCGCCCAGGGCGTTGAGATAGGCGCCGCGGTGGTGGTACATGACGCCCTTGGGCAGGCCGGTGGTGCCGCTGGTGTAGTTGATCGTGGCCACCTGGCGCTCGTCGTCGACTTCGATGGGCAGCGGATCGGGATTGCCCTCGGCCAGGAAGGTCTCATAGTCCGGGCCGTCCAACGGTTTGTCGTCGCTGATGTCGCAGATGTTGACGACGGTGTGCACCTTCTTCAACTGATCCATGACCGGGGCGACCAGTTCGGCGAACTCATTGTCCACGAACAGCGCCTTGCTGTCCGAGTGGTCGATGATGTAGGCCACCTCGTTGGCCGACAGACGGATATTGATGCTCACCAGGGCCGCGCCGATCATGGGCACGGCGTAGTGGGCCTCGAGCATGGGCGGGGTGTTGGGGCAGATGAAGGCCACCTTGTCGCCCTTGGCGATGCCTTTTTTCTTCAGGGCGCTGGCCAGGCGGTTGACGCGCGCGTAAAACTCGCTGTAGGTCCGGCGGATATCGCCATAGACCATCGCTTCCTTGTCGGGAAACACCATGGCGCTACGGACGATAAAATTTACCGGGGTGAGAACATCATAGTTGACCGAGGGGTAAGACATGATGATAGCCCTTTCAAAAAAGTGGTTGCGTTGACGTATGAATGAGGAGCCTGTCCGTTTTTCCGTCCTACTTCAGTTTGCCCAAAAGGGCGCTGGCGATGGTGTTCTTCTGGATCTCACGGGTACCCTCGTACAATTCGGTGATCTTGGCATCCCGGGCGAAGCGCTCCACCTCGTACTCCTGCATGTAGCCGTAGCCGCCCAAAAGCTGGATGGCTTCGTCACACACCTCCACCGCGGCCCGGGCGGCGGCCATCTTGGCCATGCTGGTCAGTTTGGGGTCGATGTGGCCTGATCGAAATTCCAGGCCGCCTTGTAGGTGAGCAGACGGGCCATTTCGATCTTGGTGGCCATGTCGGCCAGTTTGTGCTGGTTCACCTGAAACTGGGCGATCTTGCGGCCGAACTGCTCCCTGGATTTCACATAGGCCAGGGCGCGGTCAAAGGCCCCCTGGGCCGTGCCCAAGGCCTGGGCGGCGATGAGGATGCGGCTCTCGTCGAAGAACTCCAGCACCTGATAGAATCCCCGGTTCTCCTTGCCGATCAGATTGCTCTGGGGCACGCGCACATCCTTGAAGGTAACCTCGGCGGTATGCATCATGCGGATGCCCATCTTGGTACCCACGTCGGTGGTGGAGACGCCGGCACGATCGGCTTCCACCAGGATCAGGCTCATGCCGCGATACCCCGGCGTGGCCTCGGGGTCGGTCTGGCACAGCACGCTGTAGAAACCGGCCAGCGGGCCGCCGTTGGTGATGAAGATTTTGCTGCCGTTGATCACCCAGTCGTCGCCGTCCTTGGTCGCCACCGTGTTGAGCGAGGTGATGTCCGAGCCGTGATCGGGTTCGGTGAACGCTCCACAGGAGAGCACTTCGCCCTCGGCGACCTTGGGCAGCCAGGTCTTCTTCTGCGCCTCGCTGCCGAAGTGCAGGATGATTTCCGAGGCGAAATCGGCCAGGATCAGGCAGGCGCCCACGGTGCTGTCACCGGCGCACAAGGCTTCGGCCACCAGGATGTTTTCCATGACACCCATGCCCTGGCCGGAGTAGGCTTCCGGGAAGTGGATGCCGATAAAGCCGAGATCGGCGGCTTTCTTCCATATTTTTTCGGGATACTGGTGGTTTTCTTCCATCTCGGCGATCTGGCTTTTGTCGAATTCGCCTTTGACGAAATCCCTGACGGCTTTCTGGATCTGTTGTTGTTCGGTGGTGAGCGCGAATTCCATGTGGCCTCCTTGTTTATCTGAATTGCCCGAACCAGAAATGCCGGGCGTGCACGCCGGGGATGGGGGTGCATGAATTGGAAAACAGATGCCATGCGATGGCTAAGCGACTGCCTGCACATTATTATGGCGGGGGTAAAGATTCAATCGGACGGGAACCGATTTTCACATGGCCAGCCGTCTGATGCGCGGTAATGTTTAAACCTACATGAAGCGGCGCGCACGGGGTAAAATAATAAAGGCCTTCCCGCGGCAGTGGTCCGCGCGGGAAGGCCTTTGGATATCTGTATATCAGACCTTGAACTGATATATCAGACTTTGAACTGATCGACCATGGTCTTGAGGTTATCGGAGAGCGTGGAGAGTTCTTGGGCGGAAAGGTTGATCTGATTGCTGCTGGTGGACATTTCGTTCATGGAGACGCTGACCCCGGCGATCTCCTTGGAAATCTCTCCCGAAACGGTCGAGCTCTGATTGACGTTTTCGTTGACTTCCTGGATGCCCTGTGACGCTTGATTGACATTGCCGGCGATGTCCTTGGTGGCAGCGGATTGTTCCTCAACGGCGGTCGCGATGGTGGCCACCACGTCGTTGACGTCCTTGATGACCTGGGTGATTTCGCTGATCTGACCGACTGTCAGGGTGGTGGTCCCCTGAATGCCCTCGATTTTGTCCTTGATGTCCTGGGTGGCGGTAGCGGTTTGCTTGGCCAACTCCTTGATCTCGTTGGCCACCACGGCAAACCCCTTGCCGGCCTCGCCGGCGCGGGCGGCCTCGATGGTGGCATTCAGCGCTAACAGATTGACCTGCTCGGAGATGTCGGTGATGGTCTCGATCACTTTGCCGATGGAGTTGGCCGCCACGCCCAATTGATCCATGTTGGTGGAGGCACTGGTGGCCTTGTGGGCGGCGTCGTCGGAGATGCCGCGGGCCTTTTCGGCGTTGCGCGCGATCTCGTCGATGGTGGCGGACATCTCTTCGGCGGCGGCGGCCACCATGTTGGTGTTGGTGGCGGACTGCTCCATGGCGGCGGCCACGTTGTTCATGTTGGCGCTCATCTCCTCGGCGGCGGCTGAGACGGCGTTGGATTTCTCGGTGACGATTTCCGTCCCCTGCGTCATCTGTTCGGAAATGGCAGAAAGTTCAGTCGAGGCATTGGAGAGGGTCTTGATCCCACCGGCGATATCCTTCATGATTCCCTGGAGTTTTTCGATAAAGGTATTGAACCAGCGGGCCAGTTCACCGACTTCGTCGCGGCTGGTGGCCGGAAGGCGCATGGTCAGATCGCCCTCGCCCTGGGCGATGTCCCTGAGCCCGTCCACGGCTGCATTAATCGGCCTTACGATGGAACGCGCGGCAAACAGAACGATGATGCCAATAATGACGCCGGCCATAAGGGTAATAACGATATTGGCATTGCGGATGGTATTCGAGCTCGCCAAAAACTCGGATTTGTCCTGGGTTGCGCTGACGGACCATCCATTGATCCCCACAGGCGCGAAACCGGCGATTTTGGGGGTTCCCTTGAAAACATACGACTCAACGCCCGTTTCGCCATTTACCATTTTTTTTATGTAACCATGCATATCCGCGTTGCCGAGGGCATCGAATTTAAGAATAAGTTCGGGCTTTGGATGGGCTAAAACAATGCCCTTGTTGTTTATCATGACCCCATATCCGGTCTTTCCAACTTTTCGATTTGAAATCAGGTTGGTGAAATAGTGGGCCTTGATGACCGTTCCCAGGACACCCAGGAATGCCCCTTGATCGGATTTGATCGGAGCAAATGCGCTGGTGGCGGGCATTCCGGAAGCCTTTGAAATGATCATTTCGCTGATGTTGGGCATGCCGCGATCCCTGGCTTTCACGAAGGCAGGATTTTTTGACAGGTCAATTTTTTTGTAAGCACTGCCATCTTCAAGCACACCCGTATAAATCATTCCATGAACGTCGGTAATGAAGATGCCCTGGTAGTTCTCTCCCATGGTGGAAAACTGCCTTTTCAATTCCCTGAATACGCCATCCACCTGATCCTTTGCCGCTTCCACGCCCGATTGGTTGACGGTCGTTGCAAGATCCATGATCAACTGCTGAGAAGCCATGGTGGCGGCCCTGCCCATTTCCATTTCAAGGATATTGCGCGTCATCCGGGCAAGATCCAGGGAGATTCCCTCTACCTGGATCTCCGATAGTTCTGAGAGGGCGGTCCGTGCTTTTGAATAGGATATATAGCCAACAATGATCAGGGGAATCAGTACGGCACTAACACCGCCAAGAATCAGTTTGGTGGAAATGGATCTCAGGTTAAGCTGCATCAATGGGCCTCCGTTTCGGTAAGGATAGGTGCGAAATGGCGATTGCAATTATCATTCATGTGGTTTCCTCTTAAAACATCTGCACTTTTTCTTATTGGCCGAAATTTATTTTTTATAAGTCCATATGATGGCTATCGTGAAAAATTTTATCCGGATGAAGGTGGGTGGCAAGCCAAACCTCCCCATGGCCCACAAATCCATCCACAAGGCCCTGGGGCACTACCTGGGTATTGTCGATAAAGAGACCAACAAGGCGCTTTTAAAAGAAATCTGATTGACTCCGTCCCCCCGACCTGGGTAAAGTAAAACTTAGAAAGCTCTCAATTTAGGAAGGAAAATCCACCACCGCTAACTTGAAAGCGAAGGCGGGATGATTAAGGTGTTGGAGGAAAAACAATCCGCCATTCAACTTGCCAATTGATGAAAAATTATTGATGAATTGAACTAAAAGAGGAGTTCTTGTGGTACGCAAAAAATTAGTGGAGCATAATGCCTTGGTTCAGGCCGTTGAGATGGGAATGCCAAAATCTGTGATTATGGAAAAGTTCGATTTTAAAAGCTTATCGGCTTTGAAAACAGCTTATTACAATGCGCTGGTGGCATTGGAGAAAATTGAAAAAGTGAATGAAACGCGTAAAAAAAAAGAACGTTGATACAAAAATAAGGGTTAACGCCAGAGGAAGCCTCGTCATCCCCAAGGATCTGGTCGAACATCTGGAGATTGATCCCGAAGATATTTTTGAGGTCGTAAAAAACACCTCAGGTTTAGTCCTGAAAAAAACCAAAAGACTTCCGAAAACCATCCTTCGAAAACGATCCCATCGCCCTGCATCGTCTCACGCCAGTATGCCAAATTAACTGTATCAGTCCGGAGCCATGAATCCTCAACCTGGATTATTTGTTCCGGACGGCTTTTTTGTTCGCCATGAATATGAGTATATGTTATAAACTTTTCATCTGCACGATTATCGGTCGTTTACCATCCGGTCATGCTGAAAATATTAGTAAACCTGATCGGGGCGATTAAATGCGCATTTCCGATAACGTATCACCTGACACTTCCCGAGCAATGCGTTTAAAAGACATTAAACAAGGGGTCACCATCCGATCGGTTGGCTCTCTGGTCATGTGGCTGTTCGCTCTATTTGCTTTTTGGGTCAACGAAATACGGATATCTCATTTTATCGGCGTTAGTTGCTCGGTACTATTCCTTGTTTTGCTTGGTCCCCTGACACTTTTCACGCTCAAACGGGTTACCGGCAATAACACCTTCGCCAATGTCCGTCTTTTTTTCAACATCCTGGGTGCGTTGGGCTTTACCGCCATTATTTATTCACTGGGAGGAATCGAAGCCACCTACCTTACCCCTATCTATGCCGCCTTGATTGCGTATCTGGGGGTTCTGGCGCCTCAAAGCGTGCCGTTTATTATCGCAGGTTTCTGTGCTTTTTTCTTTTGCTCCGTGGTATTGTTAGAAGGTTTGGGCATCATTCCCGGCCTGAAAGTCGATCCCCACTTCAATCGATCGCTGACGAATCAATTTATTAAAGTTGCCGTTGTGATGGGGTTGCTTTTTATTGTCGCTTATATCTCTTCTTTTACGGCCGGAAAATTAAAACACGGACGGGATCGACTTCGCCGGAAAAACAAAGATCTTGAGGAAAAATCAATTCAATTGGAAAATTCCCAAAGTGAGCTGAAAGTCGCTCACAATGGGTTAAAGACAATGATTGCAAAACTAAATAGTGAGATTGACGAGCGAAAAAAGGCTGAACAGGAGCGTGAAAAGCTGATCAATGAGCTTGAGAACGCATTAAAAGAGATCAAAACGTTACGAGGAATATTGCCACTTTGCTCGTTTTGTAAAAAAATCCGCAATGACAAAGGCTACTGGGAACAGGTCGATGTCTATATTCAAAAACATTTACAAGCTGATGTGAGTCATAGTGTTTGTCCGGATTGTGCCAAAAAGCATTACTCGTTTTTATACAAAGAGGGTGAATCTTAGTCATGATTTAATGCACAAAGCCCACGCATCCGATGAAAAGAGTTGCTTTATTGGTTCCTTGTCTCAGAGCCCAAAAGCGGATTTCATTGAAATGGCAGATTTTAAGAACCTTCCCTCGCCACCGGTTTGAATACCAACACGTCACTTGTTTCCATTTAAAAAACGGATGGCTGTATCCACGCTCATATGAATTTGCGATTTGACTTGTTTCCGGTTGCCGTGAAAAAGAAAAATTTTCCCCGGACACAAGGAGAATCCCCTCGATGAGCACCAATGGCGACCCGCTCGGCTCTCGTGCCGTTCTGAACCGGCTGCAGCGGATTACCGAAGAGAACCTTTTAGACATCGAACGCTTGAAGGCCGGTGGTCGCGCGGCCATCGGATTTTATTGCCTCTACTCTCCCACCGAACTGGCCGTGGCGGCGGATGCCATCCCCTTGCCCCTGTGCGGCACGCGCAACGATCCCATCGCGACAGCCGAGGAGATGCTGCCGCGCAATCTCTGCCCCCTGATCAAAAGCAGTTTCGGCTTTGCCGTGACCGATACCTGTCCGTTTTTCCGATTTTCGGACATCATTGTCGGCGACACCACCTGCGACGGCAAGAAGAAGATGTTCGAGCTGTTGAACCGTTACAAGACCACCCATGTGCTGCAGTTGCCCCAGAGCCAGGATGCGACCGTGGCGCTTTCCCAATGGCGGCATGAGCTATCCCGTTTCAAGGCGATCATCGAGGCCCAAACCGGGGTGACGATCACCGAAGAACGCCTGCGCGCGGCCATCGATCTGATGAACCGCGAGCGCCGCTCGCGCAAGGCGATCATGGATCTCAACCAGGCCCGGCCGGCCCCCTTGAGCGGATCGCTGCTCATCGAAATTCTCTTCAAGGTCGGTTTCCTGGCCGACAAGGAGAAGGGCATTGCCCTGATGGACGCCGTGGTGGCAGATGCCGTCGACGGTTGCCTGCGGGCGCCGGGCGAGCGGCACGCGAATCGTAAACGCATTCTGATCACGGGCGTGCCCATCGGCTTGGGCAGCGACAAGATCGTCAAGATCGTCGAGCAGTGCGGCGCCGACGTGGTGGCCTTCGAGAATTGTGCCGGATACAAACAGGCCTTTGTCGTCGATGCGGAAAAAGATCCCATGGACGCCCTGGCCGAACAATACCTGGCCACGCCATGCTCGGTGATGAGTCCCAACCCCGGCCGGTTCGCCCTGCTCGAGCAAATGATTGCCGATTTTGCGGTTGACGGGGTTATCGATCTGACCTGGCAAGCCTGTCATACCTATAATATCGAAGCGTATTCCATCGATGCCTTCGTCCAGGAGCGCTTCGGCATGCCCAGCCTGCATCTCGAAACCGATTATGCCGAGAGCGATACCGAGCAACTGCGCGTCAGGGTCGAGGCTTACCTGGAAATGCTTTGAACGTGCCCAACACATACCCTCAGAGAGGAGACTCCCCCATGAAACCACGGAAGCTATCCATTGTCGCCGCGCTTTGCATCCTTCTGGCCGCTTCGATCACCGCCTTTGCCGGTGATCTGCCCAAGACAGCCCTGGGCGAGGGGATGACCATCTGGTTCGACACCGGCGGGCCGGTGGGCGGCACCTACAACACCATCGTCCAGAACGGTGCCCTGCAGGCCGCCCGGGACCTGGGATGCACGGTCAAGCTGTTCTATTCGGACTGGAGTCCCCAACTCATGATCGAGAATTTCAAGAAAGCCCTGGCCGCCAAACCCGATGGTATCGTGGTGATGGGACATCCCGGCGATGATGCCTACCGGCCGTTCATCGAGGAGGCCGTCGCCAAGG
This sequence comes from Desulfosarcina cetonica JCM 12296, assembly GCF_001311845.1. GTDB lineage: Bacteria > Desulfobacterota > Desulfobacteria > Desulfobacterales > Desulfosarcinaceae > Desulfosarcina > Desulfosarcina cetonica. The sequence continues at coordinate 93 of NZ_BBCC01000165.1, read as the reverse complement.
GCATCATCGTCACCGCCACGGACACGGAATTGCCCGCCTTGCAGGCGCGCTATCAGTCCAGCGGATTCGGTTATTCCGGCGTGGACAACTATG
>NZ_BBCC01000164.1 GCF_001311845.1 Desulfosarcina cetonica JCM 12296 | reverse complement strand
GGATTCGTAAAAAGCCCGAGATCAAGGCTTGCGAATCCTGAGGAATGAGGCGTACTTTTGCGTACGCCGCAGTGACGAAGGATACGCGTAACGCCGATATCGGGCTTTTTACGAATCCGTCAAGCTTATGCCGGACAAGAAAGGCGGACTATGCAATTTATCCAAAGCAGCATCGGAATCGTGGCCCTCTTGGCCGTGGCCTATGGATTTTCGGAAAATCGCGACGCCATCCGATGGAAAACCGTCGGCTACGCCATTGGCCTGCAGGCCGTGCTGGCCCTCGTGCTGCTCAAGCTGCCGGTGACCCGGCATCTTTTTCTCATGCTCAATGTTCTCGTCAACACCCTGGAAACAGCCCTTCAGGCCGGCACGACCATGGTCTTCGGCTACCTGGGGGGCGGCGCGCCGCCCTTTGCCGAGACCGGCGCCAGCACCTATATTTTTGCCTTTCGCGGGCTTCCCATGGTGCTCCTGGCCAGCGCCCTGAGCGCGCTGTTGTTCTACTGGGGCGTTCTGCCTGGATCGTGCGCGGGGCCGCCTGGCTGCTGAACCGAACCCTGGGGGTCGGCGGCGCCGAGGGCATCGCCAACGCCGCCAACGTTTTCCTGGGCATGGTGGAGGCGCCCCTGTTCATCCGGCCCTATGTTCCGGCCATGTCCCGTGGAGAACTCTTCTCCATGATGACCTGCGGCATGGCCACCATTGCCGGGACGGTCATGGTCCTTTACGCGGGCATTCTCAGGCCGGTCATTCCCGATGCCATGGGCCATCTGCTGACCGCGTCCATCATCAGCGCCCCGGCGGCCATCGCCCTGGCCCGGATCATGGTTCCGATTGCCCAAAATGCCGGTACCCATGCCGATCTCAGCGTTCCCGTGCCGGCCGACAGCGCCATGGAGGCGATCACCAACGGCACCCTGGAGGGTGTGAAGCTCCTGATTAACATCGTCGCCATGCTGGTGGTGCTGGTCGCTTTGGTGGCGCTGACCAACATCGCTTTGAGCTGGCTGCCGGACGTGGGCGGCGCTCCCCTGACCCTGCAGCGACTGTTCGGGATCGTCATGGCGCCGTTGATGTGGCTGATCGGCATCCCCTGGGACGAGTGCCTGACCGCCGGCAGTCTCATGGGCACCAAGGCGGTGCTGAACGAATTCTTGGCCTACCTGGATCTCGCCCACCTCCCGCCCGGCGTCCTTTCGGAGCGCAGCCGGTTGATTCTGACCTATGCCATGTGCGGGTTCGCCAATCCGGGATCCCTGGGAATCATGCTGGGCGGACTGGGTGCCATGGCCCCCGAGCGCCGCGGCGAAATCGTCCAACTGGGTTTCCGCTCGATTCTGGCCGGCATCCTGTCCACCAGCATGACCGGAGCCGTTGTCGGCCTGCTCACCCGCTGATCCGATCCATCCACGTTGACCGGGGTTACCAATCGTCTTTGGCGGCAGGCGGCGGGATGTAGCTCTTGATACAATGATCGCCTGCTGGCAGTTTCATCAGCGGTTTTCCGGCTACGCTCAGGCGCTTGACGTAGCTGACAAACGCCATGGCGTCATCCAGATAGGTATTTGTTCCCGGGCCGCGCTTTGCCTGAACGGTGGCAAAGGTGTCATAGCCATCCCGACCGGCCGCAAGGTAGTCACTGACCACGACAACATAGATGCGGTCATCGTCTATCCGCGCATAGCCCCCGGTTTGGCGATCCCTGACATCCAGGTTGCGGATGCGCCGGCCATGGGCCTTTGTGGCATCCACAACGAACTTCAACCCATAGCCGTAGGGAAAGCTGCCGGTCGAACCGCCCCGCGCGATATTCTCCATGGCATCCTCGAGCACCTGCCGGACTTCGGATCCGGTCATGGCGATCTCCACCAGGGTATTGGAAAACGGCAAAAGGGCGTAGGCCGTGGCATAGGTCATCGCCCCGGCCGGCAGGCCGATCCGCACGCCGCCGGCATTTTGAATGCAGATGTCGGCCTTGGGATCCCGCTCGTAATAAGCCTTGGCCACCAGCGGCGCGATATCGCTGCCCCGGCCGAGGACCACGCCATCGTCACTGCGCCCCGGCACCCGCACATGGCGCAGATCCTCGCCGATTTCGCCGATCACCGTTTGGGAAAGCGCGCCGATTTGGTCCCGATATCCGGCGATGATCGCGGCAACACCGGCATCCTCGATGGCCGCGTCGACATTTATCCGCGCGTCATCGCCGATGACGGGTTCGCCCAACATCAGGTGGGGCGTTCCGCTGCAACCGGCAACCACATCCCCTCGAAAGGTGACATCCAGCTCCCCCAGCACCTTCCCATGCTCCCAGGCCTGGACAATGCACACGCGATCGCCATCGGCGTTGAATGCCCGGGTCGGATAATCGCCTGCCGACGAAAGGCCCATTTGGCTGAAGTCCCCCAACAGGGTATGCGAATCGCCATCCACGATCACATCGATATCCCGCACCTGGCCGGCAAGCCGAACCACGTTTGAATAGCCATAGTGGCTGAGCACGACAATCCGCCCGACACCGCTGGCCTTCAAGGCATCCACGGCCGCTTTAAGGGACGCCGCTTCATCGGAAAAGGTCACCCGGTCGCCGGGCCGCGAGGAATCCCGGGTCTTGGCGGCGATGGTCAGGCCGACAATGCCCACATCCTTGCCGGCAATGCGCTGGACGACATAGGGCGAGAACCGGCCCGCCAGGATGTGGTCAGGCGGCACGGCGATATTGGCACTGATCACCGGGGCATCCAACCGGTCGATGAAACCGGCCAGCCATGCATCGCCATCATCGAACTCGTGATTGCCGATGGCCATGGCGTCGAAGCCGATGGCGTTCATCACCTTAGCATCGGCGTCGCCCTTGAACAGGGTGTAATACAGGGTTCCCTGCACGGCGTCGCCGGCATGCAGCACGAGGGTATTTGGCCTGCCATGGGAAATCTTGGCGACCATCGCCGCCACCCGGGCCATCCCGCCAAGCTCCCGGGTGGTTTCGGTGCCGGCGATTTTGAGATCGACCCGCTCGGCGTCAAGATGGGAGTGGACATCATTGATGTGCAGGATGGTGATCCGGTCGGCAGAAGGCTGCCGTTGGCGGTCGATTGCCGCACAGGCATTGAGCAGCATCCCGGCCAGGAAAAATAGGATGCCGGCCCGGATGAGAAGTCTTGACGGCGATGGGAACGGTTTCATGGCTTTTTTGTTTCCACCTACAAATGGCGAAATGGTGTCTATGCGAACTTGCCATCCAGCAAAAGATGCGAAAAATATCCGACGGTAAAAGCGAGATAGAACGGCAGATAATCGGCAACGATCCCCCTGCCAAGCACGGCTATGGGAATCACGATGATCGGCACGCCGGTAACGATCATGGCCCACCAGGTATGGGTCCATCCCCGGTGATGCCCCAGCGCCGGCAGCATGGCACACAATCCCAGCCAGGCCGCCCAGGTGTATTGATGGTAATAAATCAGCACCCCATCCACAACGATGAGCAGGCTGTAAAACAGATTCTGACCTTTGGAATCCGTATCCACATCCGGAAACAAGCCGCCGAGCAGGCAAAAGCCCACCAGTCCGGCGACCCGCGCGGGGGTGACGGCAAAATGATACCCGCATATGAGCGCGGCGGCCGCAGTGACACCGCCGGCCACCATGCTGCCGCTGATGTGTCCTTTGTATCCGGGCATGGAGGGGTTGATCCTTATGAAATGTCGATGATGCCTTCGGCCGCCAGGCCATCAATGGCCGCATCCGAATAGCCGCATCGCCGGTAAAGTTCGCGCCCGCCCTCGCCGACACCCGGCGGTTGGTGGCGCAGGTCGAGGGTCGCGCCATCGAGCCTCAGGGGGAGCTTGGGAAGCCGGGCCATGCTTCCGTGGGTTCGCGTTTCGGCCAGACCGCCGGATGCGTTCAATGGGGATCCGTGAAGAGATCCTGGGGACGGTTGACCGGCGCGAAGGGAATACCCGCCGTCTCGGCCAATGCCATCAGCACGGTCGCCTTGAGCTTGCGAAATCGGTTCCCGAGCTCGGGCAAGAACCACTCGCGCGCCTCGATCCGGCGCTGATTGGTGGCCAGGGCCGGCGCATCGATCCAGTCATCGAAGCGGAAGGTCGCGCACATCCGCTTCCAGTGTCGGTCAGAGGTGATGCCGATAAACACCCGCTGGCCATCCGCCGTCTCAAACAGGTCGTAAACAGACCAGCTGCGGCCACGCACCGGCATCGGCGGCGGCGGTTCTCCCGAAACGGCGGCCACGCCCATGTGTTGGCTCACCAGAAAGGCCACGGATTCAAACAGGGTCGCCTGCACGTGTTGACCGCGCCCCGTCACCTGCCGCTGGTAGAGCGCCGCCAGGATGCCGATGGCGCCATAGCTGCCCCCAATGATATCGGTAACGGACGCGCCGGCCCGCAGGGGCTGCCCGCAAGGCCCGGTCATGTAGGCCAGCCCGCCCATCATCTGGGCGACCTCGTCCAGCGCGGGACGGTTTTCGTAAGGCCCGGGCATGAACCCCTTCAAGGAACAATAGATCAACCGCGGGTTGCGCTTTTGGCAAGCCCCATAGCCGAATCCCAGCCGATCCATGGTTCCCGGACCGAAGTTTTCGATCAGCACATCCGCCTTTGCGATCAGATCAAAAAAGAGCTGTTTGCCCTTCTCCGATTTGAGATCGATGGCAAGACTCTTCTTGTTGCGGTTGAAACAGGTAAAAAACCGGATCCAAAACCTTTTAAACGGCGGGTGTCGTCACCCGTTCCGGTGCGTTCGACCTTGTACACATCCGCCCCCAGATCGGCAAGGACCAACCCGCAGGTGGGTCCCATGACCGTATGGCCCAACTCCAAAACGGTGATGCCCGCAAGCGGCAGGCTGACGCCCTTGTCCATGGGGAATTCTCCTTAACAAACAAAACCGCCCGAAAAGTTGTCGATGCGGCCATCGATCAACCGCTCAGGCGGTTTATAGCAAATCCTCAAAAGGGATACAAACGTTCGATCAGTGGGACTTGGCCCGTGTCCAGGCCTCATCCATGATGCGGTTGCCCTTGCCCAGATCCTTGGTGAAATGGAGTTTTTGCATGATCTCGGGCGTGGGGTAAATGCCGGGATTTTTCAGGTCTTCCGGCGTAATATAGGCTTCGGCCGCCTGATTGGGGGTGGCGTACTGGTTATAGTTGGAAAGCTCGGCGCCAACTTTAGGATCGAGAATCCAGTTGATCCATTGATGCGCCGCCGACGGATGGGGCGCTTGGCGGGAATGCTCATGGAATCATACCAGATCTCGCTGCCCTCTTTGGGGATGACGAAACCGAGGTGCTCGGGATCCTCGGTGACCGACTGGATGGCATCCCCATTGTAAACGATGGCCGCCACCGCCGTTCCGGCGACCACATCGTTCTTGCCGCCCACGCCGGGCTTGAAGCCCATGCAATTCTGGGTTTGCTTGGTGGCCACCAAGAGATCAGCCGCGGCCTTGAGTTCCATGGGCTGGGTGCTGTTGAAATCCTTGCCCGCATACACCAGGGCGATGCCCATCATCTCGCGCACCGAATCGATCAGCCAGAACGGTCCGGGCTGCTTGGCCGGGTCGAACAGGACCGACCAGCTTTTGACCGCATCGTCTCCGACCTTGTCCTTGCGGTACATCAAGCCCACCGTGCCCCACTGGTAGGCCACGGAGTATTGGTTGCCCGGATCATAGGTGGTGTTTCGGAAAATCGGTTTGAGGTTCTTCAGGTTGGGGATCTGGCTGTGATCGAGGGGCTGAATCAGATGCTGGTTGATCAAGACCGGCATGATATAGTCGGACGGCACGATGATGTCGTACTGGCTGACCCCGCCGGCCTGCAGCTTGGCGACCATCTCCTCGTTGTTCTCATAGATGTCCAGACGCACTTTGATGCCGGTCTTGGCCTCGAAGTCGGCCGGCATCTTCTCTTCATCCATGTATTCCGACCAGGTGTAGATTCTAAGCTCCTCGGCACTGGCCGCAATCCCGGACAACAAAACCAATACCGCCATCAGCAGTCCGATTTTACGCATCGTCTCTTCTCCTTTTTCCGTAGGTTTCTTGCTTGCGGGTAAAGCGTTCGGTCAACACCACCAGGATCACCGTAATCAGCATGATCAAGGTGGACAGGGCATGAATCTGGGGCGTCACCCCGCGACGCACCGCCGCGAAAATGAACAGTGGCAGGGTCTGGGATTCGGGCCCGGCGGTGAAGAAGCTGATCACGAAATCATCCAGGGACAGGGTGAAGGCCAACATCGCGCCGGCGATGATTCCCGGCGTGAGCAGGGGCAGCGTGATGCGCCTCAAAATATACCCATTGCTGGCGAAAAGATCCCGGGCGGCCTCCTCCACCTCTCTGCCGATGGCCACCAGTCGGCTGCGCACCACCAGGGCCACGAAGGCGATCTGAAAGGTGATGTGACCGATGATCATGTTGAGCAGGCCCGGCTCGAAAATGGACGAGACCATGCGCAGGAGCCCGAACACCACGACCAGGGCGGCCGCCAGAATGATATCGGGAATCACCACCGGGATATGCAGGATCACATCCAGCAGGTTGCCGGTCCGGCGGCCCCAGGGAAAACGATCCAGGCAATGGCCAGAATGGTTCCCAAAAGGGTGGCCACGAGGGTGGAGACGATGGCCAGCACCAGGGTGTTGCGCGCGGCTTCGAGGATCCATTCGTTCTCGAAGAGCTTGAGATACCATTTCAGGGTGAAGCCCTTCCATATCAATCCGCGCCGGGCGTCGTTGACCGAGAAGATCGCCACGCCCAGCAGGGGCAGGTAGAGAAAACCCAGGGTCAGGTAGGAAAGCACAACGATCAACGGATGCTGGCGTCTCATACGTATTCGATCTCCCTTCCCCGGCGACGGTAGATCTGCAGTCCGATGAGGGTCAGGACCATCAAACCCATGCTGATGGCCGCGCCAAAGGGCCAGTCACGGCTGGTGCCGAACTGCTGCTGGATCAGGTTGCCCACCAGCATGTACTTGGCCCCGCCCAAAAGATCGGGGACCACGAACATGCCCATGGCCGGGATAAAGGTCAAAATGATGCCCACCGACAGGCCCGGCAGGGTCTGGGGCAAAATCGCCTGGGTGAAGACGCGCACTCGGGAAGCGTACAGATCCTGGGCGGCTTCGACCAGGGTCCAGTCCAGCCGTTCCACGCTGGCGTAGAGCGGCAGGGTCACGAAGGGCAAAAACATGGAGACCATGCCCAGGTAGACGGCAAAGGCACTGGGATAGAGCGGCGCGCCCTGGGGAACGATCCCCAAGACGGCGGCCAGGCGGGCCACCGGCATCTCCGGTGAGAGAATCAAAAACCAGGCATAGGTCCGGATGACCATATTGGTCCAGAAGGGAATGATCACCAGGGTCAGCCACATGTAGCGGCTGCGCTCCCGCCGCCCGGCAATGAAGAAACACAAGGGGTAGGAGAGCAGGACGGATACCAGGGTGGTGACGAAGGCCACGACCACCGACCGCCAGAGGATCATCAGGTAGTCGGGAATCCAGCCGAAACTGGAAAAACCGGCCAGCCGCCTGTAGTTTTCCAGGGTGAAGATCCATTCCAGCTCACCGTAGGCCCCCCGCGTGACCAGACTGACGGCCACCAGCACCAGCCCGGGAATCACCAGAAACAGCAGCAGCCAGAGGATTCCGGGCAGCAGCAGCATTATCCCGCGTTTGAGCAGGCGGCCGCGGGTGGTCAGTTCGCCGTACCAGGTCAGCAGCATATCAGCAGGCTTCATCTTCAAGGATCACGAGCTCCCGCGGGGCCAGCTCCAGCCATACGTCCCGGCCGGGATCGATGCGTCGATAGGAGCTGGTGCGCACCCGTAGGGGGCCCGGCTCCAGCCACAGGTCAAAACTGGTTCCGCGGTAGACGATCTCGCTGACGCGCGCCCGGATACCGTTCACGGCCGGTTGCGTCTCACCGATGCCGATCCATTCGGGCCGGATGGCCACGGTACCGGTGGTCCAGGGCGGGACCTTCTCCAGGGCCAGAAAGCCGAAAGCCGTGTCCACGCCGCCGTCCACGCGGGTGGCGGGGATCAGGTTGGCCGCCCCGAGGAATTTGGCCACGAAGCTGTCCCGCGGATTGTCGTAGACCGCCTCGGGCGTGCCGCACTGCCTGACCTGCCCCTGGCGCATCACGGCGATGCGGTCGCTGCAGACCAGGGCCTCGGCCTGATCGTGGGTGACGAGAATAAAGGTATGCCCCAGTTTGCGCTGCAGCCGCCGCAGGTCTTCCTGAACCTGGGCGCGCAGACGGGCATCCAGGGCGCTCATGGGTTCATCGAGCAAAAGCACGTCGGGCTCGTTCACCAAGGCACGGGCCAGGGCCACGCGCTGTTTCTGGCCACCGGAAAGCTGGTGCGGATGGCGTCGGGCCATGGCACCGAGATCCAGCATCTCCAGCCGGCGGTGAACCCGCTTGCGGATTTCGTCTTCGGGGAACTTGCGCGAACGCAAGCCGAAAGCGACATTCTCGAAGATGGTCAGGTGCGGAAACAGGGCATAGCTCTGGAAGACCGTGTTGACCTGGCGCTTGATGGCCGGCAGGCGGGTAATCTCCTTGCCGCCGCTGAAAATCCGACCCGCGTCGGCCAGCTCCAGGCCGGCGATGATGCGCAGCAGGGTGGTCTTGCCGCAACCCGATGGCCCCAGAAGGGTGAAAAACTCTCCCTGGGCGACGTTCAGACTGACATCGTCCAGCGCTTTGACATCGCCGAATTGTTTTGAAATGTTTTGAATCGAGAGGCCTTGGTCGATCTTCGCGTTCAGGTTCTGGCTCATATCCTCAAGGATCCGGATCAACTCTCCAGCTTAAGGTTAGCGAAAGGCCTGCAGCGTCATTGGTGCGGGGCGTTACAAAAACTTTGGGTGTGGCGGCGAAACGGGGCATAGTGGAAACAACGGCGACACCATTGTCGCCGTGGGTCCTGTCGGGTCCAATTTAGGGGCAGCTTGAAAAGTGACGAATCCGTCTGAAGCGCAATTTTTTACGGGTTCATCAATAATGCGTCGCCCCCACCCGTGTTGAAAATGGGGTGGACCGGGTGCCCCGTGCATGGTGTCCGAAAGCATTTATCCGGCCCACCACGCAACCTGGGGTCACCTGTACGTCCATTGCCACTAAAAGTCAAAGAACTTTTCCGGCTCAGGCAAACAGCCGCCGAGGGGCTGGCATCGGTCCGCCCGGTAGACGTCTTCACTGGACGCGTGGCCGCCCGCTTGCGCCGCGGGCGGCTGTAGATCGTGTGCTGCTGCAAGGTTTCATCGATGGTCACCCCCAGCTCGGCAAGATTGCGGAAGCAGTACTCCCGGGCATCGGCCCCGAGCTGCTCGGGCACGAAAAGGCCGGGATCGGAAAAGACGTCGTCGACCATCATCTTGACGAAAACCGACGCGCACTGGCCGGTCAGGTAGGCTTCATGGCTGAGACCCGAGGTCTCGAAGGCCTCCACCAGGCCGGGTCCCACGGCGTAGCTGTCGATTCGCACGGAATGCTTCCCCTTGGTGCCCTCCACGCGCACCAGAAAAGCGCCCTCTTCGGCCACGACGCCATCGTTGATGATCGATTTGAGTTCATCGGGATATTTGGGTGCCGGCGGGCAGAGCTTGAGGATCAGATCCATGGGCACCACCGGGGTTCCGTTGAGATCCACCGGTTTGTCGGAAAGCAGCCCCATCTTATGGAGCAGCTCGGAAAGCTTGACCCCGAAACCGCCGTATTTGAATTCGACATTCTTCACCCCTTTGAGCACCGTGTTGGCCAGAAGCCCCATGGTGACGGGCTCGTCATGCTCGTGATCGACCATGCGGACTTCCCGGTTGATGCCGCGCAGCTTCATGGTGATCGGCCGGCTGAAGGGCTTGTCGGTGACGATCCGGCCATTTTCGTAGCGGAATGTTTTGTAGGCCATATCCCAGAAAGCGATTTCCGGCGACCACCAGAAGGGGGTGAAGCGCTTGGTCATCACGTTCTCGTAAACATAGATGCTGATCGTCTCGCAGCGATCCATCTTTTCCACGGCCTCGCGGGCCATGATGTTGGCCAGGCCGGGCGAGGAACCGGCACCGACCAGGGCGGTCCGTCCCTTGGCTTTGAATTTCGCATGCCATTCGGAAAAAAGCATCTTGTAGGTTTCCACGAAACCGATGTCTTCCATGGGACCGGCCATATCGAAGTAGGAAGCGTTGACGGCCAGGGCGGCTTCCATGAGCAGCAGGTTGTAATCCAGCGGCAGGCCGTTGACGATCAGGTCGCAGCCCTTGGCCGCCGCGATGACGCTGTCCAGGTCGCGCGCATCCAGCTTGAGGGCCGTGGCCTTGGCCAACGCATCGCTGAGCACCTTGGCGGCCTTGAAGTCGTAATCCGCGCAGATGATCTCGGAAATTCCCGGATGTTCGTTCATGCGCTTGGCAATCGTGCTGCCCTGGGCGCCTACGCCGATAACGATAATGCGTTTCATAAAATCTCCCACCTACAGTGTTGAACGTCAACGCGATCCGCGGCCGGGAACGGGCTCCGTCGGACCGCTTGACCGGTGAACGCGGTGAAATCGCCATCGGATTGCGTTGCGTGAAGGCGCGGCTGCGCCGCGGTCGACGGGAATGGGGCTCCCAGTTTTCCTATAAATGCTTTAAATTTTTATTGCAATAAAATTTTGACAATTTTAGCGGATAGCGCTATTTTTTTATCATTATTTAATTGTTTCCGCTAAATTATCCATTCCCCATATAAAGCCGAAAGAGAGATGGCCCTTCGATGAAAATCACCCCGGCCCCCCTTCAAAAACTCGATCGGGTCGATCGCAGGATGGTCGGCCTGCTACAGAAAGACGGGCGCATGCCCATCGTCAATATCGCCAAGGAGCTGGGCATTTCCGAAACCACGGCCCGCGGCCGGCTCAAACGGCTGATCAGCGAGGAAATCATCAAGGTGGTCGCCGTCAGCAATCCGATCCGTTTGGGCTTCGAGATTGTCGGCAATATCAAATTGAGCATTGACCTGAAGAAAAGAAGTTCCATCCTCGAGGCCCTCAAGAACATCGAAGCCCTCAACTACGTGGCCCTGACCACCGGTGGCAACGATATCGACATTGAATTCATCGCCGGCTCCCTGGCGGAATTCAAAACCCTGATCTTCGAAAAGGTCAGCCAGATCGACGGTGTCAACTCGGTGGAGACCTCCCTGATCGTCGAATTAATCAAAAACACCTGGGACTATGGAACGGCTTGGGATGAGTGAGCGGCTGACAAATATGTAGTAACATCAAATTTACGCCGCTTTGCGCTGAATCGCCTGCAATGCCGGCGGATTTCAACCCGCAGTGGATCCCGGCGTTCCGCGAGGACGCCCGGCAATGATGATTTTACCCGCCCGCATCGTCTCGGCCTTTGGCCACATATGACATATTTGCAATATAATGTAGAGATAAACACCAATTTGTATTTACTGTTCGCAACAGCTGAATCCAATCGGCACTGCCAATCGACCTTCGGCCTTGCCCCGAAATCGTTTTTTTATTTTTATTTTAATTAGTTAACAATCTTTCCGGCCACATTGCGGCCATATGGCATATTCCATGCGATGACGGATACCGATGACGCGTAACATCCATGTGAAGCTGAATTCCCATTCAATTAACTGTAGGGCTGAAAGGAGCGAAAATGAAGTCAGGTCGACGCGCAATTTATGGATTGATCGCAGGTATCATCGGTTTTCTGATGGCCGGAACCGCCGTGGCCGCGGACACGATCAAGGTCGGTATTTTACACTCGTTGTCCGGAACCATGGCCATCAGCGAAACCACCCTAAAGGATACCATGCTGATGCTCATTGACGAGCAGAACAAGAAAGGCGGTTTGCTGGGCAAAAAACTCGAAGCGTGGTGGTCGATCCGGCCTCCAACTGGCCGCTGTTTGCCGAAAAAGCCCGCGAACTGATCGAGAAGGAGAAAGTCGCCGCGGTCTTCGGCTGCTGGACCTCGGTGTCGCGCAAGTCGGTTCTGCCGGTCTTCGAGGAACTGAACGGCCTGCTTTTCTATCCGGTGCAGTACGAAGGCGAGGAATCCTCCAAAAACGTCTTTTACACCGGCGCCGCGCCGAACCAGCAGGCCATCCCGGCCGTGGACTATTTGATGAACAACGTGGGGGTCAAACGCTGGGTCCTGGCCGGCACCGACTATGTCTATCCACGCACGACCAACAAGATCCTCGAGGCCTACCTGAAATCCAAGGGCGTCGCCGCGGCGGACATCATGATCAACTATACCCCTTTCGGTCACTCCGACTGGCAGTCCATCGTCTCCGAAATCAAGAAGTTCGGCTCGGCCGGCAAGAAGACCGCCGTGGTCTCCACCATCAACGGCGATGCAACGTGCCTTTCTATAAAGAACTGGGCAACCAGGGCGTGACCGCCGAGTCGATCCCGGTCGTGGCCTTCTCCGTGGGTGAGGAAGAACTCTCCGGCATCGATACCAAGCCGCTGGTGGGCCATCTGGCCGCCTGGAATTACTTCATGAGCGTTGACACGCCGGCCAACGACACCTTCATCGAGAGTTGGCTGGCCTTCATCAAGAACGACAAACGTGTCACCAATGATCCCATGGAAGCCCATTTCATCGGCTTCAACATGTGGGTCAAGGCCGTTGAAAAGGCCGGCACCACCGATCCCACGGCCGTTCAGGACGCCATCATCGGCATCACCGTTCCCAACCTGTCCGGCGGCTATTCCGCCATGATGCCCAACCATCACATCACCAAACCGGTTCTGATCGGCGAAATCCAGGATGACGGCCAATTCGAGGTGGTCTGGCAGACCAAGGGGCTGGTGGTCGGGGATGCCTGGTCCGACTATCTGGAAGGCTCCAAGGACCTGATCGCCGACTGGCGTGCGCCGCTCTCCTGCGGCAACTACAATGTCAAAACCGGTAAGTGCTCCGGCCAGAAATAGATTCCTCCCACCCTGTCGGCAGGGTTAACTGGCGCTGTCGGGCAATCGGCCAGGGTCGATTGCCCGACCCCGCCAATGGGTTCAACCGCAGAGAAACGAAGATCTTCATGTTTCTTACTATCGGAAAGCTGCCCACGTGGATCGTTGTGATTGTTTTGCTGGCCGGCAGTTGGGCCTGTCCGGCCAGCCTTTCCGCCCAAGTCGGAAACATCGACCCGGCCGCCTTTGACGAAGGGATCGCCCTGCTCGGCGAGCGAAATTTCGCCGCGACCGAAAAAGCCGTCGCCCGCCTGGCCGACAGCGGCGACGAAAGAGCCGAAGCCATTCTGACCGCGCTCTTGGCCGGCGATTTGTATGTGAGCAAAACCCATGACTCCCTGGTTATCGGCCACGACGCCGGGAGGAATTATGCCATTCAGGATGCGCTCACCGGCAAGGACCTGGAACCGGTGGGCAAACGTAAACTGAAAAAAATCGGCATCAACAACAACCTGCGCGGGATCATCAAAAATGCCCTGGCCGGAATCCGGCTCTCCCACCCGGATCCGGATGTGCGCCTTAAGGCCATCCACAACATGCTGCCTTCACTGGAACCGGCCGACAGCACCTTTCTGAAAAGGCTGCTGGCACAGGAAACCCATCCGCGGGTCCAATCGGCCTTGAAGGTCGCCCTGGCCCTGATCCGGCTGCAGGCACCGGAGGGAAGCGATGCGGGCACGCGCCTTAGAGCCCTGGATCAATTGGCCGGCAATCTTCAACCGGCGGTGCGCAACACGATCATCCGCCTGATGGCGGGCGAAGCGGACGAAACCGTACGCGCCAAGGCCACCCGCATCCTGCAAACCATCGACAGCCGCATCCGCCTGTACGCTTTTTTGGAAACCATTTTCTTCGGCCTGAGCTGGGCTCGGTCCTGGTGCTGGCCGCCATCGGCCTGGCGATCACCTTCGGTGTCATCGGGGTGATCAACATGGCCCACGGTGAACTGATCATGCTCGGCGCCTACACGACCTATGTGCTGCAGCAGCTCATGCCCGGGTCCATCGCCACGGCCCTGGCCCTGGCGGTACCGGCGGCCTTCGTGGTCGCCGGCGTGGCCGGCATCGTGATCGAACGCACGATCATCCGTTTTCTCTACGGTCGTCCCCTGGAAACGCTGTTGGCCACCTTCGGCCTCAGCCTGATCCTGCAGCAGGCCGTGCGCTCGATCTTCTCACCGCTCAACCGTAGCGTGGCCACGCCAGCCTGGATGAGCGGAGCCATTCAACTGAACCCCGTACTGGCCCTGACCACCAACCGGGTGGTGATTTTTATCTTCGCCCTCCTGGTCTTTGGCGGCCTATCGCTCCTGCTGAAAAAAAGCGTCATCGGCCTGCAGGTGCGCGCCGTGTCCCAGAACCGCGCCATGGCCCGCGCCATGGGCGTGCCGGCGG
>NZ_BBCC01000163.1 GCF_001311845.1 Desulfosarcina cetonica JCM 12296 | reverse complement strand
TGGACAAAGGCCATCTCGGCCAGGTTCGGCCAGAAGGCCTGGGCGAAGCGCTCGCTGCGGCGGCCGGTGGTCAGCACCAGACGGTCGATGCCGGCAGCTTGGCCACGTCCATGGCTTTTTCGATGGTGGCCACATAGGCGTCATGGGACATGGGCCGCACGATGCCGGTGGTGCCCAGAATCGAGATGCCGCCGATCACACCCAGACGGGCGTTGAGGGTTTTGCGGGCCAGGCGCTCTCCCTCGGGCACGAAAACCTCCACGTGGACATCCCGATTCGTGGGATGGCTTGCCGTTACTTCCTGGACGCTGTTGATGATCATGGTCCGTGGGCCTGGGGTGATGGCCGGCTGACCGGGTTCGATCTCGAGTCCCGGCAGGGTTACCCGACCCACACCGACACCGCCGGTGATGCGTATGGCTGGCGAGCCGGTCGGCGCTTCCAGGCGCACACGCGCGCCGATCTCGGCACCGTGGGTAGTGTCCGGGTCGTCGCCGGCATCCTTGATGACCGTGCAGGTGGCCGTAACGTCGTCTTCCCGCTCACACCGGTGCACGCTGATGGATGTGGCGGCGCCGGTCAGAAACCGGATCGTCACGGCTTCGGGCGGCTGGCCGGTAAGGAGCAGGAGAAGGGCCGCCTTGGAGGCGGCCGCCGCTGCCGCACCTGTCGTGAAACCGGATTTAAGCTGTGTGGCCTGATTTTTCAATGTGACTTGTTTCCCAGCTGATACTTGACGACGGCGCGCCTGTGTTCCTTGAACGTGGTGGAGAAATAGTGGGTGCCGTCCCCCTTGGCGACAAAATAGAGGTAATCGCTTTTGGCCGGATACAGCACGGCCTGGATCGCCAGGGCGCCGGGGCTGGCGATGGGGCCGGGCGGCAGTCCCTTGATCTTATAGGTGTTATACGGGGTATAGGTTTCAAGATCCTTGCGCCGGATATTGCCGTCAAAGTCGGGAATTCCGTAGATGACCGTGGGATCCGTTTCCAGACGCATGCCCTTTTTCAAACGGTTGTGGAACACCGCGGCCACCAGCGGCCGTTCCTCGGCGACGCCGGTCTCCTTTTCCACGATGGAGGCCAGGGTCACCACCTGGTGGATTGTCATGCCGAGCTCCGCGGCACGGGCCTTCCATTCCGGTTTGAAGGCCGCCCGGAACTGCTTGACCATGGTGACGATGATGGCGGCGGTGTTCAGGCCCCGGGGAAAGTAGTAGGTGTCCGGAAAGAGATAGCCTTCCAGGGTATCGGCCGGAATTTCCAGTTGTTTGGCCATCTCCGGATTACGGGCGGTTTTGAGAAAATCGTTGGCGTCGGCCAGGCCGGCGGCCGCAACGGCGGTAGCGATCTGCTGCAGGTTGTAGCCCTCCGGGATGGTCACGCGGTAGAGGTGCACCCGGCCTTCGACCATCTGCCCCAGAATATCGCGGGGCGTCATGGCGGTGGACAGAAAGTACTCGCCGGCCTTGAGCAGCTTCTCTTTTTTGTCGATGCGGGCCAGCAGGGTGAACCGCAGGGCATCCGAAATCAGGCCCTCCTGTTCCAGGGTCTTGGCCGTCTGTTTGAGCCCCTGGCCGGGCAGGAGGGTGAAGAGCTTGTCCTGGCCCTTGGCAGCCATCGGCTGTTGGGCCCATGCCATGAGATACAGGTAGGCCAATCCGGTGGCTCCGGCGAGCCCGATAAAAAGGAGCAATCCTATCAGTATCAGTTTCTTGACCATTACTCGCGTCCATTTCCTATCAACCAAAATGATCACAATAAGCCAAGCGTCGAGGATTGTCAAAGGTGAACTTGAGCCCTTCAATGGAATGGACCGAGAGGCCTGCGGGGCTGCCGGATGAACGCTGCCCCATCGGTTTTTGACATGGATCTTCAAGGGTTTATTTTTGATGGCAGGAAAGGTATACAACGGGAAACATGCTTTCAGACAGGAGAACACGCCCCATGCCGCAGCCCAAGCAAGAAAAGGATGTTTACTACGGATTCGAACAGGGGCCCATTCGGCCGCCCAGCGAAGCGCGCAGCTTGCTCATCCGCGTGACGCGCAATTGTCCATGGAACCGCTGCACTTTTTGCCACGTTTACAAGGAAACGCGTTTCTCGGTGCGTCCGGAAGCCCATGTGATTGAGGATATCGAGGCGATCCACCGCCATGTGGAGACCCTCAAGCGCATGGCCGATGCGAGCGGCAGTATTTTGCGCCGTGACATCAACGCTGCCGTGGAGGGCCTGGCCCCCCATGAGCACGAAACCTTCGGCGTGGCCCTGAACTGGTATGCCGGCGGGATGCGCTCCATCTTCCTCCAGGACGCCAATAGCCTGATCGTCAAGCCCGACAGCCTGATCCGCATCCTGCGCCACCTGCGCCGGCGTTTTCCCTGGGTCGAGCGCATCACCTCCTACGCCCGCGCCCATACCGTCGCGCGGATCAGCGACGAGAATCTGCGTGAAATGTGTGCCGCCGGGTTGAACCGGCTCCACCTGGGCCTCGAATCCGGCGCCGATGCCGTTCTCCGAATGGTTCACAAGGGGGTCGACAAACAGACCCAGGTCAAGGCCGGCCGAAAGGTCAAAAAGGCCGGCATGGAATTGTCTGAATATATCATGCCGGGGCTGGGGGGCCGGGCGTTTTCCCGGGAACACGCCCTGGAGACCGCCGATGCACTGAATCAGATCGATCCGGATTTCATCCGCCTGCGCTCCCTGGCGATCCCCGACGGCATCCCCCTGACCGAGGAATTGCGCAGCGGCCGTTTCGTCAAGCTGGGAGACACCGACACGGTGCGGGAGATCCGGCTTTTCGTGGAACATCTGGACGGCATCACCAGCATGATCACCAGCGATCATATCCTCAACCTGTTCGCCGAGGTCGAGGGTCGGCTGCCCGATGCCAAGCCCGCCATATTGGCCCTGTTGGACCGCTACCTGGCTTTGCCGGCCGATGAGCAGTGCCGCTTTCAGGTGGGGCGGCGCCTGGGGCTCTTCACCGCCCTTGAAGACCTGGAGCGACCCAAGCGGCGGGCCAAGGTGGATGCCTTCTGCGTCCAGCATGGCATCACGCCGGATAATGTGGACGAAATGATCGCCCAGATCATGACGCGCTTCATTTAATTAAAGAGATTGCTTTTGGACCTGCCGTCACCAAGAAAGGCCGGCCCATGGGATTGCAGCACGATTTCAAGGAAGCTCGCCGGAAGATCGCGCGTCTGGATGGTCAGGAACGCGACCGCCTTCTGACCATCTGTCAGGCGATCCAGCAGGCCCAGGCCGCCTTGTCGCATCAGGCGACGCCGATCCTGGCCCGCTGCATGACCCGCTGCCAGGGGCTGTGCTGCCGTAACATCCGGGTCGCCGACATCGTCACGGTCTGGGATCTGGTTTACATTCTCACCCTGGCACCCGAGCTGGAACCCACCCTGGCTGCCTGCCTGGCCCGCGAGGATTTTTTCCCGGCCGATTGCCTTTTTCTGCAAAATGGCGTTGGCCCCTGCCTGTTCCCCGAGCACATCCGTCCCGAGCGCTGCGTGATCTCCTTTTGCCGGGTGGAGCCGACCGTGGAAAAGGAGATCGGCCAGGTGATGCGTGGTTTCAGTCGATTGATTCGTTTTTTTTCCTTTCGGTCATACCGGCGCCTGATGCGATATTTTATTCCCTGATTCATCATCCGATCCGCATGCAAGTTGACGGGTGTCGCGATTGTCCCTCAAGATGCCGGCATATATGACGATATTTTTCGCTGACATATACTGTCGCCTTGAAAACATGAATGTTGCTTTGAACCATGGATACACAGAACCCAGCCGCGCAAAACGATGCTGCGGGCACCGAGAACACGATGACCATGCAGCTGAACCCGGTGACCCTGCACTTTACCGGGACCTGCGCCCATCTTGAAAGGGACTTTCAGCGCCACTATCATGCGCAGTCGCTCCGACCCATGCGCATTGCGCTTTTTCTGGCATTGGCGCTCTATGCGCTTTTTGGCATACTCGATGCCATTTTGATTCCCGAAGCAAAACATTTTACCTGGCTGGTCCGGTTTGCCGTCGTTTGCCCGGCGACGCTCCTGTTGATGTTGTCAACCTGGCACAACGTGAGCGAACGTCTGATCCAGCCCCTATTGGCACTATTGATCGTCATCGGCGGTGCCGGCATCATCGTGATCATTCTCGTTGCGCCACCGCCGGCCAGTCACACTTACTATGCCGGCCTGATCCTCGTCTTCATGCTGGGTTACACCTTCGTGCGGGCACAGTTCGTCTGGGCCTCGCTGTCGGCCTGGATCGTTGTCCTGCTCTACGAAATCATTGCCGTGGGATTCGTCCGGATACCCTTGACGGTGTTGATCGGTAATAACTTTTTCTTTATCAGCGCGAATTTCATCGGGATGGCAGCCTGCTATGCGATCGAACGCGCCGCACGGCGCGACTATTACCTGGGACAGCTTCTGTCCCAGGAACAGGAAAAAGTGCGCGAGGCCAACCGCCTGCTGGAAGCACGGGTAGAGGAACGGACCGCCGATCTGGCAAGCAGCCATCGGGAACTATCCGTGGAAATGCAGGAGCGCAAACGCGCCGAGGCCGAGCGACTTCGCCTGGCAACGCAGTTGAAACAGGCCGAGAAGATGGAGGCCATCGGCAGCCTGGCCGCTGGGATGGCCCATGATCTGAACAACATCCTCTGCGGCCTGGTGGGTTACCCGGACCTGTTGCTCCTGAATATTCCCGCGAACAGCCCATTGCGCCAGGATATCCTGAGCATCAAACGGTCGGGTGAAAAGGCCGCCGCCATGGTTCAGGATCTTTTGACCATGGCCAGGCGGGGGGTCGACAACCAGGAGGTCTTCAATCCCAATGCGCTGATCACCGATTATCTGGCTTCCCCCGAGTTCCGGAATCTTCAGCAGCGACACCCCCATGTGGATTTTGATGTCGATCTTGACGAGACCCTGCTGAATGTTTTTGCCTCGCCCATCCATTTCTCAAAAAGCCTGATGAATCTGGTATCCAATGCCGCCGAGGCGCAATTGGTTTCCGGCAAGGTCGCCCTTGTTACCCGCAACCAGTCCATTGATCAGCCCTATGCCGGCTATGAAACCATCCTTCCGGGAAATTATGCCACGATTCGGGTGAGCGATACGGGGGTGGGTATCGACCCTTCGGTGCTACACCGGATTTTCGAGCCGTTTTTCACCAAGAAACGCATGGGACGTAGCGGCACCGGACTGGGGATGTCGGTCGTCTGGGCCACCTTGAAGGACGCCGGCGGCTATATCGACGTTTCCAGCAGGGAAGGGCATGGAACCAGCTTCACGCTTTTTTTCCCGATAACCCGCAAGGTCGCTCATGGGGATAAACCACGGGTTGTCATCGAAGACTACCGCGGGACGGAGCGGATTTTGGTGGTTGACGACATGGCCGATCAGCGGGCCATCGCCCACGCCATGCTGAGGAAGATGGGGTATACGGTGGATGCCGTCACCTCCGGTGAGGCGGCCCTGGCGTTTGTGAAAAAGACCCCGGTGGATCTTCTGGTGCTCGGCATGCTCATGGATCCGGGGATGGACGGCTGCGATACCTATCGCGAGATTATCGCCCTTTACCCCGAACAGAAGGCGATCATCGCCAGCGGTTATTCCGAATCCGAGCGGGTTTGCGAGGTGCAGCAGCTGGGGGCCGGTGTGCATGTCCGGAAACCCTATACGCTGGAATCCCTTGCCGTTGCCGTGCGCGAGGAACTGGATCGCTCCGCGGAATGATCCCATTTTGACAACGATTTCCTTGACAGGTCGGGAAAAGCTTTATATATTCCGAAAAAACGATATGGAGAAATCGATGAAGGAGTTTCTGCGGGTCATGAAGGCCCTGTCCGATCCCACGCGGGTCAAAATGCTCAAGATTCTCGAGCGGCGCATGATGTGCGTCTGTGAGCTGCAGACCGCCCTGGGCAGCGCCCAGTCAACGGCCAGCAAGCACCTCAAAATTCTCGAGGATGCCGGCTTGGTCGCCTCCTACAAGGACGGTCTGTGGGTTAACTACACCCTGGCCGACGGCCGCCAAAGTCCCTTTGCGGCATCCATTTTGGGCAACCTGCGCCATTGGTTGAATGACGATCCCGAGGTTTCAGGGTTGCTCGACGGTATCGATAGAATCGATCGTTTCGAGATTCTGAACAAGAACTGAGTTTTTTTTTTGGCCTTCATATATGAATAAATCACGATGTAAGAAAGTTTTGTCCGGGCTTGCGGTATCAGGATTCCCTGATGGTCCCGGACAAGACCAGGAGGATGCCAGATGAGCGACGTGATTTCGCTGGGTCCTGCGCAAAAGGCGGCCGGTACCCCGGCGACCGAATCGGAGGCACCCAGCCTCATCGACTGGCAGGCGGTCTGGAAACCGCTTGCCATGATCGTCGGCGGTTTTCTGCTCTTCTTCTTCCTGCCCGTGGATAACGCCCGTTTCAGCCATGCGGTGATCGAGTCCCTGGCCCTGGCCAAATGGTATGCCCAGGAACATGTCCTGCTCTGCTTGGTGCCGGCGTTCTTCATTGCCGGAGGGGTGGCGGTCTTCGTCTCCCAGGGCGCGGTGATGAAATACCTGGCGCCGGCGCCGGCAAGGTGCTCTCCTACGGGGTGGCCAGCGTTTCCGGCTCTGTCTTGGCCGTCTGTTCCTGTACGGTGCTGCCGCTGTTTGCCGGCATCTGGAAGCGCGGCGCCGGCTTGGGACCGGCCATCGCTTTTCTCTACTCCGGTCCGGCGATCAATGTGCTGGCCATCATCCTCACCGCACGCATCCTGGGGCCGGATATCGGTGTGGCCCGCGCCGTGGGGGCTGTCATCTTCAGTGTGGTCATCGGGCTGTTCATGCATCTGCTGTTCCGCAAGGAGGAGACGGCCAAGCCGCCTCGGCCATGTACATGCCCACGCCCGAGGTGGAACGTCCCCTGTGGCAGACTACCCTCCTGTTCGCCGCCATGGTCGGGCTGCTGGTCTCCGCCACCTGGGGGCGCCCGGAGCAGGCCGGCAGCCTCTGGTCGGCCGTGTTCGCCATCAAATGGTGGTTGGCCGGTGGGTTCGCCTTCCTGCTGGGGGTGTTGATGGTCCGTTGGATGCGGGTGAAACCCTACAAACTGGTGATCGCCGCCATAGCGGTGCTCGTGCCTGCCCTGGTCGTTCCCCAATATCCCCTGTTGGCTTTCTCCATCGGCCTGGTGGCTTTCGTCATGTTGCAGACCACCACCCGTGGAGAAACCGAATCGTGGTTCACCGCCTCCTGGGATTTCGCCAAGCAGATCATGCCGCTGCTCTTGGTCGGGGTGCTGGTGGCGGGGCTGCTGCTGGGGCGGCCCGGTGCCGAGGGACTGATTCCCTCCCAATGGATCAGCGGTCTGGTGGGCGGAAACTCGCTGTGGGCCAACCTGTTTGCCTCGGTCGTGGGGGCGTTCATGTATTTTGCCACCCTTACCGAAGTTCCCATCCTCCAGGGACTCATCGGTGCCGGCATGGGCAAGGGACCGGCCCTGGCCCTGCTGCTGGCCGGTCCGGCGCTGAGCTTGCCCAACATGCTGGTGATCCGCAGCGTTATCGGAACGCGGAAAACGGTTGCCTTCGTGACCCTGGTGGTCGTCATGGCCACCATCAGCGGCTTGATTTTCGGGAGTATGGCAACGGGATGATGGGAGCGATGCGTGGTGAACGGAAGACATCGACCCTTTATCGATAATTCATGCAAACCCTAAACAATGGAGAAAATCATGGACATCAAAGTACTTGGCCCGGGCTGCGCGAAATGCAAACAGACGGAACAGATTGTCAAGGATGCGGTTGCCGAAAGCGGCGTGGCCGCAACGGTGGAAAAAGTCACCGACGTCATGGAGATCGCCGGCTACGGCGTTTTCGGCACGCCGGCCGTGGTGGTCGACGGCGAAGTGAAATCGGTGGGCAAGATTCCAAAAAAGGCGGATGTTCTCGGGTGGATCAAATAGCCGACGGTCAATCGTCGATGAAAAGCCTGGTGGCAACGCAGCATGATTGACCGTAAACGGGTGTCCTGAAAAACCGAGAGAATGAGGAAAAAAATGGCTGAAAACTGTTGTGAAGGTGGTAGTAATATCATGATTCTGGCATGTTCCGGAGGCTCCAATGTCGGCCAGCTGTCTAACCAGGCGGCCGTCGAACTGACCCAGGAGGGATTTGGCAAGATGTTCTGCCTGGCGGGGATTGGTGGCCAGCTTTCCGGCTTCATGCAGTCCGCCAGGGATGTGCCGGTGATGGTGGCCATCGACGGCTGCCAGATTGGCTGTGCCAAGGCAATTCTCGAACGGGCGCAGGTGCCGTTGAAGAACTATGTCGTTCTCACCGACCAGGGGATTGAAAAAAGCAAGAACCTCGCACTTGAACGCACTGACATCGATCGCGTCAAGGCTGCGGTCAAGGGGATCCTTGACTAGGCAGATCACGTTTTAAGGGATGATCAACGCGTCGATAACCAAGGAGGAAATATCCACATGCGGATGTTAGCCGAGTTTTTTCCGGAATTCGCCGATATGCTCGATGAGATGGATGCCTTGTATGCCCAGAAACGGAGCATCGATGAGAAGACCTACCAGTTCATCTGCTTCGCCCTGTCCATCAAGGGACGATCGAAACCCTGCGTCCTGAAACACTTCAAGGGCGCCCTGGAGGCCGGTGCAACGGTCAAGGAACTGGCTTATATTCTCGCCCTGACCATGCGCGAGGCCGCCGGTGCCGACGACTGCTGGACCCACGACGTGCTCGGGGAGTGGAAAGAGATCATCGCCGGGAACATCACCTGTGACTGTCAGAAATGAGACGATCGAAAAGCAAACACAGGAGGCTTCGGTACGGGATGCTTGCCGCTGCGATGCTGGCTGCCGGTGTATGGGTGGTGGCCGCATTTGCCGATGGGCCTTCGATGGACGGCATCCCGCCTGTTCCCGCGCCGGGGATGGTGACCATGGTGGATCTGGGAGCCCACAAATGTATTCCCTGCAAGATGATGGCGCCGATTATCGAAGATCTGCAAAAAACGTATTCTGGAAGGGCTTCGGTCATCTTCATCGATGTGTGGGAGTACCGGGAACAGGCCCAGCGTTTTGGTGTCCGGGGCATCCCGACGCAGATCTTTTATGATGCTTCGGGAAAGGAAGTGGGCCGCCATGTGGGTTTCCTGGACAAACAAAGCATCGTGGAGACATTTGAAAAACTTGGCGTTCCAAAATAGGGACCCGTGAACGTCAAATCGAAAAGCAAGGTACGAAGGGACGTGTAGCATGGCACCTGAAAAAAAACCAATGGCGGGAAATAGATCCAACTTCAAGCACACGGGGGGGGCGTTGTTGTCCGCCACCATTGCCAAACTATCACCGGGTGCGGTGTATACCACCGGAAGTGTGCTGTTGATGGCGGTCTGGTTTCTTGTGTATCACAACTTGACCGAATTTGCCGATCAGTTCACCCGACTGTTGGCCCGGCTGACGGGGTTTTCGACGACCAGCCATCTGGGCAGCGCCGTGGAATTCTTCGTCTTCGAAACACCCAAGGTGCTCATGCTGCTCACCCTGGTGGTTTTCGGTGTTGGTATTGTGCGGTCGTTTTTCACTCCCGAGCGTACGCGGGCGATCCTGGCCGGCAAGCGCGAGTCCGTGGGCAACGTGCTCTCCGCGATCCTGGGGATCGTCACTCCCTTTTGTTCCTGCTCGGCCGTGCCGCTATTCCTCGGTTTCGTGACCACGGGCGTGCCCTTGGGGGTGACCTTTTCCTTCCTGATCGCTGCCCCCATGGTCAACGAGATCGCCCTGGTTCTGCTTTACGGCTTGTTCGGCTGGAAAGTGGCCGCCATTTACATGGGCACCGGTCTCGCCATCGCCATGGTCGCCGGCTGGGTGATCGGGCGGCTAAAAATGGAGCGCCACCTGGAGGAATGGGTCTTTCAGATCCAGGCGGGCAATGTGGACCTGCCCGAGGATTCCCGGGACTGGGCGGCGCGGATCAAATATGGCCTCGAGGCGGTGCGCGATATTGTCGGCAAGGTCTGGATCTATGTCGTGTTGGGGATTGCCGTGGGCGCCGGCATTCACGGCTACGTTCCTGAAGGCGTGATGGCCGCGTTCATGGGCAAGTCGGCCTGGTGGTCGGTGCCCTTGTCGGTCTTGATCGGTATCCCCATGTATTCCAATGCCGCCGGCATCATCCCCATCGTCCAGGCGTTGCTGGGCAAGGGGGCGGCTCTCGGAACGGTGCTGGCCTTCATGATGTCGGTGATCGCCCTGTCGCTGCCCGAGATGATCATTCTGCGCAAGGTGCTCAAACCGCGTTTGATCGGTACGTTTATCGGCGTTGTCGCGATGGGTATCCTTCTGGTGGGGTATATCTTCAATTTCATCATGTAGGCGCCGGACGATGGATCTACTTTTAATTACGGTGAACCAGTGGATGAGCAGTGGCTCCCTGTTCTCTCTGGTCGGCGCCTTCCTGTGGGGGCTGGTCAGTGTGCTCCTCTCTCCTTGCCACCTGGCATCTATCCCCTTGATCGTTGCCTATGTGGGCGGTCAGCAGAACGCCATTAACCCCCGCCGGGCCGCCTGGTATGCCACCGCCTTTTCCATCGGTCTGTTCATCACCATCGCTGTTGTGGGGGGCGCTTGTACCCTGATGGGGCGCATGCTAGGAGATGTGGGGCACTGGTGGCAGGTGCTGGTGGGAATTGTTTTGATCTGGGTGGCCCTGGGGATGTTGGGTGTTCAGGCCTGCACCATGAGCGGATCCCTGCTGTACCGGTTCAATCTGCGAGGTATCCATGGTGCGTTCGGGTTGGGCCTGGCCTATGGCGTTTTGTCAGGGTCCTGTACCTTCGGTTTCATCGCACCCATTTTGGCCATGGTCACCGTGCAGCATCGAGTCGCCGCCGGTTCGCTGATGATGCTTTTGTTTGCTGCCGGACACTGCTTGCCGATCGCCGTGGCCGGCAGTTCCACGGCCATGGTGCGCAAACTGACCGAAAACAATGCCTGGCAGAGCACTGGTGTGTGGTTCCGTCGCAGTGCAGCGGTGGTGATCACCGTGCTGGGCCTTTATTTTGTTATCGTTCCGTTTAGCGGCGGTATCTGAGGCTCTTCCACCGCATATGATGGAAATTCAGCGTTGCTATGTCCGGAGGGATACAGACATGCGTATCCAGATAAAACATCACATTCGTTGATGACGTGGCGGCGCCAGCGGATCGTTCAGCCGCTCTCTATCGTCGAATTCGATGAGCCACACGAACGCCAAAAAGCGGCAGGAGGTCCAAAATGCTTCTCGATTCTTACCGGATTGAAATCTTTAACAACAAATGCATGCCTGGTGCCATGAGTGTTCAGTGCTTTGCCCACCTGGATCAGGATGTTTCCGAGGCGCTGCCGTATTTGAACGCCGAGTGGGGGGGCTTCGAATATATCAAGGATCCTCCTTCGGTGACGTTCAAAATACACGGCAAACTGCTCACCGTTCATGGCCGCAAAATCGCCGTGAACGCCAACAAGAACGAGGATGAGGTCAGGAAGATCATCGAATGGGTGAAACGCGAGATCAACCGGGTGTGGGAAAATCGCGCGGCCATCACCCCGCGGTACGAGGGCATGCCCAGGCCCCAGCTGATCCGGATATTGAAATGTCTGCCTAAAACGAATTGTCGCCAGTGTGGCGAACCCACCTGCATGGTTTTCGCCACCCGCGTGGCAGATGGCGTCAAAGGCAGTGCGGACTGCCCGCCGTTGACACCCAAGGCCAAAACCGAATTGGATGCCTACATGAAGCCGTTCGCCATGGATGCGGAGGGCACGATACCGTGGTAGCCGGGAGAGGAGACCATGATGAAACCCATCCGGATCCTGTTTTTATGCACCGGAAACAGTTGTCGCAGCCAAATGGCCGAGGGCTGGGTCAACCATATGAAAAGCGATCGGATCGAAGCCCGTTCGGCCGGAATCGAAACCCACGGCCTCAATCCGCTGGCCGTGCGGGCCATGGCCGAGGTCGACGTGGATATCTCCCATCATCACGCCAAGCTGGCGCGCGAATTTATCGGG
Organism: Desulfosarcina cetonica JCM 12296; assembly: GCF_001311845.1. Classification (GTDB taxonomy): domain Bacteria; phylum Desulfobacterota; class Desulfobacteria; order Desulfobacterales; family Desulfosarcinaceae; genus Desulfosarcina; species Desulfosarcina cetonica. The sequence continues at coordinate 2,544 of NZ_BBCC01000163.1, read as the reverse complement.
CAGCCGTGGGATTATGTGGTTACCGTCTGCGGTCATGCCCATGAAACCTGTCCCTATTTTCCAGGGCCGGTCAAGATCGTTCATGTGGGCTTCGACGATCCGCCGGCCTTAGCCAAGGACGCGCCCGATGAGGAGGCCGCCATGGTGCACTATCGCCGTGTACGCGACGAGATCCGGGCTTTTGTCGAATCGCTTCCCGACGCGCTTGAGAAGTTGTGATGCCCGCCCCGGTTCTTTCCCCATACGCCTTCTCACAGACGGCTTGACTTTTTTATCCCCTTGATATCTAGGAGAAAAACGATCGCGCACTCAAGGCTGTCGGCAGCTGCCCCGCAGGCAGGCCATGGCTCGATTCCCCCGTTGGGCCGATGGCGTCGATTGTATCATCCCCTGACAACAGTGCTCCGGCCGCGCGAATCGATTTTCCCAACGTGAATAAAAGAGAGGTGATGGATGAAAAAGGTGCGAACATTGGCAAGACCGGTCAGCCTGTTCCTGGCCATTTTCATGATGGTGATTTTTACCCCTTATCAGCAGGTCATGGCCAGGATGATTTCTGCCGAAACAATCCTCGATGCCGGCCGTGTCGCCGAATCCCGTGCCGCCGTGCATGCCGTTCTGGCGCGTGAGGATGTTCGGCAGGCCCTGGTTTCCCAGGGAATCGATGTTCAGGAGGCCTCGGCGCGGATCGACAGCCTGTCGGATGCCGAGATCATCGCCTTGGCCGATCGCATGGATCAGCTGCCGGCAGCCGGCAGCGCCGTGGGCGCGATCGTTACCGCCACGGTGGTCGTTTTCATCGTGCTGTTGATAACCGATATTTTGGGATATACCGATGTTTTTCCCTTTGTAAAAAAACATTACTAGGCCGCGCCGAAAACGCGTATCGCCGTGGCCATGGATAAACACGTAAAAGGGTTGTTAATGATCCTGGTGCCGGTCCTGACAATCGCCAGTTGTGCAGGACGGCCGGGATCCGCTGGCCCTCGGCGATTCCTGATCAGCCCCGCCAATACCGTGCCGCGGACGTTCCCTTTTTTCCCCAGAAAACCGACCAATGCGGTCCAGCCGCCCTGGCCATGACCCTGTCCTGGAGCGGCGTGCGAATCTCGCCGGCCGCCCTCACCGCCGACGTATTCACCCCTTCGCTGAAGGGCAGCCTTCAATCGGCCATGATCGCCGGTGCCCGCCGGCATGATCGCATCGCCTGTTTGCTGCCGGAGCCCAATGCCCTGGTGGATGAGATCCGGCTGGCCATCCGGTGATCGTCCTGCAGAATCTCGGACTGGCCTGGTATCCGGTGTGGCATTACGCGGTGGTGATCGGGCTGGACCTGGAGCGGCGAAATGTGGTCCTGCACTCCGGAACCGAGGCGGACAAGCTGTTATCCCTGGATGTGTTCACGCGGACCTGGCGACGGGGGGAATTCTGGGGACTGTTGGTGCTGCCGTCGTCGGAGTTGCCGGCCCGCAGCTCGGAAGAGGCCTATTTGCGCGCCGTGAGTCCCCTGGAGCGGATGGGTAAATGGGCACTGGCGGCCGAAGCGTATGCAACCGCCCTGAAACGGTGGCCGCACAGCCTGGCGGCCTACCTGGGGGTGGGCGTCTGCCGCTATGCGCGTGGGGACCTGAAGGCCGCCGAAGGTATTTTCCGGCAGGCCACGCTGAAATTTCCCGCTGAAGGGGCGACTTTCAACAACCTGGCCCAGGTGCTGCTGGAGCAGGGCCGCATCGATGAAGCCCGCACCGCCGCCCGGCATGCCGTGGCATTGGGCGGCCCCTTGAAAGCGGAATTCGAAAAGACCCTCTCGGAAATCCCCGGGCCATGACGACGGTGTCCCGCTACGAATATGAATCCGTCAAAATTTTATTGACAGCTACGCAAGGTTTAAATACATCCTACCTAAAAATTATTTGTGTTTTGCGGTGCCTCTGATGAGGATAATAGGGAACCCGGTGCGATTCCGGGACGAACCCGTCGCTGTGAGCGGGGACGAAAGCCGCCATGACCACTGCATCGTGTGGATGTGACCGAAACGATGCGGGAAGGGGCGGCCGGTAGAACGATCCGCGAGTCAGAAGACCTGCCGTGAAGCGTTGTGTCCTGGTGGTGACGGCAAAACCCCAGACGGAAAATTCTATTTTCGGTCCGGGGTTTTTTATTGGGCGAACCGGTTCCAAGGGCCCCGATCCGTGCAAAAGGAGGAATCCCACCATGAAGACACAAATTGAACTGGCCCGGGAAGGCGTGATCAGCGAACAGATGCGCACGGTGGCGCTCGACGAGAACATCGATGCGGAAATTATCCGCCAGCGCGTGGCCAAGGGGCAGATCGTCATTCCCAACAACCCTTTTCGCAACGCGCAAAAAGTGGTCGGCATCGGCCGCGGCCTGCGCACCAAGGTCAACGCCTCCATCGGCACGTCGTCGGACATCTGCGATATCGACCTGGAAGTGAGAAAAGCCGTGGCCGCCGAGGAAGAGGGCGCCGACACGCTCATGGAACTCTCCGCCGGCGGGGACCTGGACGTCGTGCGGCGCGCC
>NZ_BBCC01000162.1 GCF_001311845.1 Desulfosarcina cetonica JCM 12296 | reverse complement strand
CCGCGGATCTGTTCGACCTGGGGCTCAAGGTGGCCTGCGTGGCCGATATCCGTGCAGACGGCCAGAATCCCGATCTGATGCTGGCTCTGGCCGAACGCAAAATCCCGCTGCTCAAGGGCTGGGTGGCCACCCGGGCCCGCGGCGGCAAGGCGGTGGAGAAAGTGACTCTGGCCACGGTGGAAGGCACCGTCAAACGGGAATTTGACTGCGATCTGCTGGTGGCGTCGGCCGGACTGACCCCGGTCAACGGGCCCTTTATCCTGGCTGGGGCGACCATGCGCTACGACAGCCTGACCGGCTACTTCCTGCCGACCGACCTGCCCGAGAAGATGTTTGCCGCCGGCCGCATGACCGGCCTCAACGATCCGGTGTCCATCGAGGCGTCCGGACGGCTGGCCGGCCTCAACGCCGCCGATGCCACCGGTGCCGGGATGGGCGCTGCCGTGGCCGATGCGCAAAAAAACTTTCCACTCTGCCCGGCCCCCAGCGCGGCTGCAAGCTGGTCACCGCGCCGGTCAAGGGCAGGAAAAGCTTCATCTGCTTTGACGAGGACACCACGGTCAAGAACATCAAACAGGCCATTGCCATGGGGTTCGACGTGCCCGAGCTGATCAAGCGCTTTACTTCCGCCGGTACCGGCCCGGGGCAGGGCGGCATCCCGGGGCACAACCTGCCCCTGTTCGTCGCCCGGCATACGGCATCCATCAACACGCCGATTCCCACGACCCAGCGCCCGCCCCTGGTGCCGACCTTCATCGCCACCTATGCCGGCTACAACCATCACATGTTCAAACGCACGCCCATGCACCGCAATCAGATCGAAGATGGCGGCGTCTTCCGCAATATCGGTGTCTGGCAGCGGGCCCGCTACTTCTCTTCCGATTTCGACTGCAAGGAAGAGATTCTCAATGTGAGAAACAACGTGGGCATGCTCGACGGCTCCACCCTGGGCAAGTTCCGCATCCATGGGCCCGATGCGCTCAAGGCCCTGCAGCGGGTCTATGTCTCCGACATGAGCAAGGTAAAAACCGGGCGCATCAAGTACTCGGCCATGTGCAACGACGACGGCTGCGTCATCGATGACGGCGTGGTGACCCAACTGGGTGAGAACGACTACTACTTCACCACCTCCAGCGGCCGGGCCGGGCAGACCGTCGAGTGGATCCGCTATCACACCCGGTTTGACGGCTGGGACTTCCATCTGGTCAACCTGACCGATGCTATGGGCGTCATCAATCTTTCCGGCCCCAATGCCCGCAAGGTCTTGGAAAAAGTAGTCGATATCGATATTTCCAACACGGTGCTGCCTTTTTCGGGGTACACGGAATGTCTCATTCAGGAGACCATCCCCGTGCGCGTCATGCGCCTGGGATTTGTCGGCGAACTCTCCTATGAGCTGCACATGCCCTCATCCTATATGAAGTCGGTCTGGGAGATGCTCAAGACGGCCGGTGCCGCGTTCGGCATCCGCAATTTCGGTGTCGAGGCCCAGAACGTCCTGCGCATGGAAAAATGCCACATCATTCTGGGGCAGGAGTCGGAGCAGCGCACCAACCTGCTGGATGTGGGGCTCGGTTTTCTCTGGGACCGTAAAAAGAGCGATGCCAGAACCGTCGGGGCCGTGGCCCTGCGCCAGGCGGAGACCGATCCCGATCGTCTCAAGCTGGTGGGTATCCGCATGGAAGACGACGACCGGCCGGCCCGTGACGGCGCGCTGATCGTGGACCGCCGGGTGCGCGGCTATGTGGCCACCATGCGCAAGAGCTTTACCACCGGTCAGTCCGTGGGCATGGCCCTGGTGGAGGGGCCGCTGGCCGACATCGGTACCCGGCTGGAGATTTTCGAGGACGAGTGCAACGGGGTCCGGCGATATGCGCGGGTGGTGAAAATGCCGTTCTACGATCCCAAGGGCGATCGCATGAAAGCCTGAACGAAACATGTAAATTGGACAACCTTCTATTTGAACCAGTGGCAATGAATCAGTGTTAAGTTTCCCGTGTTAAGTGTTAAGCGAAGGAATTCTATCATTTCTATTTATAAAATAGCTTCGATCCACCGCTTAACACTTAAAACTTAACACTTAACACGATTGGCAATGAGGTACTTCTTATGGTTGAGATAAAACGAGAATCACCGGTGCGGTTCGGGGTAACTCCCCGCCAAAGCGAGGTGCGCGACAACTGGACCGTGGCGCTGGAATATGACGACGAAGGACAGGGGCCCTGGATCGTGGACCTCTCCCACAAGACCCGCTGGGATCTGCAGGACAGCAATGTCGGTGATTTCACCCCTTGCGACCTGCCCGTGCCGGCGGCTCCCGGTCAATCCCGCCTGGCCGGTGGCACGCTGGTCAATCGCATGAACCGCACCCAGGCCTCGATTTATCACCTGGGTACGGCGGCACCGGTCATGCCGGATGATTCCGGGTATACCGACGTCGGCGAGGCGACCCTTTGCGTGGCCCTTTTCGGGCCGGATGCGTTTCTGGTCGCTGAAAAACTGACCAACCTGGATCTTTTGGATCCTGCCAAAACACCGCCCTTTCTGCTGCAGGGGCCCTTCTGCCACGTTCCCTGCCAGATCGTCCCGCTGGAAAAGCACGCCGAGGGTGGTGGCGGTTTTCTGATGACCTGCAGTCGGGGCTACGGCGACAGCATGGTGGCGGCCATTTTCAAGGCCGGGGCCGAATTCGGCCTGCGGCCGGCCGGTGAGAACCGCTTTGCCGCCTGGCTGGCAGCCCTTGTCGAATAGCGCCTCCCAGCCTGGAGAAAACCTGTTCGCAGGGTTTTCTCCAGGCTGGAATGATCGCGCCTGCAGCGAACTGAATCCAACGGAATCCTGCTTTTTTTAACGCTTGCCAACAATTTCGTAACACCTGTCATTAAGGCGCCCCAGTCGGCCGGGATCGCTCCCCCCGGTCCACGAAGCCCGTTCCGGTTCCCAGGACCGGGGCATGGATGAAGCCAACCGCAAAGGGGCGTGGGGCGAATTCACGAAACACATCACCCTCTGGAAGGTTGACCGCTACCTGACGATGCTGTAGGAGAGGCGTGGGAATTGGCATGCAAGACGCCCCGCCGATTCCGGCGCAAGCCGGGCGATTTCAACGTGCAAAATGCGAACAGACAGACAATGTTATGGTTTATCAATCCGTCATTCAAATGCTCGAACAGAGCGGATTCCCCTTTGACGTGCATGCGCACGAACCCGTCACCAGTATCGACGAGGCCCACCAAAAGGTTCCCCACCTGACCCACAACCTGCTGAAGACCGTGGTTTTCCGCATCAAGGACGGCGACTGGATCCTGGCCGCGGTGACCGGTCACCATCGCATCCACTACAAGAAGCTGGCCGATGCCATGCAGGTCAACCGAAAGGTTTTACGCTCCATCGCCCCGGAGCAGGTTGAGCCGGAGCTGGGGTTCGAAATCGGCGGTGTCGGACCGTTTCCCGTACGCGGGGACATCCGTGTGGTGTTCGACGAAAGCTTGTTGCCCCTGGGAAAGGTGTTTTGCGGCAGCGGCAGGAACACCCGTACCATCGAAATGCAGATCGGGGATCTGATCGTCCTTGCCGGCGGCGTGGTCTACCCGATCGTCAACGACGCCGGTTAAAGGATAAATATTGATTTGTCGAAACGTGTCAGGGTATGAGTTAATAATGTTAAATCTGTCGACGGTCACCATGTTGAAGATGACCGCACTGCAAATTGTGCCGCCGGGCCCAACGCCCATTCTCTCCATTGATGATGATCCTTTGTATTAATCGCCCCAAGCCCCGTGAAAGGATTTCATTTCAGTGGAAGCCAGGATCATCCCTTCAAGGACCACGACGGATGCTCCAATGGAACAACCGCGCAACGCGCTGACGTTTTCCATTGTCACCGGACTGATTGCCCTCGCTCTTCTGCATGTGCTCGGCCGGTTCGACTTTTACCTCTCGCATATCTTCTCGGAGCTGTTTGCCATTTCCGTGGCTTGGGCCTTGTTCCTGATCGTTTGGAATACCCGCCGCCAGGTCGACAACGACGCCTTCGTTTTCTTGGGTACCGCCCTTTTTTTCATCGGCGTCATCGATTTGGTCCACGCGTTGGGCTATCAGGGAAACCGGTTCATCAGCCTGCAGGGCGTCTCGGATGCGTCCGTTCAGCTCTGGTTGGCCGGCCGTGGCTTGCAAAGCCTGGCCTTCTTGGCTTTTCCGCTGTTGCTGAACCGGCGCTTCAACAGCGTTGGTCGCTGGTGGGGTTTTCCGCCTTGACGGTGCTGATCCTGCTATCCATCTTCCATTGGAAGATTTTTCCGACCTGCTATGTCGCGGACACCGGCGCCACGCCCTTCAAGTGGACCGTCGAGGGCGTCATTATCGTTCTGTATGCTTCCGCCTTGTGGCTGTTGCACGACCAGCGGCAGTATCTTGATGGGGAGGTCTATGTTCTTTTTGCGGGGGCCATCGGCTTCATGGTACCGGCCCAATTCGCATCGGCCTTTTACAACCCTCGCTATGAGTGGTTGAACCTGCTGGGGCATGATTTCAAACTGGCCTCTTTTTTCATGGTGTACCTGGCCTTGATCCGATCCGGGTTGCAGCGTCCCTATGCCGTTCTGTTCCACAAACTCGATGCATCGGCCAGGGCCCTCATGGACGCCAACATCGAACGTACCACGATCCTCGACCACCAACCGGATCATATTCTTCTGCACGATCTGGACCAGCGTATCCTGTGGGCCAACCAAGCCGTCTGCGCGTATGTCGGCAAACCCCGCGAAGCATCATGGGCGCACGCTGCCAGGAAATCTGGCGTCAGTCCGGATCGACTTGCCAGGACTGTCCGGTCAAAAAGAGCATCGCCGATGGAACCATCGAGAGTATCGTTATCCGAACACCCGATGGAACCGCCTGGCAGGTGCGTACCTGCCCCGTGCGCGACGCCAATGGCGTGGTCACCCGTATTCTCGAAATTCGGGAGAACATTACCGAGCGCCTGCGGCCCTTGGATGCCCTGCGACTGTCCGAAGAGAAATTTTCCAAGGCGTTTCACTGGAACAGCACCCTGATGACCATCAGTTCGCTGGAAGATGGCATCTATGACGAAGTCAACGAGGCCTCCCTGCGCGCCACCGGGTTGACCCGCGAGGCGGTCATCGGCCGTTCTTCCACGGCGATGGGTATCATTTCGCAGGCTGACCGAAAGAAGCTGCTTGCCGTTTTGAAGCATCACGGCAGTGTGAAAAACTTGCCTCTTACCCTGATGCCGCAGAGACCGAATCCGCTTCAGGTCCTCTATTCAGCCGAAGTCATCACGATCAATGGACAGAAAAAGCTTTTAAGCATGGCCCAGGATGTCACCGCGCTGGTTCAGACCCAGCAGGAGCTGGACCAGGAGCGTTCGTTGCTCATCGAGTCCAAGCGCATGCTGCAGACCATTTTGGACGGTATTCCCGATGTCATCGGCCTGCAAGAAACCGATCATACCATTATCGCCTACAACCAGGCCGGCTACGACTTGCTGGGGTTAACGCCCGAGGCGGTGCGCGGCAAGAAATGCTACGAGCTGTTGGGCTACCGCTATTCCTGCGACCACTGCGCCACGACAAAGGCCCTTGCGTCCGGCCGGATTGAGACCATCGAACGTTATGAGCCTGCCCTGGACCGCTGGTTCAAGGTGAACGCAATTCCCATTTTTGGCGCAGATGGCGCTATTTCAATGATTGTCGAACAGCTCCATGAAATTACCGCCGAACGGAAGAAGGAAGTGCAACTGCGGCGGCTGGGATCGGCCATCCATCAGGTCGCCGAGGCGGTCCTCATCACCGATGGGAGCGGAACCATCGAGTATGTCAATCCGGCATTCGAGGCCATCACCGGGTACAGTCGCGCTGAGGCGGTCGGCCGCACCCCCCGCATCCTGAAAAGCGGCCACCATGACGAGGCCTTCTACGGCGACCTGTGGGATACGATTACCGCGGGCCGGACCTGGCATGGACGCATGGTCAACCGCAAGAAAAACGGTACCGTTTACCACGAAGAGGTTTCCATCTCGCCGGTCTTCGATCAACAGGGGACGATCGTCAACTTCGTGGCCGTCAAGCGCGACATCACCGAACAGCTCGACCTGGAGGAACATTTGCGCCAGGCCCAGAAGATGGAGGCCATCGGCGCCTTGGCCGGCGGCATCGCCCACGACTTCAACAACATCCTTTTTCCGCTGGTGGGTTTTGCCGAGATGCTCCAGGAAGACCTCCCCCCGGAAAGCCCGCTGCAGGATCATGTGGACGAAATTCTGCGGGCCTCGACCCGGGCGCGGGATTTGGTGCAGCAGATCCTGGCCTTCAGCCGCCAGGCCAAACAGGAGAAAAAGGCGATCCGCATCCAGACCATTGTCAAGGAGGTGATCAAGCTTTGCCGGGCCTCGCTGCCCAGCACCATCACCATCGACGCGAAGATGGATAACCGCTGCCGATCGGTGGTGGCGGATCCCACCCAGATTCATCAGGTGGCCATGAACCTGATCACCAATGCCTTCCATGCCATGGAAGAAACGGGCGGCGCGTTGCAGGTGACCGTTGACGAGGTCGAATGTGAGCCAAGCGATGCGCAAAGTGGTCGGCTGGCGGCGGGCACGTATGTGCGTCTGTCGGTATCCGACACCGGCCGCGGCATCGATCCGGCCATTCGCGACAAGATTTTCATGCCCTACTTCACCACCAAGGATAAGAACAAGGGTACCGGCATGGGATTGGCCGTGGTCTTGGGCATCGTTCAGAGCCATGGCGGCGATATCCAACTGAAAAGCACGCCCGGCCAGGGGACCGAGATCAACGCCTACTTCCCCTGCCATGCGCGTGAGGCGGAGGATGACGCCCAGGATACGACCGATCCGATTCCGCGCGGTCATGAACGGATTCTGCTGGTGGACGATGAGGCCCCCATCGTGAGGATGATGCGGCAGAAGCTCGAACGGTTGGGCTATGGGGTCACCGCACGGACCAGCAGCATCGAAGCCCTGGAAGTCTTCAACGCTCAGCCGGATCGTTTCGATCTGGTGATCAGTGACGTGACCATGCCCAACATGACCGGCCTCCAGCTGGCCCTGGAAATCAAGCGAACCCGTCCGCGGATGCCGATTATCCTCTGCACGGGGTACAGCGAGCAGTTCGACCGGCAGCGAATCAAAACCCTTGGCATCCAGGGCGTTGTGCTCAAACCGGTGGTGACCCGCGAACTGGCCAAGGAAATCCGCGCGGTACTGGATGCGGACGACCCGCCGGGTGAACCGGAAGCGTCAACCCGCCGCTAAGCCAGCAGGGGGGCGAGCATGTAAATCAGGTCGCTCTCCCGTGACGGGTAGGGCGTCATGATGCTTTGACGGTGCAGGTCCGCCACCGGAATGCGGTTTTGCATGGCCAGGGCAAAGGTGTTGATGATTCCCGTCGCGTTGTCGGCAATGATATGGGCACCGAGTATCTGACCCTCCCGATCGGCAAGCACCTTGTAAGCAGCCGAGTGCAGGCCCACGCGGCGGTACGTCGGCCAGCCAAGCCCGTGGGCGCTGCTTTTGAAATAGGGCGTGGCGGCTTCCTGCAGGGCCTTTTCGGTTTTTCCCACCATGGCGTATTGGGGATAGGTAAACAGCGTCGCTGGCACGGCGCTGTAATCCATGGCCGTGTGAGATTCTTGACCCGTTCTGCGAGCGATGATGGCCTCCGCCGCCACCTGGGCTTCGGCGTCGGCGACCCGGGCCAATTGGATGGTGGCCGCACAGTCGCCCACCGCATAGACCCGTGGGTTGCTGGTGGTCATCCGATCATCGACTCGAATTCCCCGGGCAGAGGCTTCGATGCCGGCCGCGGCAAGATCGAGATCCTTGAAGTCCGGTATTCGCCCGGCCCCATGAACCACCAGGTCGGCCGTAACGCGTTGATTGTCGGCGGTGGTGACGATGAATTCCTTGCCGGCCCGTTCGATGCCGGTGATGGCGACGTTGCAGCGGATTTCGATCCCTTCCTCCGCCGAGGCCGCGGATAACCGGGCGACCATTTCCGCATCGAAGGGTCCCAGCGGACGGGGGGCGGCTTCAAGGATGATGCAGCGCGTTCCCGATGGCCCCAGGCGGCTGGCGAAATGGGCGAATTCGAATGCGATGAATCCACCGCCGATGAAAACGATGCGTTCGGGCAGGTGCGCCAATTCGAGGAAGGCGCTGCTGTCGATGACCAGCCCCGCTCCTGGGATGGGCAGCGGCATGGGGACCGCGCCGGTGGCCACCACGATGGCCTCGGCGGTAAAGTGCCGGTCGTCCACGGAAAGGGTCTGGCTGCCGGTGAACCGGGCATGGCCGCGGATAAGGTCGATGCCGGCCTTGTGCAGGCCGTCGACGGTCCGTTGTGGAACCCCTCCGGTAAACCGGTTTTTGGCATCACGCAACTGATGCCAACTGGCGATGGCCGGTTGGGTGATGCCGGCGGTTTCAAGGTGCCGTGAACGGGCGACGGTTTCGGCGCCTCATAGAACCACTTTTTGGCCTGGCAGCCGCGCAGGGCACAGGTCCCCCCCGGTCGTTGGTCCTGTTCCACAAGGCCTACGGCCAGTCCCTTGTCTTTCAGTCGGTACGCGGCCGTCTGGCCTGCGGTACCGGAGCCGATAATCAGTACATCATAGACAGCGGGCATCCATCCCTCCCATCCTTTTCATTTCCGGTAATCTCATATGTGCGTTGGTACCTTTTCCTTGTCGACGTTTTCCGATGTTCATCATAGCAGATGGTTGGCAGGACGTCCAACCTTGCCCTGGGCAGCGCTGGCCGGCGGCGTTGACTTTGACAGAACGATGGGGTACAAAACAGAAAGCTTACAACACAAAATATAAATTCGTAAATACGTCTATGCGATCGGGGGAAAAGTCCTTCCAAATATTATTGTAAACACTTCTTGTTTTATCCATATGGTTTGAAATATGGATGCCGGTTTTAGCAAATTCGGTCTTATTTTATTTTTATTACAAAATAAAATGCGATCGATGGGTCCCGTGTTCAACGGTGCATACGTCCGCATGGGGCATCGCTTTGTACAGATGCACACCTCGCCTGATTCAGGTTCCAGAGAGGCGGTACCGGTAGCGCCCGATCCTTGACAAACGTGGAATGGAGCACATGAAATGGATGTGGATGACAAAATCATCGTCAAGAACCTGTACAAGATTTTCGGGCCGAATCCCGACAAAGCCATGACCCTGCTTGGCCAAGGCCTGGAGAAAACCGAAATTTTCGAGCGCACCGGAATGACCGTGGGGGTTAACAACGCCAACTTTACCATCCGGTCGGGGGAGATCTTTGTGATCATGGGACTTTCCGGCTCGGGAAAATCCACCATCGTGCGTATGCTCAACCGGCTGATCGAGCCCACGGCCGGCGAGGTGATCGTCGATGGCCGGGATGTCGTCCGGATGTCCCACGACGAACTGCTGAAGTTCCGGCTACACAGCATGAGCATGGTTTTCCAGTCCTTTGCCCTGATGCCCCACATGACCGTGCTGGAGAATGCGGCCTTCGGGCTCGAGCTTGCCGGTATCGAAGCCGACAAACGGCGCACACGGGCCATGGAAGCCCTTGCCCAGGTGGGCCTGGAAGGCTGGGAGGATTCCTCCCCCGCACAATTGAGTGGGGGCATGCAGCAGCGCGTGGGCCTGGCACGCGGTTTGGCCGTGGATCCGGAGATCCTGCTGATGGATGAAGCCTTTTCGGCCCTCGATCCCTTGATCCGTACCGAGATGCAGGATGAACTGCTCAAGTTGCAGGAGCAGGACAAACGTACCATCGTTTTTATCTCCCACGATTTGGACGAGGCTCTGCGCATCGGTGACCGCATCGCCATCATGGAGGGGGGCCGGGTGGTTCAGGTCGGTACCCCCGAGGAGATCTTGCAGAATCCGGCCGACGATTACGTGCGCGCCTTCTTCCGGGGCGTGGATCCCACCAATGTCATCTCCGCCGGCGACATCGTTCGGGATACCCACCCGACCTTGATCAAAACCAAGGTCGGTAGCCTTCGGGCCGCCCAGGAGTTGCTCAGCAACAGCGAGCACGATCATCTTTATGTCCTGGATGCCAAACGAAGATTTCTCGGTGTGGTATCGTCCGATTCCTTGCGTGAGGCCATTGCGGAACATGCCAAGGACAACCCCATCGATCTCGCTTTCATCAAGGACGCCAGGGCCATCAACACCGCGGACTCCATGCAGGATATCCTGCCCGAGGTCGCTTCGCGCAACTGGCCCATTCCGGTGGTGGACACGGACAATCACTACCGGGGCGTCGTTTCCAAGAACCGTTTCCTCAAGACCCTGCATCGGACGGAAGAACGGCTGGACGAACAGCAGGGTGAGATGAACGCCGCCTGAGCCCCCTTTCCGGGCGATCCTTTTTTTACCGATCGGATGGTGCTTATCGCCGACGACGGCAACCGGCCCGGCGATCCGCTGAAACGCCGATCCCAACGGAGTCAATCATGTTTACAGACAAAATCATTCCCCTGGACATATGGGTATCCCAGTTCGTGGGCTGGCTGGTAGACAACTACCGCAACTTCTTCCAAGTCATCAAGTGGCCCATCGAGCAGACCCTCAACGGTTTCGACAGCGGCTGAACGCACTGCCACCGATTGCCATGATCGTGATCATCGGACTTATCGCCTGGCGGGCTTCAGGTGTCTGGTTGGCGCTTTTTTCCGTCATCACCATGACCCTGATTGGATTGCTGGGCCTTTGGCAGGACTCCATGACCACCCTGGCCATGGTGCTCTCCTCGGTGATTTTCTGCGCCATCGCCGGCGTCCCGCTGGGCATCATTGCCGGTCGCAGCGACCGTTTCGAGGGGTTCATGCGTCCGGTACTCGATGCCATGCAGACCACGCCGGCGTTCGTTTATCTGGTCCCCATCGTGATGTTGTTCTCCGTGGGTAATGTTGCCGGCGTTCTGGCCACGATCATTTTTGCCGTCCCGCCGATTATCCGCCTGACCAGCCTGGGGATCCGTCAGGTTCACCCCGAGCTGGTCGAGGCGGCCCAGGCTTTTGGTGCCACCGACTGGCAGGTCCTCAAGCGGGTCCAGGTTCCCCTGGCCATGCCCACTATCCTGGCCGGCCTCAACCAGACCATCATGATGGCCCTTTCCATGGTGGTGATCGCCGCCCTGATCGGCGCCGGCGGCCTGGGATCGCCGGTGATTCTCGGACTCAATACCCTGGATATCGGGGAGGCGGTCATCGGCGGCCTGAGCATCGTGCTGATGGCGATTGTGCTCGACCGCATCACCCAGTCCATGGCCAAGAAGCGCTAGCTCTTTGGTGACATCGATCATCTGAAAAACGGCTGCCGACTGCAAAAGGAGGCGGTGATCGCGCTTGCCGGCCCAAGTGATGCAGCCATTATCCAGTTAACGCAACCGCGCGAATGAAGGAGAATCGAATGAAACAACTGTTGAAAACAATGACCGTCTGCATGGCCGTGCTGGGGTTGAGTGTGGTCGCTCCACCGGCCTTCGCCAAGAACATGAAACCCGGCAAGGGCGTTACCCTAAAGCCGGCCCGTGCCACCTGGAACACCGGGTTTTTCCAGGAAGCGTTGGTCCGGCGTGGACTGGAGGAGCTGGGCTATACCGTCAAGAAGCCCAAGGACCTGCCGAACCCGATTTTTTACAAGAGCGTCGCACTAGGCGATTTGGATTATTGGACCAACGGTTGGTTCCCTATGCACAACGCCCAACTTCCCAGCGATTTTAAAGAAAAGGCCGCATTGTATGGCTATGTTGTAAAGTCTGGCGGACTTGGCGGATATTTGGTCTCCAAAAAGGAAGTCGACAAATTTGGCATCAAGTCATTGGACGACTTCAAGCGCCCCGAAGTCAAAAAGGCTTTTGACACCAATGGCGACGGCAAGGCCGAACTGACCGCCTGTCCACCGGGATGGGGTTGTGAAAAAGTGATTGCGCACCATATGAATGCATATGGTCTTAACGATTTTATCAATCCGGTCAAAGCCTCCTATGAAGCCGGCATAGCATCCGCGATCGGTACATACAATAGTGGCGGACCGGCTTTTTTCTATACCTGGACACCTAACTGGACCGTCTACAAGTTGAAACCCGGTAAAGATGTGATGTGGATCAACGTCCCTGAAATTAATCCTAGCGAAGCCCAAGTCGGGTCCGAAGACCGCATGACGGTTAAAGGTGTGGAAGGCGCGGTCAGCGATCCGCTCAAAATGGGGTTCGTGGTCAACGATATCCGCATCGTGGCCAACAAGACGTTCATTGCCAAGAACCCGGCCGCCCAGAAGTTTTTCGAGGTATTTACCCTGCCGCTGTCCGACATCAACGAGCAGAATACGCGCATGAACGAGGGCGAGAAATCCCAGAAAGATATCGAACGCCACGTGGACGAGTGGATCGCCAAGAACACGGAGAAGTGGAATGGATGGCTGGCTGCTGCCCGCGCCGCCGTCGAGTAGACGTCCCCTCCCCATCTTCCCGGCCCCGGCCGGGGAGATGGATTTCCTACCCATTCATCATCAAGGCCAGGTAAAGCCCTTCGAGGGCCAGATCCGGGCGGATCACATCCAGAATCCCGGCGGCATCGAACAGGCTGACGAATTCTCCCGTGCCAACCACCAACGGCGCTTCCCCCCGAAACACTTCGTCGCGCATGCGGCCGATAATCTCACGCACCATGCCGATCTGACCGTAGTACAGCCCCGACTGCATGCTTTCGGCGGTGGAGCGTCCCACGGCATGATCCACGGCGGCAATTTCCACGCTGGCCAGCCGGGCGCGCGGCAGACCAGTGCGGTCAGACCGATCCGGATACCGGGCAGGATCGCTCCGCCGTGGTAGGTTTTGTCCGCGCCGATGGCACACAAGGTGGTGGCCGTACCGAAACCGGCCACCACCAGATCCTGGTCCGGGTGCTGGTGCACCGCGGCAATGGCGTTGGCGATGCGGTCGGCGCCGACTTCCTGGGGATTGCGGTAGCGGATTTTAAGCCCCGTGCGCACACCGGCGCGGATGACGAACGGCGTGATGGCGAAGTACTTCCGGCAGGCAGTATTTAGCGAATAGGTGGCTTCGGGCAGCACCGAGCAGACCGCGATGTGGCGGATCGCCTGCGGATCGATGGCATTGGACTTAAGAACGCCGCGCAGAAACAGGCCGAATTCATCTCCGGAAATTCGCGGATGGGCGGCCCGGCGGAAGTCGAGCCGCAGTTCCGGCCCGTCAAATACCCCGCCGGTCATGTTGGTGTTGCCGATGTTCAGGCAAAGGATCATCACTCCTGCCTTTCGGGTGAGGGCAGGTTGTCGATCAGCCTTACCCCACCGCAGGTGATCGCCGCGCAGCGCCGCCCCATGAAATCCTCGACGTAATCCACCGTGAACCCATCCTTTTCCAGAAGACGGATAATATCCCCGGTCGGTGCGTTGGTTGCCAAAAGGCGGGGAAACTTGGCGGCCTTTTGACGGTGATCGTTGGAAAGACGCCGGTTGCGCGAACTCAAGGCCAGCTGATCGGCCTCGCGTACGGTGGGGCAGGGCACGATGGTGATCGGCATGAAGAACGCTTCCACCATGCCCTTGACCAGCTGAAGTTGCTGCCAGTCCTTCTCACCGAAATAGGCCCGCTGGGGGCGCGCCAGGTTGAAGAGTTTCATGACCACACTGAGCATGCCGTCGAAGTGCCCGGGGCGGTGGGCACCGCAGAGCAGTTGGCTGTCCCGGTTTTCCATGACCCGGTAGCGGTAGTCGTCGGGATAGAGATCCGCGTACTGGGGCATGAAGATGGCATCCACGCCCTCGGCGGCGCACAGGTTCCGGTCTTCGTCGAAGGTGACCGGGTAGTTGTTCAGATCGTTGGGATCGTTGAACTGGGTCGGATTGACGAAAATGCTCACCACACAGATGTCGTTTTCCCGCCGGCAGCGGGTGATCAGGGAACGGTGACCATCGTGCAGGGCGCCCATGGTGGGGACGATGCCGACACTTTTTTCATGGGAAATTGCGTTTCGCCAGTTTTGCCATGCGTCGATGGTGTTGAGAATGTTCATTTGGCAAATTCCTTTGTCTGCATGCGGGATGAAACATCCGGCAGGATGATCGCCACGAACCGAGAAGGCATATCCGGGAGATGGCCGCCGTCCGGTTGGGTCGGGCGATGGGATCGCTGCCGACAATCAACGTTGAATCGCCGGTGATCAGGGCTGGATATGTTTCCACGGAAACGGTCTTTGGTCGTTGATACCGGGCGTTAAACGGAAACGGGAAACAAAGCGGCCGAGGCGGTGGCCGCAAGGGATGGATTGGCGGGTGCGAGGTACCTGTCCCATGGATCAAGTCCTTTCCATTGATGCAATGCTACTGATGCGTTGCTGCCGGTCGATTCGTACCGGCGAATCCGTCGTCAGGTCGCCTTCCGCAAAAATCGGATGGGCGCCGTTGACGCGCCATACCAAGCATAAAGCCCAAAACTTGTCAACCCTTCATTATTGTTCGCCATTCGCGGACAACAGGCTTTTGGGCGTTGTTATACACTCAATTTATAACCCACCCCATAGATGGTCAGAATGATTTCTCTGCCGGGCAGGTGGACGGCGATCTTCTTGCGCAGGTTCTTGATATGGCTGTCGATGGTGCGGTCATATCCCTCGAATCGATATCCTTGCACCTTGTCGAGGAGTTCGCCGCGTGAGAAGACCCGTTCCGGCGACCCCATCAGGACGCCGAGCAAACCGAACTCACTGGGCGTCAGATTGAGCGGATGTCCGTCGACGGTCACCTGACGGGTGTTTTCATCCAGAACGATGGGGCCGGCGACACGCCGTTGGGACGCTCGGCAGGGCGCGCCCGCCGGAGCACCGCCTTGACGCGAGCCACCA